>JBGPBV010000109.1:0-24328 GCA_041481445.1 Vicinamibacteria bacterium
CCTGGATCGCGGTCGGCCTGTTCGCGGTCTCTCCCTTCCACGTCCTCTATGCCCAGGAGGCGCGGCCGTACAGCTTCTGGACGGTGGCGACGCTCCTGTCGAGCGTGGCCCTGGTCCGCGCGATGCGGCTCGGGACCTGGAAGAGCTTCGCGATCTATGCGGGCACGGTGGTGGTGGGGCTCTACGCGTACCTGCTCTTCGCGTTCGTCCTCGCCGGGCATGCGCTCTACGTGCTCGCGGCCGAGGGTCTTCGGATCACGCGGACGGGGATTCGGTTCCTGGTGGCGGCCACGGTGGGCGCCGTCGCGTTCGCGCCCTGGCTCGTGGTCATCGTCGAGAACCTGCGCGCGGTCCGCAAGCAGATGCGGTGGGTCGGCGAGCCGCCGGAAGCGGGGCGCTGGCTCGAGACCGCCGCGCGCACCGCGAGCGTCGCCTTCGTGGATCCCGGCTTCGGCCACGTCTTCACCTTCGTGCCCGTCCTGGTCCTGGTGACGTGGGCGCTCGTCGTCCTCTGGCGGTCCGGGTCCCGGCGTGGGTGGGCCTTCGTGATGGCCCTGATCGTGCCGCTGGCTCTCACGCTGCTGCCGATGGACCTGTTCCTCGGAGGCCGGCGCGTCGGGGTGACGCGTTACTTCGTGCCCGCCCACCTCGGGGGCGTCCTCGCCGTCGCCGGCGCGCTCGCCCTGAGGCTGGAGACGGCGGAGGCGCGCCGCCGGCTCGGGCTGGGCCTCGGGGCCGTCCTCCTGGTCGCGAGCGGTCTCGTGTCGTGTGCCCTGAGTTACCGGGCCGAGACCTGGTGGAACAAGGGGAGGGGCACGCCCGAGCGCGAGATGGCTCGGATGATGAACCGGACGGCGCGTCCACTGCTGTGGGCCCCCGCCGCGAACATGGGGGACGTGATCTCGCTCAGCTACGATTTCGGCGACGGCGTGCGCGTCCTCTTCGCCGACGAGGGAGACCTCGGGGAGATCCCCGAGGGCGTGAGCGAAGTCTTCGCGCTGAAGCCCACGCGGCCGATGCAGAAGCAGCTGCGGAGGCTCGGATACGTCCTGACGCAAGCGCACGAGCGCGACTTCTGGCTCGTCGCGAGACGCTGAGCGGGGAGGGAGGCCTGGTCCCGGCGGTGGGATTCGAACCCACGACCATTGGCTTAAAAGGCCACTGCTCTACCGAGCTGAGCTACGCCGGGGCGTCCACAAGGATAACGCAGCCGGGGGACTGAAGCCTCAACGCCCCTCGCAGGCGCACCCCTTCCGCCGGTAGACCTGCACCTCGTCCACGCTCCCCAGCCGCTCGTAGTCCCGGCTCACCAGGCTCCAGAGCCGCGGATAGGACGAGAGCGGGTAGCGCTGCCAGTGGTGGATCCGCGCGGTGGAGGTGTCCACGACGTAGGTCGGAGGCCGGCGCGCGAGATCGTCCATGAGCCAGTCCCAGTGCTCGGGCCGGATGTAGCGCGCGGTGTCCACCGACCCCCTCAGGCTGCCGGCGTTGCCGGGGATGTACCCCACGAGGGTGGACTCCAGGAACAGGAAGCGAGTGGCCATGGGCAGGTCCGCCGTGTAGTACAGCATCGGCGCGTACCCCCACACGAACAGGGATGCGCCGGGACGACAGCGGTCCGCGGACAGCAGCGCGGCTACGTCGCGGAAGGCCGGCCGCGTCTCCTCCTCGATGTCCGCGCGCGCGTAGATCGCGAGGTTCGCCACCGCCCAGGCCACCGTCATGGCCGCCGTCCACCCGATCAGCAGGCGGCCGGCCGGGCGCCGGGGTGGATCGAGGAGGGCCACCGCGCCCGGCGCGGCGGCGAGGGCCAGCGGCGCCTCGATGAGGACGAAGTAGTGCGGGTAGAACCGGAAACCGATGGCGGCGGAGAGGACGGCCAGCGCCAGCGCACCCCACACCACCCGGGCCGCGTGCGCGGAGGGCAAGGCGTGGCGCGCGCGCCAGGCGATCCACCACAGCGGCCCGGTCACGACGAGGAAGGGCAGGAGGTTCACGGCGGCCCGGCGCTCGGCCTCCTCGGCCCGGATGGGGTTGGCCGCGTAGCGGAGGTTGTGGGTCAGGTTCCAGTAGACGAAGTCGGAAAAGGTCCCCCGCCAGGCGAAGTAGCCGGCGCAGGCGGCCAGGGGGAGGGCGAAGCCGGCCAGGACCAGGGCGGCGCGGCGCAGCGAGACCGCACGCCCTTCGCTCGCGCCCGCCGTCCACGCGGCCACGAGGGGCACGGGCAGCCACAGCCCGGCCTGGTGCTTGAAGAGCGTCGCCACCCCGAGGAGCGCCCCCGCACCCGCCAGGCCGAGGGCGCGACGGCTGAGCGGCGGGGTCCCGACCAGCACGAGGGCCCAGGTGGCCGGCAGCAGGAGGAGGACCTCGCAGTTCACGGCCAGCATGTCGTGTCCGATGAACGCGGAGCCGTAGAGCAGGTAGGCGAGGCCGGCCAGGGCTCCCGCGCGCGAGTGCCGGTAGAACGCGGACAGGCCCAGCGCGGTCAAGGGGAGCACCACGAGGGTGGTGAGGATCCTTACCGAGAGCATGCCGCGGCCGAGGAGCTCCTGGGCCAGCGCGTAGTACAGGTAGACGAGCGGCGGTTTGTGGTCGGCCACGTCGTGATAGAGCGCGGCACCGCGGAGGATCGCCCAGGAGGCGACGGCGTAGGAGGACTCGTCGACGTCGATGATCGGGACGCGCAGGAGGACGGCGCGCGTGGCCAGGCTCACGAAGACGTACGCGGCCAGCAGGAGGGCGGGCCGGGCGCGATCCATCAGTCGACCTTCCGTCAGCTCGCGACCATCCGGCGGGCCCCGGAGCCTAGAACATGAAGCCGGCGTCCAGGTAGAGCCCGGTGCGCTGCTCGCTGTTGGCCACGGAGACGCTCAGGGTGCTGCCGCGCGTGATGAACGAGAACCAGAGCCCGCCTCCGACCGCGGTGTGCCATTTGCTCGACGTCTCCCCGGCCAGGAACACGCGCCCGACGTCGCCCAGGGCGAACACCCCGAACTCGCCGGGCAGCAGGATCATGAAGTGTCCCAGGGGCAGGCGCAGCTCCGCGTTGCCGTAGAGCGAGCCGTCGCCGGCGAAGCGCTGGGCGCGGAACCCGCGCACGGTGGTGTGGCCGCCGATGTAGGCCGCCTCCTGGAACGGGTAGTCCCCCCACACCTGCTTGCCGCCCACGCGCAAGGCGAGCGTCGGGACCCGCAGGGAGCGGCCGGGAGTCAGGTATGTGGACAGGTCGCCGTCGACCTCTCCGAACGCGGAGCGGACGTTCCAGATGCCCGGGAAGGCCCGCGCCTGGCCGCGGAGGATCGCCCCGCGACGGGGGTATCCCGGCTGGTCGCTGCGGTCGAGGAGGAAGGCGAGCCGTCCGCCCAGCTCGCCCAGGTCCTCCGACCCGTAGGGCCGGACGGCGTCGATGAGCTGGCCCTCCTCGAACACGGTGGTCGAGTAGTGCACCTCGGGGCCGACGGTGAGGCTCGTGCCCTTGCCGAGATCGATGGAGAGGGCCGGGAGCAGCGCGTACTGCCTTTGCTTGACCTTGTTCTGGTCCTCGTCGGCCAGGCTCACGCTCTCGTTGCCCGGGCCGTAGTAGCGCAGGATCTCGATCCCGGAGGCGCCCGCGAACAGCGTCAGGCGCAGGCGGGAGTTCTCCAGGCGGAAGTCGCCCCGGTAGTCCACGCGCCCCGACTTGGCCGTCGTGGCGTAGCCGGCGCGGAACCGCTGGACGGTGGCGTCGGGGTCCTTGCGGAAGCCCCAGCTCGTACGGGTCACGCTCGCGCCCAGGAACACGCCGATGTCGGGGCTGTAGCGCAGCCACGGTATCCCCAGCGTCTGGTGGCCCCAGTCGCGGGGAGGGATCCAGGGGGCGCGCGGGTTCGCGGGCGGCGGCACGTAGGCGCGCGTGTCGAGAGAGGCGGAGCCGCTGACCTTGGTGCACGATTCGGCGTCGGACATGCGGACGTGGAGCCCTCCTGCCGCCTCCACCACCTCGCACCCCGCGTCGCCCACGACGCGCACGCTGATCGAGCTGGACTCGCCGCGGGCG
Source organism: Vicinamibacteria bacterium (assembly GCA_041481445.1). Lineage (GTDB taxonomy): Bacteria > Acidobacteriota > Vicinamibacteria > Fen-336 > Fen-336 > AA29. Next base: position 4,037 of record JBGPBV010000109.1, read on the forward strand.
ACCACCCGGTCGTTCCCGGCGCCGAGGTGGAGGCATACCTCCCGGGTCTCGGCGGGGAGGAGCGTCCGGTGGAAGTAGGGCGCCGCGCCCTCGGCTCCGTCCGCGATCGTGACCTCGACCCCGCCGCCGGGCTGGCCCGTGAGCTCCACGCGCTCCGCGCGATCCGTCGCGAAGACGTCCACCTTGCCCGCGAGGTTGCGGTAGTAGACGCGCGCCTGGTCGGTCAAGGCGTCGCGGCGGGCCTTGAGGCCGGCCAGGAGCCGCGCCCCGTCCTTCTGGCCGTACTCCGGAGGCATGCCCCCGACCGCCTGCTCCAGCACGGCGTCGGTCAGGCGCGCCTTGAGGTCGCGCGCCGTCTCCTCCCACACCGTCTGGTCCAGCTCCGAGAGCAGCTTCCGGTCGACCTCCCAGCCGTTGAAGGTGGCCCCCACGATGTCAGCGTACTTCGGACCGAAGTCCAACAGCCGCGGGTGACCCTTGCGCGACATCGCGATGAACAGCCCTTCGAAGCGGACGAAGGCCTGGTCGCGGTCTTCCGGGATGGGCTGCCACCGCGGCGAGGACGGGAGCCTGGCCCATCGCCACTGGCTCCGATGCCGATCCCAATCGCCGATGAAGACGTCCATCAGGCGCGCGCGCAGGAAGGCCCGCGCGTCCACGCGGTCGGCCGGCGAAGCCTGGAGACGCTTCCACATCTCGTCGCCGCCAATGATCTCGGTCGCGTCCTGGAAGCCGGGGTTGCCGCCGCCGACCGGACGCGGGTAGACCTCGATCGTGCCCATCAGGCCCGCGAAGACGGGGCGGAACTCGCCGAGCGCGGGATCGTCGGGCATCACCACGAGCTCGGGGGTCGTGTGCATCACGCCGGCCGCTTCCAGCAGGGGCGGGACGACCACGAAGCCGGCGGGATGGCTCGACGCGATCTGGTCCTGGACGATGTCGCGGGCCACGCTCTCGCGGAGCTCCGGAGGCAGGATCTCGGTGGGGTCCTTGTCGATCGCGCGGAACGTGTAGTCGCGGCCGTCCGCGCCCTTCATGGCCAGGCCCCTCGTCTCCTGGCCGCCCACGCGCCGGACGGGCTGGAGGCCGCCCGCGTAGCGCTGCAGGTCGAGGACGGGCAGATCGACGGGCGTCGTCCACAGGTCGCGGTAGTCGGCCCCGAACAGGAACCGGCGCAGGCCGCTCGCCTTGTAGTGGGCGCCCGCGACCACCTGGCGCCGGGGCGGGTCCTCGGCCCGTGCGGCGGGCGCGACTCCCGCCAGGCCCAGGACCAGCGCCAGCATGCCGAGCGATCGCGACGTACGTGCCATGACGTTCCCTCCTGAAGGGGGCCTTCGCCGTCGAGGCGTTCCGCCGTTTCTATCGCTTTCGCCGAGTCACGTCCATACCACCGTTCGGGCCGCGTTCAGGACGCGGCACCACCTCGAAGCCGCCGCCCTCGGCGCGGACGTGGAAGACGTCGTCGAACCCTTCCGCGGAGGTCGGCGCCTCCAGCCGCCTGGCCGCCGTGAGCACGGCGACGTCGGGGACACGCGCGGGGCCCGGCCGCGACCGGTTGCGGGCCAAGGCGGCCTTGACCGGCGTCTCCAGGACGTAGGCGACCACGCGCGCGCCGGCCGCCTTGCCGAGCTCGATGAGCGGCGCGCGGTCGGCGGCGCGGCCGTTGATGTTGTCGACGGCCACGGACCGGCCGTCGAGGAGGGCGCGCGTGACCTCCTCGAGCTGGCGCCGGCCCTTGTCGGGCGCGCCTCCCATCCGGTCCTTGCTCACGTGCACGTGCGTGTCGGCCAGGCGGGCCGCGAAGAAGCTCGTCTTGCCGGCGCCGGGGAGGCCGACCAGGACGGCCAGCGTGATCATGGCCACAGGGGATTTTGACCCGAGCGGCGCGCGGCGCGTATAACTCGCGGATGAAGATCGCGCTGCTGGTCGCCCTGGCCGTCCTCACCGCGGCCTACCTCGCGGTCTGGGTCGGCAGCATCCGCCGCCACGGCGGCCGCGGCCCGGCCGGGGAGCCCCCCCGCCCCGACCTCGGCCAGGTCGTGATCGGCTTCGTCACGAACTTCTTCGACACCCTCGGCATCGGCTCCTTCGCCACCACCACGTCGCTCTTCCGGCTCTTCGGCGTGGTCCGCGACGAGCTGATCCCGGGCACGCTCAACGTGGGCCACACCACGCCCTCCGTGGCGCAGGCCTTCATCTACATCGTGGTCGTCTCCGTGGCCATGCCCACCCTGGCCGGGATGATCGCCGCCGCGGTGGCGGGGGCCTGGCTGGGCGCCGGGGTCGTCTCGCGGTGGAGCCGCGCGCGCGTCCAGGGCGGCATGGGCTCGGCGCTCCTGGCCGCCGCCCTCCTCATGCTGGTCTCGCAGCTCGGGCTCGTGCCTCTCGGCGGCACCGCCCTCGGCCTCTCCGGCGCGCGGTTCGGGGTGGCCATCGTGACCAACTTCGTCCTCGGAGCCCTGATGACCCTGGGCATCGGCCTCTACGCACCGTGCATGATCCTGGTGTCGCTCCTGGGCATGGATCCGCGGGCCGCCTTCCCGATCATGATGGGCTCTTGCGCGTTCCTCATGCCGGTGGGGTCGGTGCGCTTCATCCGCGAGAGACGATACGCCCTGCCCGCCGCGGTCGGCCTGGCGGTGGGCGGCGTGCCCGCCGTGCTGATCGCGGCCTACGGCGTCTGGTCGCTGCCCTTGGGGGCCGTACGCTGGCTCGTCATCGTCGTGGTCGTGTACACGGCGGTGAACCTGCTGCGCGCCGCCGCCATCGAGCGCCGCGCGGCCTTGGCCGCTTCGACCGCGGCCGTGCCCGGACCCGAGGCCGCCTGAGCCGTCCCGGAATCGGCTCCCTCCCCCCGCGCCCCCGCCCCGAACCTGTCTAGGATCGAGACAGGGACCGCACCGGAGCCGTAGTCGGTCCCGGGGGGTACGGCATGAATCCACGACACCTGGTTCCCTTCCTCCTTCTGGCCGCGGGCTGCGGCGGGGCGAGCGAGGCGCCGGGCGGCAACGCATCCGCCACGCCTCCATCGACCACGGTGGCGGCCGCCCCGTCACCGATGGGCCAGTCGATCATCGTCGAGATCGTCGCGATCGACGCCAGCGCGCCCAGCCTGACCGTTCGCGAAGGCGACGTCCCTGCGCTGCAGTCGCCCGGCCCCAACAACATCAAGCCGACCGACCGCACGATCCGCGTGGAGCCGGGGGCGGTGCCCAGCCTCACGGGCCTCAAGACGGGCCAGCGCGTGCGTGTCACCTGCTCGGCCGCGTCCGCGGTGGCGATCCCGGCCGGAGGGACGAGCGCGGGGGAGGCATCGTCGCCCGGCACCTTGGCCGCGGCCCCTCCGTCGGGGCCTCCGCCGGATCTGGCCCGTTGCGACTCCATCGTGGGGATCACTCCGCTGGAGGCGGTCGCCCCCTGATCGTAGCCCGCCCGCGCGCGGTCAGCCCTTGCTGACGGTGCGCTGGGTGGCGAACTCCTGGAGCACGTCCCAGACGTGGGGATGGCTCTGCGTGATCGCGTCCAGGGTGGGGCGGTCGAGCTCGAGCAGCTCGCAGTGCTCCGTGGCCACGATGGTGGCCATGCGCGGCTTGCCGGTGAGGATCGACATCTCGCCGAAGAACGCGCCCTCCTCCAGCTCCGCGATCGGCACCTGCTTGCCGTCGCGCTTCACGAAGGCCTTCACCGTCCCCGAGGTCAGCATGTAGAGGCTCTGGCCGGGCTCGCCCTCGCGCAGGATCACCTGCCCGCGCTCGAACGTGATCAGGTTGAGGCCCGCGATCACCGCCACCAGCTCCTCGACGGAGAAGTCCTTGAACAGCGGGCTGACCACGATCTGCGCGCCGCCGGCGGGGGCGCCGGGCGCGGACGTGGAGGGCGCGCTGGGCGAGGCCGGGAAGGCGTTCTCGAGGACGGAGAACAGCTCGTCCGCGAAGCGGCTGTCCGACATCGGGTCGGCGGCTTCGGGCTCCAGCACGACCTCGGGCTCGGGCTCGAGGACCGGCTCGACCGACTCGAACTCTCCGGTGAAGAGGTCCTGGTCGACGACGGGCGCGGCGAGCGCGGGCGGTGCCGGCGGGGGCGCGGGCGCGGCCGCCACGGGGGCTTTGGGGGCCGGCGCCGCCGGGGCGGCGGCGGCCGGGGGTACCTCCTCCACCATCTCGAGTCCCAGGTCGGCCGGCGTCTCCTCCGGTATCGCTTCCGCATGGACGGAGAGATCGAACGCGCCGGTGCTCGTGCCGGCGCCCAGGCCCGGGGCCGCCCCGCCCGAGAGGTCGAGCTCGGGCGCCGCTTCGAGCTGGAGCTCCGGCTCGGGGGCGGCGGGGCGCGGCGGCGCCGCGGCCGGGGCGCGGGGCGGTGGCGGCGGCTCCGGCTCCGCCACGCGTATCGGCGGCAGGTCCAGCTCGGCGGCCGGCGCCTCCATCCCGATCTCGATCCCGAGCTCGAACCCTCCCCCCGGCGACGGGGAGGGGGAGATCACGATGGCCTGTTTCTGCTTCTCCTGGATCAGGCCGGCCAGGCGCGAGTCGATGTCGCGCCGGCCCGGATCGATCTTCTGGATCTTCTTGAGGATGGAGATGGCCTTGGCCGCGAACCCTTCCTTGGCGAACTCGTCGGCCAGGGGGAGGAGGATGGTGACGGCCTCCCTCTCCTTGCCCGCGGAGACGAGCACGTCCGCGAGCTGGAGGCGCAGCCGCGGGTCGTTCTTCTTGCCGAGCTGGTCGCGGATGACCTCGATGGCGCGCGAGTAGTTCTTCTTGTTGATGAGGCTGGCGACATCTTCGTCCTTGCCCGCTCCCGTGAAACGTCCCAGCACCATCTCGGCTTCACCCTCCTCGGCCCGCGGTCTCCGCGGTGGAGAACGCCCGCGTCCTCGCCGCGTTCAGGGCGAGATTACGGGTCCCGCGCGTGCCTGTCAAAAAGAGGCGGGGCGGCCGTAGCGCCGCATGATTTCGATCACACGATCCACGGGCAGGGCCTCCGCGGACCCGATCGCGCTCGTGACGGGGGTGGCGCGCAGGAGCGAGTTGTAGACGGCCTCCTCCGTCCCCTCCAGTTCAGATCGCCAGCTTTCGCCGGACCGCGGCCGTGATGCCCTGCCGGACGGTGGCGTACCGCTTCCAGGGATCGGCGGAAGGCGAGGCCAGCCGCGGGCGGACGTTGCCCACGTGGAACTGGTCGGGGCGCACGCCCTTCTCCAGCTCGTCCCAGCCGATCGGCATGGAGACGGGCGCGCCCGGCCGCGCGCGCGTGGAGTAGGCCGCGACCGAGGTGTTGCCGCGGTTGTTCCGGAAGTAGTCGATGAGGATCTTCCCGCGGCGCCGGGCCTTGGGCATCGCCGTCGTGTAGTCCTTCGGCCGCGCGCGCTCCAGCTCCTCGGAGAGGGCGCGCGAGAACGCGAACGACTCGTCCCAGGTCGAGGCCGGCCGCAACGGAACGACCACGTGCAGCCCCTTGCCCCCCGTGGTCTTCACGAAGCTCTCGAAGTGGAGCGCGTGGAGCCGGGTGCGCAGCGCTTGCGCGGCCGCCACCACCCGATCCCAGGACACCGCGGGATCGGGATCGAGGTCGAAGACCACCCGGTCCGGCCTCTCGACCGTGTCCGCGAGCGCGTTCCAGGTGTGGATCTCGAGTATCCCCATCTGCACGAGCGAGACGAGGCCGGCGAGGTCGTCGGCCACGAGGTACTCGCCCTTCTTGGTCTTCTCCTGGATCTTCACGCGGCGGAGGGCGGGGGGGGCCCAGACCAGGCTGTGCTTCATGTAGAAGCAGTCCTTCTCCGCGCCCTCCGGGCAGCGCACGAGGGTGAGGGGACGCCCCTTCACGTGGGGAAGGACCGCGTCCGCGATCGAGACGTAGAAGGCGGCGAGGTCGCGCTTGGTGATCCCCTGCGGCGCGTAGAGCACGCGATCGGGGTGGGTGAGGCGCACGCCCGCGACGACCTCCTCGCCGCCCGTCCGGGGTCCTCGCCGGGGCTCCGCCGTCGCCGCCTCCACCGAGCGCGGGATCTCGCGCACGACGTCGCGCGCCTTCTTGTCCTGGCGCAATCCCTGGAAGGACGGGTGGCGCAGCCGCCCGTCGGAGGTCCACTCCGTGAAGGTCACCTCGCCCACCAGGTCCGGCCGCACCCAGTGGGCGCGCGTCACTCCGGGGATGCGCGCGTGCTTGAACGGCGAGCCCGGCTGCTCGATGGCGGCCAGCCGCCGGTGCATCTCCTGGAGGGCCTTGGCCGTGAACCCCGTCCCCACCTTGCCCGCGAACTCGAGCTGCCCGCTCGTGTCGAAGACGCCGAGGAGCAGGGCCCCGAGGCCGGCCCGGGAGCCCGCGGGGTCCGTGTAACCCCCGATCACGAACTCCTGCCGCTGGAGGCACTTCACCTTCAGCCAGGTGCGCGAGCGGCTGGGCTCGTAGGGCGCGTCCCGGCGCTTGGACACGATGCCTTCCACGCCGAGCGCGCAGGCCTCCTTGAAGAACGCCCCGCCCGAGCCCACCACGTGATCGCTGAAGCGCAGGGGCGAGCCGGGGGCGGACGCGCCCAGCAGATCCTTGAGGAGCGTCTTGCGCGCCTCGAGCGGCGAGCGTGAGAGGGAGATCCCGTCCAGGTGGACGAGGTCGAACAGGAAGTACGCCAGGGACCCCTTGTCGCGGGAGGTGAGCGCGTTCTGGAGGGCCTGGAAGCTGGTCGTGCCGCTCGGCAACACGACCGCGACCTCGCCGTCGAGGAGGGCGGAGCGGACGGGAAGGGCCTCGACGGCGGCGGCCACGGTGGGGAACTGCGCCGTCCAGTCCTTGCCATTGCGGCTCACGAGGCGCGCCCGGCCGTCCTGCAGGCGCGCCAGGATGCGGTAGCCGTCGAACTTCATCTCGTGGAGCCAGTCGTCACCCTTGGGCGGCTCGTCTACGAGGGTGGCGAGCTGGGCGGCGGGGGTGGCGGGCAGCGGTCCCTTGCGCGCGGCCGGGAGGGCGGCCGCGGCCGTCGACAGGTCCCGGCGCGGCGGGGCCGGCTTGGCCCGCCCGACGCGCGCGGCCCGCGTCGCCCGCCCGCGCACCTCGCCTTCGGCCTTTCCGTCTTCGCCTCGGTTCGAGCTCCACACGCGGTCGCGGTCCGCCGCGATCTCCTCCAGGGAGCGCCCCGTGGTCACGCTCTCCGGCCGGTCCTCGGTGATGCGGTAGACGTTCGAAGACCGGACCTGCTCGTCGCGCTCCTTGATGAGGAGCCAGGTCTTGGCCTCGTCGCGCGCGTCGCGCCCCTTGATCTTGACCAGCGTCCACTTGCCCTGGAGCTTCGCGCCTTCGAGCCTGAACTTCAGGGCGCCCTTGCGCAGGCCCTGGTGGGGATCCTCGAGCGGCTCCCACGTGCCGTGGTCCCACAGCAGCACCGTCCCCCCGCCGTACTGGCCCTCGGGGATGATCCCTTCGAAGTCGCCGTACTCGACCGGGTGATCCTCGGTCTGCATCGCGAGCCGCTTGTCGGCCGGGTCGAGGCTCGGACCCTTGGGCACCGCCCAGCTCTTGAGGACGCCTTCCATCTCGAGCCGGAAGTCGTAGTGGAGGCGCGTCGCCGCGTGCTTCTGGATGACGAAGGACCGGCCGTCCTTCCTGGTCTCGCTCCCCTTGGGCTCGGGAGTGAGGGCGAAGTTCCGCTTGCGGTGGTACTCGCCCAATCCCATCGGCCGGCCTCCTCCTCTCGATGTTAGCGCGCGCGGCCCCCGCGCGTATTTGACAGTCCAGCCGGCGACGCCCTACGCTCGCGCGACCGCGAGGAGGCCCGCGTGCTCGACTGGTTCGGGGGAGAGGCCACCCTCCCCGAGCTCATCCAGCGCAAGAAGTACCGCAAGGCGGAGGCTCTCCTGCGGAAGGAGTTCCAGGGCGGCCGCCGTGACGCGGACCTCCGGCTGCAGCTCGCGGACGTCCTGGCGCTGGACGGCCGCGGAGCGGAAGCGGTGCCGATCTACATCGGACTGGCCGACGAGCTGGGCCGGGCCGGCAACGCGCCCAAGGCGATCGCGGTCCTCAAGAAGATCGAGCGCCTGGCCCCGGGGCGCCGCGACGTCGCCGACCGTATCGTGAAGCTCCTCGGGGACGGAGGAACGGCCGCGGGCGAGGTCGAGCCCAGGGAGCCGCCCGAGCTCGGCCTGGAGCCCGAGCCCGGCCCCACGGAGACGGAGGCGCCACCGCCCGGCGGTGTGCTCTCGAGCCCGCTCTTCGGCGACTTCTCGCGGGAGGACCTCCGGGCCGTGATCGGCGGCCTGCAATTCCTCACGTTCGAGCCGGGGGACATCATCGTCGGCGACGGGGATGCGGGCGACAGCCTCTTCGTCATCAGCACCGGCCGCGTCAAGGCGTTCGTGAAGGGGGCGGAGGGCCGCTACCGCCAGGCCCGGGAGATGGGGGAGGGGGACTTCTTCGGCGAGATCGCGCTCCTCTACGGCCGCCCGCGCACGGCCACGGTGACCGCGGCCGAGAGCTGCGAGCTGCTGTGCCTCGAGCGCTCCACGGTGGAATCGCTGGCCGCGACGCGCCCGCGCGTGCGCGAGGTCCTCGAGTCGTTCTGCACCACGCGGGCGGGGGCGGGAGGCTGAGAGCCGGTCTCCCCGGTCATTGCGTCCGTGCGCTCGTCTTTCGGTGCGCCCGCGCCTTGCTCTGGTGGCGGCGCTCCGCCTCGTCGATGGAGTGGGACTCCCGGATGTCGACCGCCTCGCGTGCTCGTCGCGAGAGCTCCTGGTAGTGGACCTGCAGGATGCGCAGGTCCTCGCCGGTCAGGTCCTCGACGCTGATGAGCCGGTTGCTCGCCCCCTCCAGCGCGGCCACCAGCTCGTTGAGCTTGAGCTGGACGGCGAGGCCGTCCTTGTTCTGGGTCTGCTGGATCAGGAAGACCATCAGGAACGTGACGATCGTGGTCCCGGTGTTGATGACGAGCTGCCAGGTGTTGGAGAAGTGGAAGAGCGGACCCGTGATGACCCAGGCCAGGATCACCCCCAGCGCGATCGCGAAGGCCGGTACGCTGCCCGTGAAGCGGGTGGCGGCGGAGGCGAAGCGTTCGAAGGTCCGGCCGAAGGCGTGGGAGCGCGAAGCCATGTGCTGCCTCCTCCTTGATCCCATCGTACACGCCGCAGGGATTTCGGCATGGCCGGGCAACGATTTAGCGATGGCGTGGGACTTGCACGACAGAGTCGCCGTGGGGAAGATCGCGGCGCTCGAGGGCGTCCGTGTGCTGCTCGTCGAGGACGACGAGGACACCCGCGAGGTGCTCACGCTCGGCCTCGAGCTGCAGGGAGCCGAGGTGCGCGCGGTCGGCTCGGCCGAGGCCGCCTTGCGCGCGGTCGAGGAGTTCTCGCCGCACGTGATCCTGAGCGACATCGGCCTCCCCGACGAGGACGGGCTCTCGATGATCCGCAAGCTGAGGCGGCTGCCGGCGGCCCGCGGCCGCATCCCGGCGGCGGCGGTCACCGCGTTCACGCTCGGCGACGACGGGCAGGAGCCGATCCGCGCGGGCTTCCAACGGCACTTCCGCAAGCCCGTCGAGACGCGCGCGCTGTTCGAGGCGGTGGCGGAGCTGGCCCGGCTCGGCACGGTCGAGCGCCGGGCGCGCCGCCGCCACGACGAAGACGCGGACAGCCAGGCCGTCTGAACCGGAGGCCGCCCGGCCTCGCCGCCCGGGCTACACGATCGCGGCTGCTTCGGCCCAGGCCGGCCGCGCCGCCAGTCCCCGGCGCGCGTAGACCTTGAGGAACTGCTCGTCGGTCAGGCCGTCACCCCCGGAGAGATGGCGCTCGATGGCGGCGGCAAGGTTGATCGGGCGGCGCTGGGTCGGAGGGGCGGGATTCCGCCATACCAGCCGGAGGGCCGTCGGCCGGCCCGGCGCGTCCGCGGAATCGACAGGATCCCCGCTCATTCGAGGCGACGGTAGCACCTGGATCCGTCCGGTCAGGTCCGATCGGGAGCCGCCTACCAGAGCTCGCCGAGCGAGTCGTACAGGAGCTTGACGGAGGCGGTGATGATGGCCCAGGCGGCCAGGATCGCGCTCGGCTCGCGGGCATCGGCCAGGGTGAGGCCGAGCACGGCGGCCGTGGACAGCGCGACCATCGTCTTCGCGACCGCGTCTCCGCGCAGCGCCTTGAGGGACGGCCAGGGCGTCAGCTCCGCCACGTACCCGATCAGCAGGACGAGGCTCCACGCGACGGCCCACGAGTCGACGAACACCCGGATCAAGTCGGTCGTCACGGCCCCCCTCCGCCGCCGCCCGGCGCGGTCGCGCCCGCGAGCGGCGCGGTACCTTACCACAGGTGCCGGGGGCTCTCGATCCTGTCCATGACGCGCGGTGGGACGGACTTTTGCATAGTATTGAAATTGAAATGATGAAGACGCCGCCCGGTTGGATCCGTGCCGTCGGGGGGGTCGGTGCGACGGTGGCTCGGCACACAGGCGGGATGGGCCTCCTGGCCTGGCGTACCGCGGCCGCCCTCGTCACCGGCCAGGTCTCGCTGCGCGAGTGCACCGCCCAGCTCTACTCGATGGGTGTGCAGAGCCTGCCCCTGGTGCTGGTCACGTCGATCCTTTCCGGCGTCGTGACCTCGCAGCAGGGCGGGTACCAGTTCACCGGCTCCATACCCCTCTACGTGCTCGGCAGCGTGGTCACCTCGAGCGTGGTGCTGGAGCTGGGGCCCGTCCTCACCGCGGTGGTCGTGATCGGCCGGGTGGGGGCGCGCATCACCGCCGAGCTGGGCACCATGCAGGTCTCGGAGCAGATCGACGCGCTGTACTCGCTCGGGCGTGACCCGGTCAAGGTCCTGGCCGCCCCCCGCATCCTGGCCGGGATGCCGGCCATGATCCTGCTCGTCGGGATCGCGAACCTCGTGGGCGTGCTGGCCGGGATGCTGGCCGCGCGCCTGACCGTGGGGCTGGGCCACGCCACCTTCCTCTACGGCGCGCGGCTGTTCTGGCACAGCTACGACTTCTTCTACTCCGAGATGAAGGCCTGGTGCTTCGGCTTCATCATCCCGCTGATCTCCGTGCACATGGGGCTGCTCACGCGCGGGGGGGCGGAAGGGGTCGGCCGCTCCACCACCGCCTCCGTGGTCTTCATGATCATCGCGGTGCTGGTGGCGGACGCGCTCTTCCCGCCCCTCTTCTTGAACTGACGCATGATCGAATACCGCGACCTCCACAAGACCTTCGACGTTCCCGTCCTGGCCGGGGTGAGCTTCACGGTGGAGACGGGGGAGACCCTGGCCGTGGCCGGCCCCTCCGGCACCGGCAAGAGCGTCCTCCTCAAGACGACGATCGGCCTGATCGTGCCCGAGCAGGGCGACGTGTGGATCGACGGCGAGTCCGTCTTCTCCGCGAACCCCGAGCAGCTCCAGGCCATCCGGCGCAAGGCGGGCTACGTCTTCCAGAACGCCGCCCTCTTCGACTCGATGAACGTCTACGAGAACGTGGCCTACGGCCTGCCCGAGAGGGCCCTCAAGACGATCGGGCGCCGGGAGGTCCTGCGCCGCGTGGCGCGGGCCCTGGAGGACGTCAACCTCGACCCCGCCCTGGTGCTCAACAAGCTGCCCGCCGAGCTCTCCGGGGGCATGCGCAAGCGTGTGGGCCTGGCCCGCGCGATCGTGGGCGAGCCCCAGATCCTGCTCTACGACGAGCCGGTCACCGGCCTCGATCCCGTGAACGCGGCCGCCATCGACCGCCTCATCTGCGACATCTCCGAGCGCACCCACGTCACCTCGATCGTGGTGACCCACGACATCGAGGGGGCCCTGTCGATCTCCGACCGCCTTGCCCTCCTCGACGGCGGCAAGCTGCGCTTCCTGGGCACGCCCGACGAGTTCCTGAAGAGCCGCGACGCGCTGGTGCGGGCCTTCGCCGACCGCCCGGCGGCGGTGGAGGCGGCCATGGCCGGCTCCGCGCGCGCGGGACGCCTGGCCGGCGCGAAGACGGCGACACGGTGACCGGCATGCCGGACGAACGCCAACCTGGAGGAACCCCCCATGGCCGAAAGTGACGATCTGGCCCCGCGCCACGAGGAGGCGACCCCGGCTCCGCCGGTGCTGCCGCCCACGCGCGGGCGCGACCAGGCGCTCTGGGTCGGGTTCTTCCTGGTGCTCGGGATCATCGCGATCTTCGCCGCGCTGTACATCCTGACCGACGCCGCCTTCTTCCGCGGCCGCTACATCGTGAGCACGACCGTGCCCAACGCGGGCGGGATCCGCAAGGGCGATCCCGTGCAGCTGCTCGGGGTGAACATCGGCCGCATCCAGAGGTTCAAGCTCGACAAGGGCCAGGTCGAGATCCGCCTGGAGCTGGAAGGGGAGTACAACGTGCCCCGCGACTCGAAGGTGCGCCTCAAGTCGGCGGGGCTGCTGGGAGGCATGGTGGCCGACGTCGAGCCCGGGGAGGCCACCACCTTCGTGCGCAACGGGGACCGGCTGCCGGGCACCACCGAGGAGGCGGTCATGGACCAGGCCACCCGGATCGCGGCCAAGGCGGAGAAGGTCCTCGCGCAGGTCGAGAAGATCTTCACCGACCAGACGGTGAAGAACGTCGTCGGGACGGCCGACAATGCCCAGGTCGCGACCGCCGACCTCCGCCGCGTCATCCGCGACGTCTCGGCGGCGGTGACCGAGCAGCGCAAGCAGCTCGCCACGCTGGAGGCGAGCCTGCAGCGCTCCGCGACCGGGGTCGAGAAGATCACCACCGGCCCCGAGCTGGACCGCGCGGTCAAGCGCCTCGATTCGCTCAGCGAGAAGATGGACGCCGTGACCGCCTCGTTGCAGCGGTCGTCGGCCTCGGTGGAGACGATCACGGCGCGGATGGCCAAGGGCGAGGGCTCGCTCGGCAAGCTCACCACGGACGACGAGCTCTACCGCCGGCTCAACGAGACGGTGGACAACCTGAACCAGGCGACGGTCAGCCTCAACCACCTCGTGGACGACGTCCAGAAGAACCCGAGGAAGTACATCAACCTCAAGGTGTTCTAGCTCTCATCCATTCCACGACCCGCGCGAGCACCTTCTCCTTGCCGACGTCGTTGAGCATCTCGTGCCGGAAGCCGTCCCACCACACGAGCTCGACGACGTCGGAAGGCGCCGCCTCGGCGAAGCGGCGCGTCGCCTCCGGGTCCACGAGCCGATCGTCGCCGGAGGCCATCACCAGCGAGGGCACGCGCAGCTCCCCGGCCCGCGCGCGGACGTCGGCCTGGGCGCGCCGGACGGCGCGCAGCCATCCCGCGGAGGCGGCGTGGCTCACGAGGGGATCGCGGGCGTAGGCGCGGCCGACCTCGGGATCCCGCGCGAGCAGGTCCACGTCGATGTGGGTCGGCAGCGGCCGGCGCGGCGCCACCCGTAGCAGGATCGCGGCCAGGACGCGCACGATCGCGGAGGGCCGGGAGGCCGGATGCACGGCCAGGAACGGCGACACGATCACGAGGCCGTGGAGCCCGGCCGGCCCGGAGAGGGCGAGGTCGAGGGCGATCAGGCCGCCCTGCGAATGGCCGAGGACGAAGAGGGGCCGCCCGGGCTCGCGCCGGCGCACCTCGTCGAGGGCGGCGCGAACGTCGGCCACGTAGTCGCCGATCGCGTCCACGTGGACGCGCGGGCCCTCGCTCCGGCCGTGGCCGCGGTAGTCGAGGGCATGGACGGCGAAGCCCGCCTCCGCCAGCGCGAAGGCCGTCGCCGGGTATCGCCCGGAGTGCTCGGCCAGGCCGTGGACGATCAGCACCGCGGCCCGCGCCACCCCGGCCGCCGGCCACGATCGTGCGAAGAGAGCGGGTCCGCCCGGCGCCCGGACCGTCCATTCGAGCGGGTCCCCCATGGGGCGAAGTGTAGTGGGCGTTGACGGACGTGTCGTGCCGCCGGTAGTGTTCGCGGCCATGCAGCGGGCCCGCGGCACCCTCGTCGCGTCCGCCCTCTACACGCTGCTCGTCTTCGCCAGCTTCTACCCGCAGTCGGTCCGCCCCCGGAACACGATCGCCTACGTCGGCGATTCGCTGGAGAGCGTCTACCTCGTGGCCTGGAACGTGCACCAGTTCTTCCGCGCCCCCGCCCGGCTCTTCGACGCGAACGTCCTCTTCCCGCACCGGCATGCGCTCGCGTTCACCGATCACCGGCTGCTGCCGTCGCTGGCGGTCGCGCCCGTCGTGTGGGCGACCGACGACCCGGTGCTGGCCACGAACGTCGCCGTCGGTCTGGCCTGCCTCCTGGCCGCCCTCGGAGGCCGCCGGCTGGCCCTCGTCCTCGGGCTCCCGCCGATCGGGGCCTGGGCGGCGGGGGCGCTCTACGCGTTCCACACCTACCAGGTCAACGAGGGGCCGCGCCTCAACATCGTCGCGCACGGGTTCGTCCCGTTCGCGCTGGCCGAGCTCGTCCTCTACCTCCAGACGGGCGACCGGAGGCGCGCCTGGCGCACCGCCTCTTTCATGCTCCTCCAGGGGCTCAGCTCCAACTACCACCTCCTCTACGGCGCGCTCGTGATCGCACTGGTGCTCGCGGGCGCGCTCGTGGTGAGCCCGCGCCCGACGGCCCGCAAGCTGCCCACCCTCGCCCTGGCCGCCGCGGTGGCCGCGGCGCTGTTCCTGCCGATCGCGCTCCCGTACGTCCAGGCCGCGCGCGAGCAGGGATACGTCCGCGCGCTGGACGCGGGCATCGGCCTCGAGCACTACGTCTCCACCTCGCCCACCAACCTCGTCTATGGCGCGATCGGGACCGAGGTCCGCCTGCAGCAGCGGGGCCCGCACTTCGTGGGCTTCCTGGCCCTGGCCCTCGTCCTCTTCACCCTCGCGCAGTGGGCGCGGGAGCGGGGCCGAGCGGAGGCGGGGACGGCGGCGGTCTCGCCGTCCTCCTGGGTCCCCGCCGCCGCCCTCCTCGCTTTCGTCCTCGTGCTCCTCTCCCTCGGCCCGGAGGTCACGGTCTGGGGACATCGCCTGGGGCCGGGGCCGTATCGCCTGCTCCACGCCTGGGTCCCGGGATTCCAGCTCGTGCGCATTCCCGAGCGGCTGGGCCTGCTCGCGATGCTCTTCGTCGGTCTGCTCGCCGGGCGCGCAGTGGGGCTCGTGGAGACGAGAGGGCCGCGATGGGGCGCCGTGATCCTGGCCGCGCTGCTTCCCCTCGAGCACCTCGGGCCGCTGCCCGTGACCCAGACCGTGCCCGTCGGGCGGCGCGTCCCGGAAGTCGTGCGCTGGCTCGACACCCATCCGGCGTCCGCGGTGGCGGAGGTGCCGATCCACGGCGAGGGGCTGGTGCGCGCGGAGACCGAGGAGATGTACTTCTCGGCCTACCACTTCAAGCCGATCATCCACGGCTACACGGCCTATCCGCCGCTGCTGAGCCGTCTCCTGCGGCGCCTCTCCGGCCAGTTCCCGGCCGAGACCGCGCTGCAGGCCTTTGCGCGCCTGGGGATCGACACCGTCGTCGTGCACCACGGACGGCCGGTCGGGGGCGACCTCGCGCGCCGGCTGCGCGACACGGGCCAGGACGACCGGCAATCCTTCGCGCGCCTGGTGCACCTGGCGGAGCTGGACCTCTTCGACCGCCTCCCGGCCGCGCTGGCCGCCGGCCGCATCGAGCGTCTGGCCCGCTTCGAGGGCGCGCCCGCGCGTCTCTACGCGAGCACGGCGGACGAGGTGTATCGCCTCCACCCGGGGCCGCCCCACGCCGCCGCGCCGTTCCCCTCCGGCCACCGCGTACGCGACCCCGCCTGGCGCTATCGCGCGAAGCTCGGCGATCCCGCCCTCGCTGCCGACGACGACCTCGCGACGTCGTGGACGGTCCCGCGATTCCTCCTCGGCGACGAGTTCTTCGAGGTCACGTTCGACCGTCCGCGGCGCGTGTCCGGCGTGGTGCTCCCCCTCCGCCGCGACAGCGTGTTCCCGACGCGCTTCCGCGTGGCCGGCCGCACTCCCGACGGCTGGGTGGAGCTGGCGCGCCTGGACGAGGCGCACCTGCTGCAGCTCGTCGACCGCCTGAGCGACGATCCCCGGCGCGCCGCCCTGGGCTTCGACCTCGGCGGCCGGGCGCTCGGAGGGATCAGCCTGCTGGTGGACGAGGCGGGGACGAGCTTCGAGGGCTGGTCGCTTCCGGAGGTGGAGGTGTGGGCTCCGGACGAAGAGGCCGGACGTTGACCCGCACGCCCCCGCCGTGCACGACCCAGGCCGCCTCGAGGTCGTAGGGGAGAGACGGCCGCCGGTTGGGCTGCGCGACGAGGCAGAGGGCGTGCACGCCCGGCTCCAGGCGCCACCAGGCCTCCTGCCCCTCCAGCACCTGCTCCGTGCGGCAGCTCTCCGGCCCCACCATCACGCCCGCCGCTACGCTTCCGTCCGTCACGCGGAAGGCCACGTCGGTGTCCCGGCGCGCCACGATGCAGGCCACCCAGGTCTGGTCGGGACGCGGCGAGCGATGGAGGGCGAACGCGGTCCCGGTGTCGCTCGGGCGGAGCGTGTACTCGAGGGACGGCGGGCAGAGCGCGGCCGACACGGCGTCCGGCGCGCGCCGGCGCGCCTCGAAGAGGAAGCGGTTGAACGTCTCGTCGTCGACGTCGTACCAGAGCCAGGTGTGGCCCAGGTGGCCGCGCGGCTCGAGGTGCTCGCGCACCCAGGCGTGCTGCTCGAAGTCGAAGACGCCGGCCAGGGCGTTGAGGTCGATGACGTTCCGCCCGGGAAGGATGTGCACGGGATCGACCCGCGCCGCCGTCCACTCGCGCTCGGCCAGCCAGGAGGCGAGACGGCCGCGGTTCTGTCCCCAGTCGATGTTCGAGTCCGCGATCCATCGATAAGCGAGCCTCTTGGGCTGGACGACCAGGTTCGTGAACGCGAGCGGGTTGCCGAGATAGGCCGCGTTCTCCGCCAGCGCGCCCGCCACCGCCACGATCGCGAGCGCCGTCCAGGGCCGTCGCGGCGGGAGGGTGGCCAGGCCGGCGGCCGCGATCACGTAGCCCAGGGGCAGCGCCATGAGGACGTAGCGGTAGCCGATCTGCGCGTGGAAGGCGAGGGAGAAGTAGGCGAGGACCAGCGCCACGTTCCAGGCGAGCAGGCGCACGAGGGGATGCCGGCGCACGGCGGGCTGCGCGGCGGCCCGGACCCAGCCCCAGGTCTCGCCCACGAGCAGCAGTACCGGCGTCTTGAGGAGCCAGAGGACCGCGAAGTAGTACCAGACGCCGGTCGGATGGCGGCGGCCGAGCAGGACGACGCCCCAGTCCCGCCGCTCGGAGACGAGCGACGCGTCGAAGGCGGTGAGGAACGCCGCCGGCACGGGCAGGCGCATCCCCGGCCACCACGCGGCCACGACCGCGAGCCTCGAGCGGAGGCCGATGGCCTCGAGGGGCCGCCCGACGTCGTGGAAGAGGTATGCAGCGCAAACCACGAGCCAGGCGGTGGCGGCCGTCGTCGCGAGCAAGAGGGCCAGGCGCCGCCACGGTCCGCGGGCGCCCTCTGGTGGCGGCGCGACAAGGGGGAGGACGGCGATCCCGGGCAGGAGGAGGACGGCCGAGACCTTGGCCACGAACGCGACGCCCAGCGCACCGCCCAGCAGGAGGGCGTGCCGGAGGGACGGCGCCGTCCAGAGCCGGTACGCGCCCAGGAGGCTCGCCATCGTGGCGCAGGCGAAGGGTACGTCCGCGGTGGCGAGGCTGGCGTGCGCGACCAGGTTCGGGTCGAGCGCGCTGGCCACGAGCGCGAGGACGGCGGGGGCGGGGCCGATCTGCCGCCCGGCCGCATACGTGAGTCCCAGGAGCGCGGCCAGCCACAGCACGCTCGGCAGGCGGGCGGCCAGCCGCAGCACGGCCTCGTCGCGCGCTCCCGCCGCCCGCGCCGCCTTGCGCGCGAGCACCGCCGGAACCATGATCGGGGTCTTGGAGTTGAAGCGCTCCTGGCTGAGGCGCTCCCCGACGCCGGTGTCGAGGAGCCGTTCGCTCCACTGCAGGTGGATCAGCTCGTCGTAGGTCCAGCCAAGGACGGCGGAGGACCAGAGGGCGTGTCCGGCGGCGAGGGCGGCGACGGCGAGGGCGAGCACGCGGGCGGTGGCCGGGCGCACGTGGTCAGCTCGCTCCCGTGCGGCGTCTCCCCGGCGGCATCGCCGCGGATTCTACAAGAGGGGACCGAAGGGACCCCTCGCGAGGCGGGACCGGAAGGCCTCATACTCGGGCGAGGAGCTTCGAGGAGCCCTGACGATGCCATCGCCCCGCCGCCCCGTCCGAGTCCTCGCCCTCGCCCTCGCCGCCGCCGCCGGCGCGCTGCTCCTCGCGCCGCCGTGCGCCCGTGCCCAGTACTTCGGAAAGAACAAGGTCCAGTACCAGGACTTCGATTTCCGCGTGATGAAGACGCGCCACTTCGACATCTACTACTACCCGGAGGAGGAGGCGGCGGTCGAAGACGCGGCCCGCATGGCCGAGCGCTGGTACACGCGCCTGTCGCGCATCCTGAGCCACCAGTTCACGCAGCGCCAGCCGATCGTCCTCTACGCCAGCCACACGCATTTCGAGCAGACCAACGTCCTGTCCGGGCTGATCGGGGAAGGGACGGGAGGGGTCACCGAGCTCATGAAGCGGCGGGTGGTCCTGCCCATGGCCGGCCCCCTCGGCGAGACCGACCACGTGCTCGGCCACGAGCTCGTGCACGCCTTCCAGTTCGACATGACGGGAACGGCCGGCCCCGTCAGCAGCGGGAACCTGCCCACGGCGGTGCAACTGCCGCTCTGGTTCATCGAGGGCATGGCGGAATACCTCTCGCTGGGCCCCGTGGACCCGCACACCGCGATGTGGATGCGCGATTCGATCGAGCGCGACAGGATGCCGCGCATCGACCAGCTCGGCCTTCCGGAGTACTTCCCCTACCGCTACGGCCAGGCCCTGTGGGCCTACGTGGCCGGGCGCTTCGGGGACGAGGTCTGCGCGCGCGCCCTCAAGTCGTCGATCCAGGGCAACGTCGAGGGGGAGAGGATCCTGGAAAGCATCACCGGCATCCCCTCCAAGGACCTGTCCAAGCAGTGGCACGAGGCGCTCAAGGCCGCCTATCGGCCGCTGATCGAGGCCAAGCGCCGGCCGGCCAGCTACGGTCCGGCCGTGGTCACCGAGAAGAACGGGGGCGAGCTCAACGTCGCCCCCGCCCTGAGCCCGGACGGCGCCAACCTCGCCTTCTTCTCGGAGAAGGACCTCTTCTCGATCGACCTCTACCTGGCCGACGCGCGCACGGGCGAGATCCGCCGCCGGCTCGTGAAGACGGCCACCGACCCGCACTTCCAGAGCCTGCAGTTCATCAACTCCGCGGGGAGCTGGGACGCCACCGGGCGCCGCTTCGTCTTCGGGGCGGTGGAGGCGGGGAAGGCCGCGCTCTCGATGCGCGAGAAGAGCGGCGCGCACGTCCGCGAGTACAAGGTCCCGGAGGTGGACGAGATCTTCGACCCGAGCTTCTCGCCGGACGGCCGGCAGGTCGTGTTCTCGGCCCAGAAAGGCGGGTTCACCGACCTCTTCGTCTACGACCTCGTGGCGCGGCGGCTCCGCCGGCTCACGGCCGACGCCTACGCGGACCTGCAGCCGTCCTGGTCGCCGGACGGGCGCACCATCGCGTTCGCGACCGACCGTTTCTCGACGGACCTCGCGACGCTGCACGCCGGCAACTACCGCCTGGCCCTGATCGACCCGGACGGCACCGACATCCGCGAGCTGCCCAGCTTCGAGAACGGCAAGAACATCGACCCCAACTGGTCGGCGGACGGGACGAGCCTCTTCTTCGTCTCCGACCGCAACGGCATCAGCAACGTCTACCGGCTCGACGTGGCCAGCGGGCAGGCCTCGCAGGTCACCGACCTCCTCACCGGCGTCAGCGGGATCACCGGCCTGAGCCCCTCGGTGTCGGTGGCCCGCGACCGCCTGGTCTACAGCGTCTACGAGAAGGGCCAGAACCGGATCTACGCCATGGAGGGCGCGCAGATGGCGGGCTCCGCGCTGGCCGATGCCGCCGACCGCGCGCGGGCGGCCACGCTGCCCCCACGCGAGAGGTCGGGGGGCGAGGTCCTCGCCGTCAACCGGGAGGCCACCTTCGGCCTCCCCACGGCCACGACCTTCCCGAGCGAGCCCTACAAGCGCAAGCTCACGCTCGACTTCGTCGGCCAGCCGACCCTGGCCGTCAGCACCGGGGGGCCGCTCGGGACCTACGTCGGCGGCGGAGTGTCGTTCCTGTTCAGCGACATGCTCGGCGAGCACACCCTCGGCGCCGCCTTCCAGGTCAACGGCAGCTTCCGTGACTTCGGCGGCATCGTCGGCTACGAGAACCGCACCCATCGCTGGAACTGGGGGGCCGGGATCTCG
>JBGPBV010000110.1:0-24128 GCA_041481445.1 Vicinamibacteria bacterium
GCTCACGGGAGGATTTTACGCGCTAGTTGATTTTACTGATGAGGTCGAACATCGGCATGTACATCGCGACGACGATCGTGCCGATGATCGTGCCGAGGAGCGCGATCATGACCGGCTCCATCAACTTCATCAGGCCGGTCACCGCGTTGTCGACTTCTTCCTCGTAGAACTCGGCGATCTTGTTCAGCATCGCGTCGAGCGCGCCCGTCTGCTCGCCGACGCCGATCATCTGCACGACCATCGACGGGAAGATCTTCGTCTCGCCGAGCGGCTCGGCGATCGTACGTCCCGCCTCGACGGACTTTCGGACGCTCATGATGGCGTCCTCGATGATCGAGTTCCCCGCGGTCTTGGCGGTGATCTCGAGGCCGTCGAGGATCGGCACGCCCGAGGAGATCAGGGTCGCCAGGGTCCG
The DNA here is from genome assembly GCA_041481445.1 of Vicinamibacteria bacterium. Lineage (GTDB taxonomy): Bacteria > Acidobacteriota > Vicinamibacteria > Fen-336 > Fen-336 > AA29. Next base: position 416 of record JBGPBV010000110.1, read on the forward strand.
GCAGAAGCGCGCGACGGCGATCTTCTGCATCAGGATCCCGGATATCGGAGCCTTGAGAACGGCGCGGTCCACGACCCGCCTCCCGCCATGGGTCGCGTAGTACCTGCGGAAGGCGATCGTGCCGATGACGCTGAAGATCACGAGGAACGGCAGGGCGCGGATGAAGTAGTTGGACGCCATGATGACGATCCTGGTGGGAAGGGGCAGCTCCGCGCCCAGCCCCTCGAACATGGCGGCGAAGGTGGGGATGACCTTCCACAGGATGACCGACACGACGAGGCCCGCGATGACGATGACCGCCACGGGGTACACCATCGCGCCCTTGACCTGGGCCTTGAGCTTGACCGCCTTCTCGATGTAGGTGGCCAGGCGCTTGAGGATGGTGTCGAGGATACCGCCCGCCTCCCCCGCCGCGATCATGTTGACGAAGAGGTCGTCGAAGGCCTTGGGGTGCTTGCGCATGGCGTCGGCGAGGCTGGCCCCGCCCTCCACGTCCATGCGGGTCTGCTGGAGGATCTTGGCGAAGGTCTTGTTCTCCTGCTGGGTGCCCAGGATCTCCAGGCACTGCACCAGCGGGAGACCGGCGTCGATCATGACCGAGAACTGGCGCACGAAGATGGCCAGGTCCTTGGCCGGGACGCCTCCGCCGAACTTGGGGAGAGCGAGCTCCTTGCCCTTCTCCTTGACCGACGAGACCAGGATCTGGTCGCGCCGGAGGAGGGCCATGACGGCTTCCTTGTTGTCGGCCACGCGCTCGCCCGAGACCGGCTTGCCGTCGCGGGTCTTGCCTTTCCAGACGTAAGCAGGCATTCAAGACCTCCTAGAATTCCGTCCTCGCTCCGGCCGTGTGCTCCCTCGCTAGCGCCCCGCCGGACGACCGGGTGGCCGGCCTCCGGCCTGCGGGGTGGACAGGCCGGCGCCGCGGTTGATCATGTCCTGCAGCTCGTCCGGCATCGAGCTGATGCCGAGGGCCGTCTGCAGGCTGATCTGTTTCGCGAAATACAGGCTGGCCAGCGACTGGTTGAACGTCTGCATCCCGTACTTCTCCTGCCCCGTCTGCATGCTGGAGTAGATCTGGTGGATCTTGTCCTCGCGGATGAGGTTCCGGATGGCGGCGTTGGGCACCAGGATCTCCATGGCCAGGCAGCGGCCGGAGCCGGTGGCCTTGGGGAGCAGGGATTGGCACATGATCCCTTCCAGCACCAGCGAGAGCTGGGCCCGGATCTGCGGCTGCTGGTGGGCGGGGAAGACGTCGACGATGCGGTTGATGGTCTGGGCCGCGGAGTTGGTGTGCAGGGTGCCGAAGGTGAGGTGGCCCGTTTCCGCGATGCGCAGGGCGGACTCGATCGTCTCCAGGTCGCGCATCTCGCCGATGAGCACGACGTCGGGGTCCTCGCGCAGGGCGGCGCGCAGGGCGTTCGAGAAGGAGTGGGTGTCCGCGTGCAGCTCGCGCTGGTTGACCACGCACTTCTTGTGGGAGTGCAGGTACTCGATCGGGTCCTCGACGGTGATCATGTGCTCGTGGCGCTCGGAGTTGATCTTGTCCAGCATCGCCGCCAGTGTCGTCGACTTGCCGGACCCGGTGGGTCCGGTCACCAGGACCAGGCCGCGCGGCTTGTCGCAGATGGTGGCCACCACGGGGGGCAGGCCGAGCTGCTTGAAGTCCCGGATCTCGTACGGGATCGTGCGGTAGACCGCGGCCACCGCCCCCCGCTGCATGAACACGTTGGCGCGGAACCGGGCCAGGCCCTTGATCCCGAAGCTGAAGTCGAGCTCCAGGTTCTCCTCGAACCGGTGCTTCTGGGCGTCGGTGAGCACGCTGTAGGCGAGCTGCTTGGTCTCGACCGCGGTCAGGGGCGTGAGGTCCAGCGGCCGCAGCTTGCCGTCGACGCGGATCTGCGGCGCCGAGTTGGTGGTGACGTGGAGGTCGGTGCCCCCCATCTCGGTCATGGTCTTGAGCAACTGGTGAAGGCTAACCGCCACGTTGGACCTCCCTAGAGAACCGTCTCGCGCAACACTTCCTCGATCGTCGTGATCCCGGCCTTGATCTTCTCGAGGCCGCTCATGCGGAGGGTGAGCATGCCTTCCTCGAGGGCCTTGCGCTTGATCTCCACCGCCGTCCCGCCCTGCATGATGATGTCGCGGATGCCTTCCGAGATCTCCATGACCTCGTACAGGCCCACGCGGCCCTTGTACCCGGTGCCGTTGCACACGCCGCAGCCGCGACCCTTGTAGAGCTTGAAGGTGCCGACCTGCTCGGGAGCGAACCCGACGTCGATGAGGGTCTTGGTCGGCATGTCCGTGACTTCGGCCTTGCAGTTGGCGCACACGCGGCGGATGAGGCGCTGGGCCTGGATGAGGTTCACGGCGGTGCCGACCAGGAACGGCTCGATGCCCATGTTCACGAGGCGGGAGACGGTGGAGGGGGCGTCGTTGGTGTGCAGGGTCGAGAGCACGAGGTGCCCGGTGAGGGCGGCCTTGACCGCGATCTCCGCCGTCTCGTAGTCGCGGATCTCCCCCACCAGGATGATGTTGGGATCCTGGCGCAGGAACGAGCGCAGGGCGGAGGCGAAGTTCAGCCCGATCTGGTCCTTGATCTGGACCTGATTGATGCCGGGCAGGTTGAACTCGACCGGGTCCTCGGCGGTCATGATGTTCGTGTCCGGCTTGTTGAGCGACGCGATCGCGGAGTAGAGCGTGTTGGTCTTGCCCGATCCCGTCGGGCCCGTGACGAGCACGATGCCGTAGGGCTTGGAGATCGCGCGCTTGAACCGCTCGAGCGGCTCCGGCTCGAAGCCGAGCTTGGTCATGTCCAGCATCAGCTTGGTCTTGTCCAAGAGCCGAAGGACCACCTTCTCGCCCCAGATCGTGGGCAGGCAGGAGACACGGAAGTCCATGTCCCGGCTGCGGTCCTCGATCTTGAGGCGGATCTTGATGCGGCCGTCCTGGGGGAGGCGCTTCTCCGAGATGTCGAGCTTGGCCATGATCTTGATGCGCGAGATGAGCGGGTCGCGCAGCTTCATGGGCAGCGCCATCACGTTGTAGAGGACGCCGTCGATGCGGAACCGGACGCGGAACTCCTTCTCGTAGGGCTCTATGTGGATGTCGGAGGCGCCGCGCTTGAGGGCGTCGATGAGCAGGACGTTCGAGAGCTTGACCACGGGCGCGGCCTCGGTGGACTTGGCCAGCGCGCCGAGGTCGATCTCGTCGTCCTCGGTCTTGACCGTCTCCACGTCCGCTTCCTCGCCGCCGATCGCGTCGATGTCGACCTCGGAGAGCCCGACCGAGGCCATGTCGTCGAAGCTCAGCGTCGGCCCGTCCATGACGTCCCTGAGCGACGGCGCTTCCCCGAGCTTGCCCAGGCCCGACGCCCCCATGGACTGCCCGCCTCCCCCGCCACCCCCGCCGTCCTGCTTGAGCTGCAGCGAGCGCGAGGAGCCGTAGTACTTCTCGATCGCATCCTCGAGCGAGGTCTCGGACGCCACCACCGGCTCCACGTTGTAGCCGGTCATGAACTTGATGTCGTCCATGGCGAAGACGTTGGTGGGGTCGGCCATGGCGATGGTGAGGGTGGCCCCGGAGCGGCTGAGGGGAAGGATCTGGTACTTGCGCGAGGTCTCGGAGGGGATGATCTTGATGATCGCGGGGTCGACCTCGAAGTGGTCGAGGTTGATGGAGGGCACGCCGTACTGGCGCGAGAGGAGGCTCGTGATCTCTTCGTCGCGGACGTAGCCGAGGCTCACGAAGGCCTTGCCCAGCTTGCCTCCGTTCATCTTCTGGTGGGCGAGGGCTTCTTGGAGCTGCTGCGGAGTCACCATGTTCTCCTTCAGCAGCAGTTCACCGAGCTTGACGGGCATGTTTGGCCGAGAAACTCCTGAGTATTCTATTACTTAGTCGCGAGATCCTAGCGCGTGGCCCCGTGGGTGTCAAGGGATACGGGCCATTCGGCGCCGGTTTACGTGAGCGCGGACACCGTATTCGGGCCTCCGGACAGGCCCGGTGGCGCCGGTAGGTCAAGAGCCGGCGGCGCTGGTAGCATCCGCCGGCAATGAGGGTGTTCCCTGGCCCGCGAGCGTACGCCTGGCGCCTGGCCGCCGCGGTGGCGGCCGCGGTGGCCGTGCTCCCCTTCCTGCGCGGGATCGCCGCCGGGCACGTCCTGTACTTCCGCGACCTCGGCGTCCTCTTCCATCCGTTCCGCCACTACGTCGTCGAGGGGCTGCGGACGGGAGAGCTGCGCTACTGGGACCCGTTCGTGCACGAGGGCGTGCCCCTGCTCTATCCCCCGCTGGCCTACCCGATCGACCTCCTCCAGGCGCTCTGGGCGGACCCGCGCTGGATCTCGCTGCTGCTCGCGCTGCACGTCCCCCTGGCCGCGGCCACCTTCGTCGTCCTCGCGCGCAGCTTCGGAGTCTCGCCGCGGGCGGCGGCCGGGGGCGCGATCGTGTACGCCCTGGGCGGCTACGTGCTGTCCACCGTCAACATCTACATCCACCTCCAAGCGGCGGCGTGGGCGCCGCTGGTGGTGGTGGCCCTGCGCGCGGCCAGGCGGGGAAGGGGCCCCGCGGTGGCGGCAGCCGCCCTCGCGATCGCCGTCTCGCTCTCGACGCTCGGCGTCGAGATCGCGCTCCAGGCCGTGCCCATCGGCCTTGTCCTGGCCGTGCGACGCCGGCGCCTCACCGCCCTGGCCGGCCCCGTGGCCGGCGTCCTCCTCGGCTTCGGCCTGGCCGCCCCGGTGGTCCTCGTGATGCGGGCGAACATGGCGGCCGGCGAGCGCGCCCACGGGTTCCCCGTCGAGGTCGTCCTCAACCAGTCGATCCACCCGTTCACGCTCGTCCAGGTGCTGGTGGCGGACCTCTACGGCGACCTCTCGCGGCTGCCGGACGAGTGGTGGGGCTCGAGCTTCTTCGACCGCGGGTTCCCGTTCATCCTGAGCCTCTACCTGGGGGCCACCGTCGTCGCGCTCGTCTTCGCCGCCCTGGGCGTCGACCGCCGGCGCACGCCGCGGCTGGCCCTCCTGGCCCTGCTCGCGCTGTGGGTCACGCTCGGGCGGTGGTCGGGGCTCGGCTCCGTCCTCGCGGTGGTGCCGGATTCCTGGCGCGCCTTCCGGTACCCGACCAAGGTCTTCTTCACCGTCCACCTGTGCCTGGCCCTGCTGGCCGCGATCGGCCTCCATCACCTCGAGCGCCGCCGGGGGTGGCGCGTCGTCCTGGGCGCCGCGCTCGGGCTGGGATTGCCCCTGGCCGCCCTTCCGCTGGCGCCCCGGCTCGCGCCCGGGGCCGCCGGATGGTTCGTGGCGCGATTCTTTCCACCCGTGATGGACGCGGCCACGCGCGCCGCCCACTTCGCCTTCCTGCTCGCCGACGGCGCCCGCGGCGGGCTCCTGGCGCTCTGCGCCGCCCTGGTCGCCCTCGTGACCCTCGCCGGCCGCGTGACACCCCGGCGGGGGGCCACGCTCCTGGCGATGATCGTCGCGGGCGACCTGCTCCGCGCCGGGGCGGGCCTCAACCCGATGGCCGACCCCCGCTTCCTGCGCACGTCGCCCGAGGTCCTGGCCGCGCTCGACGCGCTTCCCGGCCGCCAGCGCGTGTTCTCGTGTCATCCCGAGACGAGCCGCGCCTACTGGGAGGCTCGGCGGGAGCGCCCCCAGGACCACGAGGCGCTCACCCTCTCCGCCTGGACGGACCTGCTCGTCCCGCACTTCAATCGCACCGCGCACGTCCCGTCCGCGCTGAGCGAGGACCTCACTTCGCTGGTGCCCGTGTCGCGGCTCCTCCCCACGCGGGGCTGCGGGGATCTCGGAGCGGCCCTCCCGCCGCTGCGCGCGTCCGGCGTGAGCCACGTGCTCTCGCTGGACCCGCTCGACGCGCCCGGCTTCACGCTCGTCGCGGAGGTGCGGCCGGCGCGCCTGGCCCCCCTCCACGTCTTCGTGTACACGGTGCCGGGACCGGTGCCGCTACGGTTCGTGGCCTCGAGCGTCCGTTCCGGCGATCCGCCGCCGGGAGCCGTACCGTCGCCGGAGCGGGCCTGGGTCGCCGCCGCTCCCGCGGAGGTGGACGGCGCTTCGGGCGCGGTGCGCTCGGTGCGCGAAGAGGCCGAGCGGATCGAGCTCGAGGTGGAGGCGAGCCGTCCCACCGCGCTCGTCGTCCTCGACGGTTGGGGCCGCGGATGGTCTGCCGCCATCGACGGCACGAAGGTCCCCCTCCTGCGCGCGGGCGAGCACCGCGCGGTCTGGGTGCCCCCCGGGCGTTCGCACGTGACGCTTGGGTACCACCCTCCGGGCCTCCGCGCCGGCGTCGCCGTCCTCGCGGCCAGCGGTCTGGCCGTGATCGTCCTCTGGCGTGGTGGGTGGCGGAGACGGTCGCGGGCGAGCGCCGTTCACGACCCCGCGAGACCGTCCTCGTGACGACGGTAGGAGCGGCCGCACGGGCAGGCCAGCGTATCCGGAAGCCGCTCGCCGCAAGCGCACATCCACCCGATCCGGCGCGCGGGATTGCCCGCCACCAGGGCGTGTGCGGGCACGTCGCGGATGACCACGGAGCCGGCCCCCACGAACGCGTTCTCCCCGATGGTGATGCCGCAGAGCACGGTCGCGTTGGCCCCCAGCGAGGCCCCGCGCCGGACCAGGGTGGGCAGGAACGCCGCGCGCGTCTTCTTGAAGGCGGCTCGCGGGTTCCGGTCGTTGGTGAAGACGACGTTCGGACCCAGGAACACGTCCGCCTCCACCGTGACCTTGTCCCACAGGAGCACGTTGTTCTTCACGGTCACGCGGTCGCCCACGACCGCGCCCGCCTCGATGAACGCGCCCCCGCCGACGTTGCAGTCCGCGCCCACCACCGCGCCCTTCATGACGGTGGCGAAGCCCCACACGCGCGTGCGCGGGCCCACGTCCTCGCTCTCGCAGAGGGCCCGCTCGTGGACGAACACGGAAGGGTCCCGCGCCATCAGCCGAGCGCCCGCCGCAGGACGTCCACCACGCGCTCCTGGGCCTCGGGCGCGATCTCCGGGTAGAGGGGCAGGGAGAGGACCTCTCCCGCCGCCCGCTCCGTCTCCGGGAAATCGCCGCGGCGATGCTGGAGGTGGGCGAAGGCGCCCTGCAGGTGGAGGGGCACCGGGTAGTGCACGGCGGCCCCGATCCCGGCCTCCTGGAGAACGGAGAGCACGGCCTCGCGCCGGGGAACGCGCACGACGTAGAGATGGAAGACGTGCTCGTTGCCGGGGGCGGTCTCCGGCCGGACCACGTCCGGGAGCGGCTCGAGCAGCGCGTGGTAGCGCGCGGCCGCCTGCCGGCGCGCCTCGTTCCACCGGGCCAGCCGCTTGAGCTTGGCCGAGAGCACCACCGCCTGCAGGGTGTCCAGGCGCGAGTTGAAGCCGGTGACGGGATGGTGGTACTTCGTCTCGCCGCCGTAGTTGCGCAGGGCCCGCACCGCCGCGGCCAGGCGGTCGGACCGGGTGAGGACGGCGCCGGCATCGCCGTAGGCGCCGAGGTTCTTGGCCGGATAGAAGCTGGTGCCGGCGATCTCCCCGAAGCCGCCCGCGCCGGTGCCCTGGCGCCGCGCGCCCTGGGCCTGGGCCGCGTCCTCGACGAGCGCGATCTTCGCCTCCCGGCACAGCTCGAGGAGGCGCTCCATGGGCGCCATCTGGCCGAACAGGTGGACGGCGATCACGGCCCGGGTGCGGGGAGAGAGGCGGGCGGCCACCTGCTCGGGATCGAGCAGGTGATGCCGCGGGTCCACGTCCACGAGGACGGGCGTGGCCCCCGCCCGCTCGACGGCGAGGGCAGTGGCGATGAAGGTGTTCGCGGGCAGGATGACCTCCGCCCCCCGCCCGATGCCGAGGGCACGCAGCCCCAGCTCCAGCGCATCGGTCCCGTTCGCCACTCCGACGCAGTGGGGGACGCCGGAGAAGGCGGCGAAGGCCGCCTCGAACTCCGCGACCTCGCGGCCGAGGATGAACGCCGTGCCCTCCATCACGCGCGCGAAGCCCTCCTGGACCTCGTCCCGGATCTCCTCGTGCTGCGCGCGCAGGTCGACGAGCGGGATGCGGGTGGTCAGGGCGCCCCCTCCCGGGCTCACGGGATCGCCTCCTCCCGGCCGCCCGCGTGCAGCGAGCGGTCGATCGCCTCCAGCGCGCGCACGACGGCCAGCCCGACGGCGGCGCCGGTGTCGGGAGCGCGGCGCGTGCGCACGCATTCGAGGAAGTGCTCGCACTCGCTCAGGAGGGGCTCGCCCACCGGCACGCGGGGGATGGTCACGTCTCCGTCGCGCACGCTGGAGCGGAAGGAGGCGAAGGTCTCGACCACCGGCAGCGGACTCGGCCCCTCCGCCACCCTCTTGTCGTAGATCCGGATCGGCTCGACGAGGTTCATGTCGTCGAAGGTCAGCATCCGCGCCTCCCCGATCACGGCGATCTCGCGCGCCTTGCGCGGGTGCAGCCAGGAGGCGTGCAGGTTGACGAGCACGTTGTCCGGATAGCGCAGGGTGGCGAACACGGCGTCCTCGAGGCCCGGGTTGATCCAGACGCCCCCCGTCGCGCTCGCGCTCACCGGCGTCGTGCCCAGCCAGTAGTTCGCGATCGAGATGTCGTGGGCGGCGAGGTCCCAGGTCGCGCTCACGTCCGTGCGGATGGGGCCGAGGTTGGTCCGCACCATCGAGAGGTACTGCACGCGCCCGAGGGTCCCCTCCTCCAGGTACCGCCGCACGCGCCAGACCGCCTGGTTGTACAGGAACACGTGCCCGACCATGAGCACGCGCCCGCCGCGGGCGGCCAACTCGCCGAGCTCCTGGGCCTCCGCGGCGGCGGTGGTGATCGGCTTTTCGACCAGCACGTCCTTGCCCGCGGAGAGGGCGGCGTGGGCCAGGGCGAAGTGCGTGCGCGTCGGCGTCGAGATGACCACCGCGTCCACCGCGGAGTCGGCGAAGACGACGCCCGTGTCCGTGGTGGCGGGCACGTCGGGGAACCGGGCCTGGAGCTGGGCCAGACGAGCCTGGTCGCGGTCGCAGATCCAGGCCACGCGGCTCCCGGCCCGGCCGTGGAAGTTGCGGATCAGGTTCGGTCCCCAGTGGCCGGCTCCGACCACCCCGATGCCGATCACCGGCGCAGGCCCAGGCCCAGCCAGAGCACGGGCCGCAGGATCGACCACCAGCCCACGAACGGCTTCATCTTCGTCTGGCCGAGCGCGCGCGGGGGGTAGACCTTGGTCACCGGCACCTCGCAGGTCGGCAGCCCGAGCTGCAGGACGCGGAGGTAGAGGTAGGGCTCCAGCTCGTACTCGTCGAGCCAGGCCTGGTCGAGGTGGATCCGCGGGTCGGCCAGCACGCTCCGGTGCACGGCGCGAAAGCCGTTGGTGGACTCCGTCACCCGCGTGCGCGCGGCCAGCGAGAACAGCAGCGGGTGGAGGCGCGTGGCCAGGCGGCGGTAGAGCGGCATCGGCCCGAAATTGGCGTCCCTCTTCAGGAAGCGCGAGCCCTGCACGAACACCGCCCGACCGTCCGCGATCGGCTCCAGCAGCAGCGGGATCTCCTCCGGCGCGTCCTTGTTGTTGCCGGCCATCACCACCGCCACGTCGAAGCCGCGCTCGAGGGCGTGCCGGAACCCGGCGCGCAGGCCGGCCCCGACGCCCACCCGCCGGCCCATGGCCAGGATGGAAGCGCCCTGGGCGCGGGCCACCTCCGCCGAGCGGTCGGTGCACCCGTCGTCGATCACCAGGACCTCGTCCACGACGTCGCGGGGGACCCGCCGGACGACGTGCCCGATCTTGGCCTCCTCGTCCAGCACCGGAGCCATGGCGAGCACGCGCAGGCCGCGGAACATGCGCCGGATTATCCCATGGGTGACGGGGCCGGTCCGTCGGGGCCGAGCGAGGCGAAGACGCCACGCCAGAAGTCGGGATCGTAGCGCGGCCAGGCATGGCACCCGAAGGGAAGCCTCCGGCCGAGCTGCTCGTAGCAGCGCCGCGGCTCCAGCTCGAACGAGAAGGACATCGCCTCCTCCGGGGGCGGGATGCGGAAGGAGGCGGCCCGGCGCGCCACCACGGACCAGAGCAGGTCCTCGTTGCTCGTCCACCGCGAGAGGAGCGGACGCAGCCGGCGGATGGCGCGCAGGAAGCTGGACACCCGGCGCAGGGAGAAGCCCCCGTTGCCGACCCGCGTGCGCGGGCTGGTGAGCGCGCGCAGGAGGCGCCGCCGCAGCGGCGACGTCTCTTCCGGCCAGCCCTCGCCGATCCAGGGCGCGCCCACGTAGTCGTAGCCGCGCGCGCACCAGTCGGCGAGGCGGTCCTCGAACACGAACGCGTCGAGCTGGTACACGAGGACGTAGTCGTAGGCGGAGAAGTGGCCGTAGAAGTCGGCGGAGAGCATCAACCGGTTGTATCCTCCGATCCCGGCGAAGAACTCCGGCGCGAAGCGCGCGACGGCGGGGGACGCGCCGTCCAGGGGGACGGCGTCCAGCGGCATTCCCTCGGGCGAGACCAGAGTGACGGCGTGCCCGCCCAGGACCGACAGGCAGCGGCGGAGGGAGAAGGATTCGTCGGCGGTGAGGGTCGGCCGCCACACCGGGACGGCGACGGCGGCCTTCATCGACCGTCCATGCTGACCTAGGATACCGGCTCCCGATGAAACCGACACTCCGCCGGGGCGACCGGGGCCGAGCCGCCTGATGCCCGCGCGATACGACGTGGTGGGGACCTGGGTCGACGCAGTGGATCCGGCCACCACCCTCGACGCGATCGGCGGCTGGATCCGCGCGGGCGAGCGCCGCTACGTCGCGTTCGCGAACGTGCACGGGGTCATGGAGGCCTCGCGCGATCCCGCCCTGCGCCGCGCCTACGGGGCGGCCGGCCTCACGGTGCCGGACGGGATGCCCCTGGTCTGGATGGGCCGGCGCCGGGGGCACTCCGGCGTGCGCCGCGTCTACGGTCCCGACACGCTGCTCCTCGTGTGCGAGCGCGCGGCCCGCGAGGGCTGGTCCTGCTTCTTCTACGGCGGCGCCCCCGGGGTGGCGGAGGAGCTGGCGTCGGGGCTGGGGCGGCGGTTTCCCGGCCTGCGCGTGGCCGGGGTGCGCTCACCGCCGTTCCGCGCCCTGACCGACGACGAGAACCGGGAGGAGGTCGCACGCATCAACGACTCCGGGGCCTCCGTCGTCTTCGTGGGCCTGGGCTGCCCCAAGCAGGAGCGCTGGATGCACGAGCAGCGGCCGCACCTGGCCGCGCCCGTGCTCCTCGGCGTCGGCGCCGCCTTCGACTTCCACACCGGGCGCGTCCGGCAGGCGCCGCGCTGGATGATGGCCCTGGGTCTCGAGTGGCTGTTCCGCCTGGGCGCGGAGCCGCGACGGTTGTGGCGGCGCTACCTCGTCTACAACCCGCTGTTCGTCTGGCGGGCGGCGCTCCAGGGGCTCGGGTGGCCGGCCTCCGCGCCAACCCCGGAGGCGCCGTCCCCGATGCCGCTCCGGGAGCGGGCCGCGCTGCGGCTGCGCGGGATCGTGCACGCGGTCGGCGAGCGGCTCCCCGGCCGGCGGCCGCTGCTCTGTCCGGTGTGCGGCCACCGCGTCCGCGGCTTCGACGCCCTGCCCCGCTACTTCGAGCGGCAGCTCCGGGAGAGCGGGTTCCCGTACTCCCTCGACGACTCCGAGACGCTGAACTGGCGCCAGTACACCTGCCGGCGCTGCGGGGCTTCCGACCGCGATCGGCTGATGGCCCTGTTCCTGCGCGAGACGTTCCCCGCCGGCCGGAGCCCCGCCGCGTTCCGTCTCGTGGACTTCGCGCCCTCGGCCCCCCTGGCCGCGGCCCTGCGGCGCGTCGAGGGCCTCGAGTACCGGAGCGCCGACCTCGTGATGCGGGGCGTAGACGACCGCGTGGACCTCGCCGCCCTGCCCTACGCCGACCGCTCGCTCGACGGCTTCGTCTGCGCGCACGTCCTGGAGCACGTCCCGGACGACCGCGCCGCGCTGCGGGAGCTCTTCCGCGTCCTCAAGCCGGGCGGATGGGGGCTCCTGCTCGTGCCCATCGTGCTCGCGGCCCGGGAGATCGACGAGGATCCCCGTCCGCTGGGCGCGGCCGAGCGCTGGCGGCGGTTCGGCCAGGACGACCACGTGCGGCTCTACTCCAAGCCGGGGTTCCTCGACCGCGTGCGCTCCGCCGGCTTCCGCGTGGACGAGCTCGGGGCCGCGCACTTCGGAGAAGACAGCCTGCGCGAAAGCGGGATCGCGCCGCGGAGCGTGCTCTACGTGGTCCGGCGCGACTGAGCGGGATCGCGGGCCCTCGTCTCACTCCGCGCCGCGCCCGGAGAGCAGGGCGGGCACCGTGCGCAGCAGGATCACGAGGTCGAGGCCGAGGCTCCAGTTGTCGATGTACTCGAGGTCGAGGGCCATCCATTCGCGGAAAGGCACGGTGTTGCGGCCCTTCACCTGCCACAGGCAGGTCAGCCCCGGCTTGACGCTGAGGCGCCGCCGGTGCGCCCCGGTGAGCCCCCGCGTCTCCTCCACGGGAAGCGGCCGCGGCCCCACCAGGCTCATGTGGCCGAGGAGGACGTTCACGAGCTGCGGCAGCTCGTCGAGGCTGGTCCGCCGCAGCCAGCGGCCGACGCCGGTCACGCGGGGGTCGCCCCGGATCTTGAAGACGGGGCCGTCCATCTCGTTGGCGGCCAGGAGCGCCTCCCGCTCCGTCTCCGCCCCCTCGCGCATGGTCCGGAACTTCAGCATGGGGAACGGCCGTCCGTTGAGCCCGCCACGGCGCTGGACGAAGAACACCGGGCCCCGCGAGCTCACCTTGATGGCCAACGCCGCCACCACGCCCAGCGGCAGCGTGATCACGAGGGCCCCCGCGGCCAGGAGGCGGTCGATCAGCCCCTTGACGAGCATGAGGCCCGGATCGGGATCGCGCCGCAGGTAGCGCATGTAGACGCCGTTTCCCACGACCTCCACCTGGGGCGGGAAGTGGGTGAGGCCGCCGTTGTCGAGCCGGACGAGGGCGGGCAGGCCCACCTCGTCGCAGGTCTCGACCAGCCCGCGCGTGGAGGCGGGCGGCATCCCCGCGATCACCACCTCGTCCACCGCGCCCGCGCGCAGCCGCGCCCGCAGGGCGTCGGGAGTCGCCTCCGCGAGCGGCTCCACCGCGCGGCCACGGAGGCTCACGAACTCGGAGGCGGCGGCGTCGGCGCCGCCCACCAGCAGCGCCAGCGCCTCGCCGCGCTCGCGGACGACCCAGGCCCGCTGCGCCCGCTTGGCCAGGGCCAGGAGGATGGTGGAGACGGCGAAGAAGAGGGCCATCAGCGAGCGGTTGAGGGGCGTCTGGGTGACGGTGAGGAGCAGCGCGACCGACAGCGCGCCCCAGCCCTGCGTCCAGACCAGCGCGTGCCCGATCTCGAGGGGCGGGCCGGTCAGCGTGCGCACGGAGTTGAGCTGCAGCCGCTCCGCGCACCACACCCAGGTGGGCAGGAAGGCCAGCAGCAGGGGGCCGTAGGAAAGGAGCGGCACCGTGGGCTTGAACACGGGGACGGCGGTGGCCATCAGGCCGCGCAGGAGGTGCGCCAGCCAGAGAGAGACGAGGACGACGCCCACGTCCTGGAGGAGCACCCAGCGCTCCAGGGAGCGCTCGTGGCTCATCGCGGCACGGAGGCGCCGCCCGCCGGCGATCCTCGCGCCGCGCCCGCCACCACGCTCTCGAGCGGGACCAGCATGGGGCCGGCCTGGGAATAGCCGAAATACCACGCGCTGCGGTCGGGGTAGCGACGCTTCCAGAAATCGACGTTCTCCTGCAGGCCGCCTGCCCCCTGCTGCAGGAGGACGAAGAGCACGTCGTCGTCCAGGCCCGGCGAGTTGATCCGCGGGTAGTAGGCCCAGCTCAGGCGCGTCCACCAGGGCACGACCTCCTGGTGGAACACGAGGGCGTTCGAGAGGCCACGGTCGCGGATCATGTCGTCCACGAGATTCTGGGCCGCGCCCATGCGCTCCAGGTCGGCCAGGCGCGAGGGCAGGAACAGCGTGCCGCTCACGATCGTGGCCGCGACGAGGAGCGCGGCCAGCGAGCTCGGGGCGGTGGCCGGTCGCGGGAACGCGCGGGCCAGCCGCCGCGCGCCGTCCGCAGTGAGGACGCACAGCAGCGGGACGACCTCGAAGAAGTAGATCGGACCCGTGCCGCCCACACCCACCTTGGGCGACACCAGCCGGTAGGCGAGGGAGGCGAGGACCATCCCCCAGAGCAGCCCCGTCGCGCGCGAGCGGCGGGCGAGCAGGCAGAGCAGGAGGGAGGCGGGCCAGCCCAGGAGCCAGAAGTTCAGGCGGACGAGGCCGCCCACGAGTGACATCGCCCTCATGGCGAACGTCGCCTGTGTCGTCACCAGGATCGCGGCGGGACCCTGTCCGGGCACGAGCGACTCTCCGTAGGCGGTGACGAGCGCGTGGCCGACCTGCGCGCGGTTGACCAGAAGCATTACGACCACGGCCGCCGCGACCGGGAGGCCCAGGGCCAGCTGGCGGCGGACGACGGCCGCCGTGGCGTAGGGCGGTCGGCCCAGCGCGTAGATCGCGGCGACGGGGACGAAGAGCACGACGGGCAACGGCCGCACCAGGATCCCGAAGGCGAGGGCGGCGCCCGCCGCGGCCAGGGACAAGGCGCCGCCGTCGGCCCGCCGTTCCGCCCCCATCAGGCCGGCCACGGCCGCGCACAGGCACAGGGCGGCGGTGGGCTGCGAGAAGAGCGTGGCGCCCGTCAGCAGGACCTGCGGAGAGGTGGTGAACAGGAGCGCGGACAGGAAGGCCGTGCCCGCCCCCGAGACCGCGCGCCCGATCGCATAGACGAGCGCGCCCACGCCCGCGGTCAGTATCGGCACCACGAGCGGCTCCAGGCCGAGGGCCTGTCCGGCCGCGAGCAGGAGCGGATGCCCGATCGGGTACTTGCCGAAGCGCGCGGCGGGCGTGAGCACGACGAACTGCTCGCGGAAGAACGCGAGGTCGGAGCCGGGAGAGGGCGCCACGAGCGCCCCGCGGCGCAGGGTCTGGGCGATGAACTGGTACGCGTGCTCGTCATCGGACACCACGCCCTGGCGCAGCACGCCCGCGCGGATGAGCGCGCAGGTGAGAGCCACGATCAGGCAGAGCAAGGCGGCCGCCATCCATCCCGCGCCGGCGGCCCGGCGCGCACCCGCGACCAGCGCCGGCGGGAGGCTCGTGCCCCGCAGGGCGAGCCAGAGCGCGGCCACCGCGGTCCCGCCGAACAGGAAGAACATCGCGTAGAAGGCCAGCTCCTCGGGCAGGAGGTGGTACATCCCCGAGCCCTGCGGCAGCCGGTAGTCGTCGTAGAAGGCCCGGCCCACGGCCGAGAAGCCGAGCAGCGCGGCCACGCCGACGGCCAGGGAGGCCAGGGGGAGGAGCGCGCCGAAGGGGCCCGCTCGCCGCCCCTCCTCCCCCGCGGGCGCGGCCGGAAAGGAGAGGGACATCAGGGCGGAGGGTACGTCCCGCTCTCCGCGTGGTCAAACGAAGTCGAAGCGCGCGCGACGCGGATCACCACGTCACCGCCAGCGCCTCCTCGAGCGATCCCCGGAACTCCCGCCGCTCGAGGAAGTGGCGGCAGACGACGCGGTCCACGAAGCCCATTGCCACCCCCGCCTTCCGCATCTTGCGCCACATGTTCCAGTCGCCGGGCTCCTCCAACCGCCAGGAGTCGGGCCAGTAGTGCCAGAACTTGAGCCCGGCCCAGTAGAGCACCGCCTGGTGCGCGATGTGGCCCTCGTGCGGGGGCCAGCGACCCACGTGCTCCCAGCGGCCGCTCTCCATCTCCATGGCCGCCACCCCGTAGACCCACTCCAGCCGGCGGCGCCGGCACTCGTCGAGGAGGACCTCGACGTGATCGGGGGTGAACTCGTCGTCGTCGTCGAGGGGAGTGATCCACTCGCCGCGCGCCAGCTCGAGCGCGCGGTTCACGGGGGCGGTGCCCGCCACCATCCAGCGCGCCCAGGCGTCCTCCGGGTAGGGGCCGCGCCGGGGCAGGTTCTCGAACCGCACGCGGGGATCGCGGACGGCGAGGACGGCGTCCGCGGTGGCCTGGTCGCAGCAATCGCCCACCACGACCACCTCGACGTTGCGATGGGTCTGGGCCAGGGCGGAGGCGATCGCCCGCTCGGCGATGAGCTTGCCGCGGTTGTAGGTGGCGATGTGCACGGTCACCAGTGGCGGCGGGGACGGCGTCCAGATCTCGGGAGCGCGCGCGCGCTCCTCGGCCAGCCGGCGGCGCACCTGGACGATCTCCTCGCGCTCGCGCCGCACCATGTCCCCCACCCCGCCGAGCAGGATCGTGAGACGCCGGGGCGCGACCGTGTTGGACAGGAGGAGGCGCCAGAGCGCGTACAACGCGGCCAGGGTCAACCCGGCGGCGAGGACCACCTGCACCAGAGGGGGCCCGCCCATCGCGCGCGCCAGCAGGCCGATGGCGCCGCTGAGCGCGGCCCCGATCGCCACCCCCAGCACGGAGCCGCGCACGAACCGCCCACCCGGCACCCCCAGCCGCGACAAGAGGACCGCGGGCACGATGACCAGGTTGGTCACGGCCATGATGGAGAGCGTCACCACCGCCGGGGCCTCCGGCCGCCACACCTTCGCCAAGGCCACCGACAGCACGAAGCTCGCCACCGCCTCCGGAACCGTGATGGCGGTGATCACGGCGTGGCGGCCGCGCGCGATCGCGGCCAGGCAGAGCACGTGGGAGGGGGCGTTGCACACCCAGACCAGCGCATACAGCAGCATCACCCGTAGGGACAGGGTGGGGGCGGTGCCCACCCAGACCTGGAGCACGGGTGCGCGGCACTGGATCAGCACGCCGAAGCCGAGCGCGGCCAGCACGCAGGCCTTGAACGCCAGCTTGGGCCCCAGCCGCGCCAGGTCGGACTGCGCGACGGTGGCCAGCCGCGGGAAGAACACGGCCATGACCGCGAAGAGCAGCCCCGCGCAGAGCTGGGGCACGGCCGTGCCCAGCGCGTAGTCGCTCGCCCGCTCCGGGCCGTAGTAGTGGCCCACGATCGGCACGTCGGTGCCGCCGCCGATCTGGGCCGCGAGCGACATCACCCAGAGGGGAACGGCGACCGCGAGCACGGCACGAAGGGCGGCCGGGGAGGCGCGCGCGGGCGCCTCACCGCCCTCTTCGACTTCCAACCCTCGCTCTCCGCGCGTCCAGGCCGTCGCCACCAGCGCGCCCGCCGTGCGCGCGACCACCGCCGCCACCGCCGCCCCCACGAGGCCGAACCGGCGGCCGAGGGTCAGGATGAGCACTACGCCGACCAGCGCCTGGAGGGAGGCGATGGCGGCGACCTTGTCGAACCGCTCGCGCCCGCGCAGGACGGCGGTCACGCGGCCGATGAGAAGGAGCAGGGCCGCCTCGAGGCCGATCAGCATCATGGTCCCGCGCGCGGCCGGGGCCAGGCGCGGATCGAGGTGCAGGAGCCGCCCCGGCACGGCGGCCCCCGCCACCGCGGCCAGCACCGCCAGCCCCGCGAACCCGAGGTACAACCCCCGGGCCACCGCCAGCCGGTCGCGCGCGGAGCGACCCTCCGTCGCCTCCAGCGCCACGTCGCGCGTGAGCCCGGTCCCGAGCCCGCTCTCGAACAGGACGAGGAAGCCGCGCAGGGCGAGCACGGTGGCCCACACGCCGTACTCACCGGGCCCCACGAAGCGGTAGATCAGGGCGGACGAAGCGAAGCCGTAGGCGACGTTCGCAAGCCAGGCGAGCGCGTTCCAGGCGCTCGGGGGAAGACGGTGGGCGAGGACTCTCAGGCGGCGCAGTCTACCACCCGTCGCCCGTCCGGCGCCGCGGAGAGGCCACCGGCGGGGAGGCAAGTGGCCCTATCATTGACCACGATGTCGGTACCGGCCTTCCTCGACGAAGTGGCGGAGCGGGGATGGGCGGTGTTCCCGTCCGTGCTGGGGGCGGTCCTGGTGGAGCGCCTCCGCGCCGACCTCGCGCAGGCCTCCGCGGTCTGCCGGGCCGTCCAGGTCAAGAACGGGCTGGCCGCGAACACGGACGGCACCGTGCACCACGCGGTCATCATGGGCGGCGCGTTCCTCGAGCTGCTCGAGCGGCTGCCGGTGGTCCCGCACCTCCGCGCCTACTTCCAGGGCAACTTCATCCTGAATTCGTTCGGCGGGGTCACCAACCTGAGGGACCGTCCCTCGTACGTCTCCGTTCCCCACCGGGACATCCGCACGTTCTCCGGCGACCTCCACCTCATGGTCAACATGATGGTGCTGCTCGACGAGTTCACGCTGTCCAACGGGGCGACCTACCTGCTCACCGGCTCCCACCGTGCGCCCGATCGGCCGGCGGAGGACCACTTCTTCGCCGCCGCCTCTCGCCTGGTGGCGCCGCCGGGCAGCATCGTCTTGTTCGACTCGAACCTCTGGCACGCGGCGGGGGCGAACCACACCGATGGACCGCGCCGGGTGCTGACCCTCACGTTCACCCGGCCCTTCCTGAAGCAGCAGCTCGACTATCCACGTGCGCTCGGCTACGACCGCGGCCCCGGCTTCCCGGAGGACCTGCGGCAGATCCTCGGCTACAACGCCCGCGTGCCGGCCACCCTCGAGGAGTGGTACCAGCCGCCGGAGCGGCGCATGTACAAGCCCGGACAGGGTTGAGATGGCGCGCGACCTCGACAAGGAGCACCAGGACGTCCCCGAGCGGAAGTACGCCTACGACTTCGACGGCGTGCTGCGGCGCTTCATGATGCGGGCGTTCCTGCCCTTCGTGCCGCCCGGCCGCGCGCTGGAGCTCGGGTCCTACCGGGGCGAGTTCACGGAGATCCTGGCCGGCCATTTCGACGACCTCACCGTGGTCGAGGGGGCCCGGGAGCTCCTGGAGGCGACGCAGGCGCGCGTGGGGCCCGGCGTGCGCTGCGTCCATTCGACCTTCGAGAGCTTCGCGCCCACCGCCTTTTTCGACTCCGTGTTCCTCGTCCACACCCTGGAGCACAGCGACGACGCCGTGGGCCTGCTGCGCCGCATCGGCGGATGGCTCTCCCCTCCCGGACGCCTCTTCGTGGCCGTGCCCAACGCCGGCGCGCCCTCGCGCCAGATCGCGGTCAAGATGGGGCTGATCTCCCACGACGCCGCGGTGACGGAGGGCGAGGCCAAGCACGGCCACCGCATCACCTACTCCTTCGACACCCTGGAGCGCGACGCGCGCGCGGCCGGCCTCGCCGTCCACCACCGCGGCGGCGTCTTCTTCAAGGCCCTCGCCAACTACCAGCTCGACGAGGCGATGGCGAAGGGCATCGTGTCGGACGGCTACCTGGAGGGCTGCTACCAGCTCGGCCAGCAGTACCCGGAGCTGTGCGCCTCGATCTTCCTGGTGTGCGGGCGGGGTCCGGCGTGATCCGCCTGCGGGAGCTGGAGCGCGGGGACCTGCCCGCGCTGAACCGCTGGCGCAACGACCCCGAGCTCCTCGACCTGCTGGGCAACAACTTCCTGTTCATCGCGGGGGCGGTCGACGAGAGGTGGTACGAGTCCTACCTGGCCTCCCGCGAGCACAACGTGCGCCTCGCCATCACCCTGGAGCCGGGCGGCCAGTACGTCGGCAACGTCAACCTCACCGCCATCCATCCCGTGAACCGCTCCGCCGAGCTCTCGATCCTCATCGGGGACAAGACGGCGTGGGGCAAGGGCGTGGGCGGGGAGGCGACCCGCCTCATGCTCGCGCACGCCTTCTCCGACCGGAACCTCCATCGCGTCTACCTGAGCGTGCTCTCGAGCAACGAGCGGGCACGGCGCCTCTACGAGCGCGTGGGCTTCCGCGCCGAGGGCACGCAGCGCGAGGCCGTGTTCAAGAACGGCGCCTACCACGACCTCGTCACGATGGCGGTGCTGGGCCACGAGCACCGGCCCGCGGGCCCCTGAGCGGCCATGGGCGTCCCGCGCGTCATTGGCGGCGTGTTCGGGCTGGAGCCGCTCCCGAGCGCCCAGGTCCGCCCGAACGGGCCTCCGCCGTTCGCGCGCGCACCCGCGCTGTGGACGGTCAACGGCCGCTCCGCCATCCGCGTCCTGAGCCACGCGCTGCGCCCCCGGCAGGTGTGGGTGCCCTCGTATCTCTGCGACGCGGTGCTCGTCGGGCTGAGCGATCCCGGAGCCGCCCGGTTCTACGAGGTGAGCGCGGACCTGGCGGTGGCCGGCGGCGCCTGGCTCGACGAGGTGCGGGCCGGCGACCTCGTGGTCATGATCGACTACTTCGGGTTCCCGGCCCGTCCGGACCTGGTGGCGGCGGTGCGCGGGCGCGGGGCCTGCGTGCTGGAGGACGCCTGCCAGGCGCTGCTCACGGAGGGTGTCGGGCAGGAGGCCGACTTCGTGGTCTTCTCGCCCCGCAAGTTCGTGGGCGTGCCCGACGGCGGGCTTCTCGTGCAGACGGGAGCGCGCCCGCTCCCCGTCGTCGATCTGGCCCTTCCGCCACCGGCCTGGTGGCGCGAGGCGCGGGCGGCCACGGAGGGGCGGCGGGACTTCGACCGTGGAAGCGGCGGCCGGGACTGGTTCCCCGCCTTCCAGCGCGCGGAGCGGGAGGCTCCCTCGGGCGCCTACGCCGCCAGCGAATTGACGCGCTCGATCCTCTGCGGGGCGGTGGACTGGCCCGGCGTCTCCGAGCGAAGACGAGCGAACTGGGGCATCCTGGCCGCGGCGCTGGGAGACGTCGCGGTGTTCCCCGTGCTGCCCGCCGGCGTCGTTCCCCTCGGCTTCCCCGTGCGCACGCCCCTCCGCGACGCGGTCCGAGACGCCCTGTTCGCCCACGAGATCTACCCGCCCGTGCATTGGCCGCTCGTGGGCGTCGTTCCCGGGCGCTTCGCCGGCTCGCACCGCCTGGCCGCCGAGATCATGACCCTGCCCTGCGACCAGCGTTACGAGGGCACGGAGATGGAGCGCATGGCCACGCTCGTGCGGGGCGCCCTCGGGTGAACGCCGGCTACGGTCACCCGGCCTACGCGCGCTCCCTGCGCGAGTTCGGGACGCCCCGCGCCCTGCCCCTCAGCGGCGGGTTCCTGCTCGAGCGGCCCGTGCCCGGCTCCGACCGCCGCGACGCGATCGGTCCCTACCCTCTCTTCGCCTGCCCGGACTGGTCCGCCCTGCCCGCGGACCTCGACGAGGTCGGCCGCGACCTGGTCAGCATCGCCCTCGTCCCGGATCCCTTCGGCGCCCCTGATCCGGCGCGGCTGCGGCAGGCCTTCGACGTGGTGCGCCCGTTCAAGGACCACTTCGTCTACGACCTGAGCGTGCCCGCCGCCCGCGCGCTCACCAAGCACCACCGCTACTACGTCAGGCAGGCGCGGGTGGACCTGACCATCGAGGCCTGTGATCCCGGCGGCTTCCTCGATCAATGGGTCGCCCTCTACGCCACCCTGGTCGAGCGCCACCGGCTGCGCGGGATCAAGGCCTTCTCCCGCGAGTCCTTCCGCGAGCAGCTCGCCGTCCCCGGGATCACCGTGCTGCGCGCCCTGCTCGGGGGCCGGACGGTGGGAGCCCATCTCTGGTACGTCTCCGGCGGCGTCGCCTACAGCCACCTCATGGCCCAGAGCGAGGAGGGCTACGAGGCCAGCGCGGCCTATGCGCTCTACGCGGGCGCCATCGAGCATTTCGCCACGCGCGCGGCCTGGCTCGACCTCGGCGCGGGGGCGGGCGTGGCCGCGGCCAGCGAGGGCCTCACGCGGTTCAAGCGCGGCTTCGCCACCGGCACCCGGCCCGCCTTCTTCTGCGGGAGGATCGTCGACCGCGACGCGTACGCGGCGCTGGCCGCGCGGGCGGGCGCCCTTCCCGAGGAGCCTTATTTCCCGGCCTACCGTCGCGCGGAGTTCTGACCGGCCCCGCTGGCCGGGGAGACCGCGGGGGCGGCCCGCCGCGACTGCAATCGCGCGCGCACCTCGTCCGCCTGGCCGATGAGCAACCGCAGGAGGGACGAGACGCCGCTCACCTCCGACTCCGACACCGAAGCGCCGGTCGGCAGCACGAGCACGCGGCGCACCAGCGCCTCCGTCTCCGGCAGGAGCAGGGAGGCGTGCGGGAAGAGCGACCGGTACGGCTCCATCCGGTGGACGCCGGGATAGAAATAGCGGCGGGCCAGGACGTTCTCCGCGTGGAGAGCGCGATAGAGGACGTCGCGCCCCAGGCCTGCCACGGCCTCGTCCACCTCCACCACCACGTAGCCGTAGTTGGGAGTGTCGGCGTCGTCGTAGGCCACGAGCTGGAGGCCGGGCACGCCCGCGAGCTCCCGGCCGTACCGCTCGTGATTGCGCCGGTTCGCGCTCACGAAGTCGCCGAAGCTGTCGAGGCCGGTCAGGCCCATGGCCGCGGAGATCTCCGGCATCTTGCCGTTGATGCCGAGATGGTCCACCTGGTCGTAGTTCGAGAAGCCGAAGTTCTTCATGAAGCGGATCTTGGTGGCCAGGACGTCGTCGTTGGTGACGATCGCGCCGCCCTCGAAGGTGCTCACGATCTTCGTGGCGTGGAAGCTCAGCACCTCGACCGACCCGAACCCGCCGAGGCGGCGGCCGCGCGACGAGCAGCCCAGGCCGTGGGCGGCGTCATAGAGCAGGGTCAAGTTGCGCCGTGCGCACAGCTCGGCCAGCGCGTCGACGGCGCAGGGACGGCCCCACACGTGGACGCCGACGACCCCGGTCGTGCGCGGCGTGACGAGCCGCTCGACCTGGCCGGGATCGATGTTGTGCGTGCGCGGGTCCACGTCGCAGAAGACGGGCGTGATCTCCTGCCACTGGAGGGCGTTGGCGGTGGCCACGAAGGTGAACGCGGGGACGATGACCTCGCCCTTCAGGCCCAGGGCACGGGTGGCGATCTCGAGGGCGACCGTGCCGTTGCACATCGCGATGCAGTGGCGGACGCCGCAGATCCCGGCGATGCGCGCCTCGAACTCCGCGACCAGCGGGCCGGCGTTGGTGAACCACCGGCGATCGAGGATCCCGGCCACACGATCGAGGAAGGCCTGGCGATCGCCGACGTTGGGCCGGCCGACGTGGAGCTTCTCCGGGAAGGCAGGGGCCCCGCCCAGCAGCGCCAGCTCGTCGACCGTCGTCTTCATGGCTCCAGGCCCTCGCGCCGCCCCGCGATTATTCCCCAACCGCGCGCGGTCCGCTCGCCCGCGGCGGGGGCCGTGAGTGCGCGCACATGAACGGTTGACTCGCGTCCCGCCAACCCGGTACCATTCGCCGTACACGAGGGCCCCAAGCGATTGGCCATCGTCGCGATCATCCCCGCCCGGTTCGGATCCACGCGCCTTCCCGGAAAGCCTCTCTCTCAGATCAGCGGCAAGCCGATGGTGCAGCACGTGTGGGAGCGGGCGCGCCGGGCGCGCACGGTGGACCGGGTGCTGGTGGCCACGGATGACGAGCGCATCGCGGAGGCGGTGCGCGCGTTCGGGGGAGAGGTGGCGATGACGTCGCACCGCCACCTCACGGGCACGGATCGCCTCGCGGAAGCCGCCCGCGCCACCGACGCCGAGATCGTGGTCAACGTGCAGGGTGACGAGCCCATGCTCGACTGGACGTTCATCGACGGGGCGGTCGCGCCCCTGCGGGCGGAGGTGGAGCTGCCGATGTCGACGGTCTCCCTGCCCTTGACCGACGTCGAGGAGATGCTCTCCCCGGCGGTGGTGAAGGTGGTGACGGACGCGCGCGGGGACGCCCTGTACTTCTCGCGCAGCCCGATCCCCTTCGTAAGGGACGCCGTGGACGTGCGGGCCTCCGCC
>JBGPBV010000111.1:0-24091 GCA_041481445.1 Vicinamibacteria bacterium
CCTACGTCTGCATCGAGGGGCCGCAGTTCTCGACCCTCGCGGAGTCCGAGCTGTACCGGTCGTGGGGGATGGACATCATCGGCATGACCAACCTCCAGGAGGCGCGCCTGGCCCGCGAGGCCGAGATCTGCTACTCCACGCTGGCCATGGTCACCGACTACGACTGCTGGCACCCCGACCACGACGCGGTCACCGTGGACGAGATCATCGGGAACCTGACCAGGAACGCGGCCACCGCCAAGGCCGTCCTGCGGGCGGCGGTCCGGGGGGTCCCGGATGGCGCGCGGGGCTGCGAGTGCGCGCACGCGCTCGCCCACGCGCTCATCACCGCGCCCGAGGCCGTGCCCGCGCCGCTGAAGGCGGAGCTGGCCCTCCTCGTCGGCAAGTACCTGAGGTAGG
Organism: Vicinamibacteria bacterium; assembly: GCA_041481445.1. GTDB lineage: Bacteria > Acidobacteriota > Vicinamibacteria > Fen-336 > Fen-336 > AA29. Next base: position 400 of record JBGPBV010000111.1, read on the forward strand.
CGGATGTCGATCCTGGTCGTGGGCAGCGTGGCGTACGACACCGTGGAGACGCCGTTCGGGCGGGCGGAGAAGGTGCTGGGCGGAAGCGCGTCCTTCTTCGCGGTCGCGGCCTCGTTCTTCGCCCCCGTGAACCTGGTGGCGGTGGTGGGGGACGACTTCGGCGAGAAGGCCCTCTCCGCCTTCCGCAACCGCCCCATCGACCTCGAGGGCCTCGAGCGCACCGCGGGCAAGACCTTCCACTGGCAGGGCAGGTATTCCTACGACCTCAACGCCCGCGAGACCGTGAGCACGGACCTGAACGTGTTCGAGTTCTTCGAGCCGCGCATCCCCGACCGCTACCGCCGGTCCGAGCAGGTGTTCCTGGGCAACATCGACCCCGTCCTCCAGCGCCAGGTCCTGGACCAGGTCGAGCGGCCGCGCCTGGTCTCGTGCGACACCATGAACTTCTGGATCTCGCGCAAGCCCGGCGAGCTGCGGCGCACCCTGGCCGCGGTGGACGTCCTCCTCATCAACGACGCCGAGGCCCGCGAGCTCTCCGGGGAGTGGAACGTGGTGAAGGCGGCGCGGGCCATCCGCGCCCTGGGGCCGCGCACCCTCGTCGTCAAGAAGGGCGAGCACGGCGTCCTGATGTTCAGCGACGCGGGATCGTTCGCCGCGCCCGCCTATCCGCTCGAGGAGGTGTTCGACCCCACCGGGGCCGGCGACACCTTCGCGGGCGGCTTCATCGGGTATCTGGCCGGGTGCCCGGAGGTGGACGACGCCGCCCTCCGGCGGGCGGTGATCATGGGGAGCACGCTCGCCTCCTTCTGCGTCGAGGCCTTCAGCCTCGACCGGCTGCTCCGCCTGTCCCGGCCGGAGATCGACGACCGCTACCGGCTCTTCAGGCGCCTCACCCACTTCGAGGAGATCTGACCGTCCGCGACGGCCGGCTTCCGTATACTGGCGTCATGCGATCGGGCCCGCCGGCGGCGCCGGTGGAAGCGGCTCCGTCCATCGGGCGCGCGGAGATATCGCTCTACGCGAGCGTGCTCGCCATCCGCGAGCGCCACGGGCTCGAGAAGCTCGGCATCGCGTTCTGGGACTCCGAGACCACCCTGCAGTGGGCCTACAACGCGGACGAGCGCTTCCACGCCGCCTCCACCATGAAGCTGGCCGTCCTCCTCGGCGTGTACCGCCAGGTGGAGCGCGGCGAGCTGACCCTGGACGCGCCCGTTCACGTCCGCAACAAGTTCCGCAGCATCGTCGGCGACCGGCTCTACATGCTCGACGTGGACCGCGACGCCGACCCCGACCTCTATCGCGCCCTCGGCCGCACCCTGAGCGTCGAGCAGCTCGCGCGGGCGATGATCACGACCTCGAGCAACTTCGCCACCAACCTGCTGGTGGACGCGGTGGGGGTCCCCACCATCCGGACCGCGCTCGTGGAGCTGGGGATCGACGGGATCGACGTCGTGCGCGGGGTCGAAGACCAGGCCGCCTTCGAGGCCGGGATCAACAACGAGGTCACCGCCGCCGGCCTGCTCAAGCTCCTGCGCGTCGTGGCCGAGGGGCGCGCCTACGGGGCGGAGGCCTCCTCGCAGATGCTGGCCCTCCTGCACGACCAGCAGTTCAAGAGCGGGATACCCGCCGGCCTGCCCCCGGCGGCGCGGGTGGCCCACAAGACCGGCAACATCGCGACCGTGCACCACGACGCCGGCATCGTGTACCTGGAGGACCGCAAGCCCTACGCGCTCGTGGTCCTCACCCAGTTCCAGAGCGAGAGCCCGCGCGGCACCGCGGTGGCGGAGGTCTCCCGCGACGTCTACGAGTGCCTGACGAGCGTGACCTGATGGAGTTCGGGCTCAAGGTCGTGGACGCCTTCGACCTGGACGCCGAGATCCGGTCCCTGCTGCGCCCGCACGAGATGGCGGAGGACACGGGGGGCCGGCAGCACCGCCTGCCGCGCTACTTCTACGAGGTCCCGTCGCACGACGCGGCCCGGGACATCCGCCTGACCCCCCATTTCGGGCTCAACGAGTTCCTCCTCGTCGACCTCAAGGAGGCGCAGCGCCTGCGCCGCTACCCGCGCTACGTGCCCTGCGCCGTGCGCCTGCTCGCCTCCTACCTCGAACGGCTGCGGGAGACGGTGGCCGCGCCCCTCCACATCTCGGTCAACGGCGGCTATCGCTCGCCCGCGCACAAGCTCTCCATCGGGGCCACGCCCCACATGTGGGGCACCGCCGTCGACCTCTACCGCGTCGGCTCCGTCGTCCTCCGCGAGCAGCACGCCATCGAGACCTACAACCGCGTGGCCGAGGAGCTCTCGGACGACTGGTGGGTCATGCCCTACGGGCACGAGATCGGCAAGGCGGACGACCACATGCACCTGGACCTCGGCTACGTCACCCACGTGCCGCGCGAGATCAACGAGGACCGCCACGAGGCCCCGCAGCCCGTCGCGCGGTTCGCGTTCGAGGAGCGGCGTCGCGGCGACCGCCGTGACTGGCCGGCGCGTACCGACCTCACGAACGCCGCCGCCGATTCGGACGCCCCCGACGAGAACGCGACTCCGGACTCTTCCCGCTCCTGATCGCTGGCCCGATTCCTGCTTCTTTGATCGGCGCCAACAGCGGCAAGTGCATCTCGACTCCGCTCGCGAACACCGGCGCCGCTGACAGATCAGACAGTTGCCCCATTCCAGGCTCGAGAAGTCCTGGGTGGGCTTTTCACCCGGCGTGTAAACAGTGCAAACGCCCTGGAAGACCGAGCCGAGGAGGGGACGACGAGGGCGCGGGCGGCTCCGCGAGTCGGGCCGCCTGGCCCTGCCCGTGACCGGCATGGAGGCCGAGTTCAACGTCGTCCTCGACGGTGTCGAGATCGACCCGCGCGCGTACTGGAAGGACCCCACCGCGTTCATCGACGTGCCGTTGCTCCGGCGCACGCGCAGCTCGCTGCAACTTCCCACCGGCGGAGCCGTCTATTTCGACCGCGGCGTGATCGAGGTGGTCACGCCCGTGATCGAGCTCGCCCCCGGCTCCACCGCGCGCATGGTCCGCAACCTGTGGGAGCAGATCCAGTTCGTGCGCGACCAGCTCACGAAGTGGGAGAAGCGGACCGGCCACCACGTCCGCCTCAAGGCCTACAGCGCCCACTACAACGTCTCCTTCGAGCTGCCGCGGAGCCGGCAGGACGAGCACCGCAACATCCAGAAGCTCGCGCTCCTCCTCGCCTACGTCCTGCCCTTCCCGGTGGCCGTCGTCGGCACCAATCGGCGCTCCACCGGCGTCGGCGTCCGACCGCGCGAGGAGCGCATCGAGGTGACGGCGGACTTCACCCCCGACCCCGGGCTGATGATCGCGACGGCCGCCCTCGTCGTCGGCATCGTGCGGGAGGTCATCGCCTGGCCGTCCTACGAGCTCGAGGAGCTCGACGGCCGCGAGATCCCCGTCCCCTCCGGCATCGTGCCCGGCAAGCACACGTCGCGGAAGGGATGGCTCACGAAGGACTTCCAATACCCGCAGAGCCCGTACACCTGCGACATCGACGCCCGCATCTGGAACGCCCGCGACGGCCGCCGCCGGTCGCTGCGCGACATGGCGCGGGAGGTGGCCTGGTACTTCCGGCGCGGGATCCGCCGCTACTCCGATGCGTTCACCGTCCGGCACCTGTTCGCGGTCCTGAGCGGGCGCGCGCCGGGCCTGCTCGACCTGCCCGACCGTCCCTCCGCCTACGAGGACGTGGGCCGGCAGGCGCGCTGGGGGATGGTGCTCCCGGGGCTGGCGGCGCTGGCGCGCGGCGTCCCGCCCCGCCCGGCCGCGTACCGCGAGCCCGAGGGCTCGTACGAGACGTTCGTCACCGAGCGCGACCGCGACCGCGCGCGCTACCTCTCCGGCGACGTCCCGGCGCCCCTGGAGGCGACGAAGACGCAGGCGCCCCGGGGCCGACCGGCGGTCGCGCTGCTGGCCAAGCCCCCGGGGAACGGACGCGCGCGGGATGCGCCCGTGCGCGTCACGGCGGCCGTCCGCGTCCGGCGGAAGGTGCGCGCGGTCGAGCGGCGGCAGGCGGAGCGGCGGTCGTTCCGGGTGCCGGTGCCGTTCCCCGATCGCCGTCTCACGCGCTCGGCGTACGAGCAGGTCTTCCTGAAGCTCGTGTCGGGCGGGCGCCTCCGCCTGGGCAGCGACACCTACACGCCGGTCGGGATGATCGGGTGGGACCAGGCCGTCTTCCGCCGCGACTCGGACGGCCGGCGCCGTCTCCTCAGCATCGACCAGCTGCTCCGCCGCCGGAACGACTGGACGTAGAAGGGCGTCAGCCCAGGCCCTGGCCGCAGTTCCCGCAGAACTTCGTGCCCGGCGCCACCGGCGTGTTGCACTTCGGGCAGGCGGTGGGACCAGCGGCGACCGCTTGCCCGCAATTCCCGCAGAACCTCGCCCCCGGCGGCAGCGGCGTCTGGCACTTCGCGCACACGGCCGGGGCCGCCATCACCGCCCCGCAGCTCCCGCAGAACTTCCCGCCCACGGGCACCGGCGTCTGGCACTTGGGACAGGGCGTCGAGGCCGGCGAGCCACCCGGCAGGGGGACGGATCCCGCCGCGCCGCCGGCCCCCGGACCGCGGCCGGCGTTCATCGCGCCCGCGATCATCCCCGGCATCATCATGCCGATTCCCGCCCCCAGCCCGAGCCCGGCCGCGTTGCCGGCCTCCCCGGGGTTGTTGGCGGCGGCCTCGATCCCGCGCGCGGCCTTGAAGGCCATGTAGCGCTGCATGTCGCCGATCGCGCCCATGCCCGCGCGCTCGTCGATCATCTTCTGCACTTCCTCGGGCGGCGTGATCGCGCCGATGAGGAAGTCCACGAGCTCGAGCCCGTACTTGCCGAAGTCGTCGGCCACCCGCCCCTTGAGCCCGCCCGCCAGCTCGTCGTAGTAGCGGGGGAGATCGAGGATCGTCTTGAGGGTCTCCCCCATCAGGTCGTTGAGGCGGGCCACGCACAGGTCGCGCAGGAAGTCCTCGATGGCGTCGGTGGTGAACCGGCCCTTGGTGCCGACGAGCTGCTGCAGGAAGAGCGAAGGCTCGGCCACCCGCATCGAGAAGCGCCCGAACGCGCGCAGCCGCACCATCGTGAGCTCGCTGTCGCGGAAGGTGATCGGTTCCTTGGTGCCCCACTTCATGTCGGTGAAGGTCTGCCGGCTGATGAAGTAGACCTGGGCCTGGAAGGGCGACTTGCCGCCGAAGGGCAGGTTGATCAGCTTGGAGAGCACCGGCAGGTTGAGGGTGGTCAGGGTGTGGCGTCCGGAGGTGAAGGTGTCCAGGGCCTTCCCGTCGCGGTAGAAGACCCCCCACTGGTTGTCCTGGACGATGAGCTGGGAGCCCAGCTTGGTGTCGGCGGAGCCGGTGGGGGGCTCCCGGTGGACGATCTCCGCTCCGGAGTCGTCGAAATGCTGAATGACTTCGAGCAACGCCATCGGCTCCCCCTATTTGACGCCGCGCAGCACGTTCTCGCGCTCGGTGAGCTGCGAGTCCAGCGCGTCGATCCGCCCGATCAGGTCCTGTACGGCCGCCCGCGCGTCGGCGGCCTGGACGGCCGCGGAGGCCGCCCCCCGCACCCCCTCCACGTCGTCGACCAGGCCCATGTCGAACTGGTACACCCTGGCCAGCACCGCCTCGTCCACCTTGATCGCGTCGAAGAAGCCGCTGTAGCCGCGCTCGGCGTAGCGGATGCGGTTGGCCACCTTGTCCAGCCGCTTGCGCGCGGTCTCCACGTCGTTGATGGCGTCGAGAAGGCCGCCGCGGGTGATGTTCGCCGCGATCTGGTTGAGGGCCTTCTTGCCGTCGTCGAGCCGCGCGGCCAGGTGCTCGCGCTGCAGCCGGTCGGCGTCCCGGCGCAGGTCGCGCTCGCGGTAGCCCTTGAAGCCGGGAACGGAGTTCATCAGGCGCTCGAGCGCGTTCTGGCCGGCGCGAGCCTTGTCGAGGATCGGATCCATGACCCCGTCCTTCGCCCCCGGTGGGGGCCACATGCGCGCGACTAGGAGAGGTTGCTGCCCGACTCCAGCATCGTGTTCACGATGGTCAGGAGCTTGTTCGCGGTGAAGGGCTTGTTGATGTACATGACGGCGCCGGACTCGAAGCCCTCGGCCAGCGCGTCGCCGCCACCCTTGGCGGTGAGGAAGATGACGGGGATGTCCTTGAGGCGGGGGTCCTCCTTGATCTTGCGGCAGACCGCGAAACCGTCCACCTCCGGCATCATGACGTCGAGGAGGACGAGGTCGAACACGCGGTCCTCCAGGACCTTCAACGCCTCCGCCCCCCCGGCGGCGCCGGTGACGTCGAACCCCTTCTGCTCGAGGATGGTCTTTTCGAGGTTCAGGATGTTCTCGTCGTCGTCGACCACGAGAATCCGCTTCGCCATCGAGTACCTCCGCGGAGCCGGCCGGGCAGGGAGCGGATCATAGCAAGCGATCCGAGCCGGTTCAATGGTATCGCGGACGGCGGCCCGTGGCCCGCGCCCGTCGCGGGCTACTCGAAGCAGACGGAGAAGCTGTCCGACCGCACGCCGTCGACTTCCGCGTAGATGTCCGTGCAGCCGGCTCCCCGGCCCGTGATGACGGGGTTGAAGGGGTTGCCGCCGCCGATGTCGAGGATCCCCGTATTGCTGAACGTCCAGCGTGGAGTTCCGCGGGGGATCGTCGGCGCACCGCTCCCGTCCTTCGGCGTGCAGTCCAGGTGCACGCGGCACCCCACGGGCGCCGTCCGCGCGCGGCCGGAGCCGGGGAGGGGCGCGCCCCCGCACTCCACGAAGTAGACGCTGGCGCCCAGGCGCGCCACCGGGGAGGTGTTCGTGACCGGCGGCTCACCGCCGCCACCGCCGCCGCTGTTGTCGGGAGGCGGAGTCGGGGTCCGCGGGTTCGGTGAAGGGGCGATCGGCGACGAGGGCGACGGGACGGGGGGAGTGGGCGAGAGCACGGGGACGGTCACGACGATCACCGGGGTCTGGCCGCCGACCACCTGCACCGCGCTCGGCCGGCTGGGCAGCTCCTCCGTGATCGTGTGGCACGCCACGAGCCCCACCGACGCGCTGAGGAGCGCCATCGTGCGCTTCATACGCACCCCCTCGAATAGCCTAGAAATTGCCTTAGACAGTCTCATTGAAGCACCTGCCTGTCAAGGTTTTTTTGAATTCAAGAAGGTGGCGACGATTTCGGCCGCCCGGGCCGAGGCGCCCGCAGAACCCAGCTTCTGCCGGACCTGGGCCAGTCCCTCCCGCATCGCCCGGCGCTGCGGCGTGTCGTCGATGAGGGGCAGGAGCTCCGCCACGACGCCTTCCGCCGTGAAATGGGACTGGATCAGCTCCGGTACGAGCCGTCGGCCCGCGATGAGGTTCACCATGGAGTAATACGGGACGCGCACGAACCTTCTTCCCAGGTGGTACGTCCAGGGGGAGAGCCGGTAGACGACGACCATGGGCGCCCCCAGCAGGGCCGCCTCCACGGTCGCCGTGCCCGACGCGACGATGGCGGCGGAGGCACTGGAGAGCGCGGCGTGGGTGCGGTCGCGGGCGACCACGACGGGCAACCCGCCGAGGCCGTCCCGGATCGTCCCGGAGTCGAGCGACGGCGCCACCGCGGCCACGAACTGCAGGTCGGGCCTCCGGGCCGTCAGAGTACGCACCGCGGCCGCGATGGGCGGCAGGTTGTGGGCGACTTCCTTGGGCCGGCTGCCCGGAAGCAGCGCGATCAGCGGCCGCCTCGGATCGAGCCCGAGCTCGCTCACGAAGGCATCGCGGTCGGCGGAGGGCTGCGCCAGGCTCACCAGCGGATGGCCGACGAAGGTCACGGGCACGCCGGCGTCCCGGTAGAGAGGCTCCTCGAACGGGAAGATGACCAGCATGCGCCGGACGCTGTCGCGGATCGCGCGCAGTCGCCGGCGGCGCCAGGCCCACACCTGGGGCGACACGTAGTAGATGACGGGCACCCCACGCCGGGCGAGCGCCTTCGCCAAGCGCAGGTTGAAGTCGGGATAGTCGACGAGGACGGCGGCGTCGGGGGGATGGCGGTCCGCGTCGTCGAGGACGCGGCGGAAGACGCGGTGCAGCACCCGCAGGTGGGACACGACCTCCAGGAGGCCGACCACCGCGAGGTCGCGCACGTGCGCGAACAACAGCGCACCCTGGGCCTGCAGGCGGTCGCCGCCGAGGCCGAGGACCTCGAGGTCCGCCACCCGCTCGCGGAGGTGCCGGACCAGCTCGGCGCCGTACAGGTCGCCCGAGGCTTCGCCGCACGAGATGAGCAGCCGGGGCATCGGGGAGCCCGAGTATAGCCGTGTCATCCGGGGGACGGAGGCGAGCCCCCGGTGTCCCTCGGCGCGGACACGGGCGGCCCGGCCGGCCGGCGGGGAACCCATTGATCGATGGCGCTTTATGGGCGTACGCTCCCCGGTACGTGGCTTGCAAAGTGTCTCGGCGAGAACAGTGTCCGCCCCAGGCGGACGGACAGCGAATCCGGGCGCCCGAGCCGTTCGAATCGATCTGATCTGGAGGTCGCGATGAGCGGACGTTGGACGGTGTTCGCACTCACCCTCGGCATGGGCGCGTGGCCCGTGCTCGTGTCTGCCCAGGGCCATGCGGTCCCGCGAGACGGTGGCTCCAGCTCCTCGTCGAGCGCGGGAGAGCACCATTCCGGCTCGAGCGGGCAAAGCTCCTCGAGCGGGTCGTCGTCCTCCTCGTCCGGCAGCAACGACTCCTCGGGCAGCTCCCACTCGTCGGCGCCGCGCAACGACGCCGAGCGCCGCCACCCGCGCCCGGGCACCGGCACGGGCGACTACCACGGCTACTACTACGGCTCGCCGTACTACTACGGCTCGCCGTACTACTATTCGAACCCCTACTACTACGGGTACTACGGCTACTCGCCGTACTACTACAGCGGCTACTACGGATACTCGCCGTACTACTACGGCGGAAGTGGCCACTCCAACGGTGGCGGCTCGCTGCGCGTCATCGTGGACCCGGTGAAGACACGCGTCTACGTCGACGGCTACTACGCGGGGATCGCCGACGATTTCGACGGCATCTTCCAGCGGCTGTCCCTGCCGCCCGGACGCCATGAGATCGCCCTGAAGCTCGACGGCTACCGTACCCACAAGTTCCGGGTCTACGTGCCGGTGGGCGAGACGCTCAAGCTCCACCACGTGATGGAGCGGGGGACGGGCGAGGACACGGACGAGATGGTCGGAGAGCCGCCGCCGCCCGACCAGGAACGCCGCGACGACCGCGGCTACGAGCCCGATCGCGACCCGGGTTACCAGAGCGACCAGAATCGGCCGGGCGCACCCGAGGAGGATCGCTACGGTGCGGACGCCGGCACCCTGAACCTCGACCTGCGGCCGTCCGACGCGTCGGTCTACGTCGACGGGGAGTTCCGCGGATCCGGCCGCCAGGTCGACGCGATTCGCCTGGCCCCCGGACGGCACCGCCTGGAGGTCGTCCGTCCCGGCTATCGCACGGTCGAGCGGGACGTGGACGTGCGCCCGGGCGACAACACCCGCCTCGAGATCGACCTGAGCCGGTAGGACCGGGGCGGGCCGCCGCGCGGCGAGCCCGCCCCTCCTACTTGCCGCCCCCGATCGTGAAGGCCGGGACCGCGGGCTTGTACAGGTTCTGGTAGATGCGCCCGCCCACCGCCGAAGCGACGTGGCCGCTGCCGCCGGCCACGAACACCACGACCACCACCTCGGGGCGGTCCGCGGGCGCGTAGGACGCGAACCAGCCCACGCCCGAGCACGTCCCCGTCTTTCCCGCCACCACCACGTCGGGGTCGAACGCGACCGAGGCGCTGCCCTCGTTCACCGCGCTGAGGAACCCGTCCGCGAGGCCGTTGAAGACGGTCCCCGCGGGCAGGCGCCAGCGCTCACGGGGCACGAAGCCGTCCGGCCCGCTCACCTGCGGCTGGAAGACGATGCCGCCGTTGACCGTCGCGGAGAGCAGCACCGCGATCTGGATGGCGGAGGTCGCGATGCCGGCGGCGTGGCTCGAGAGATGGCCGACCTGGCTCGGCCGCACCGCGACCGGGATCCTACCCGAGGCCTCGCCGTCGAGGTTGATGCCGGAGGGGCTTCCGAGCCCGAGCAGCTCCGCGTAGCGGTGGACGCGCGCGTAGCCGAGCTGCTCGCCGACCCATGCGAAATACGGGTTGCACGACTGGGCCAGCGCCCTGCGCAGGTCGACGACACCGTGCCCCGGCCAGATCCAGCAGCCGCCCGTGCAGTTGTACGTCGTCTCCGGCGTGATGATGCCCTCGGTCAGGCCCGCGACCGCCACCACGATCTTGAAGACCGAGCAGGGCTGATAGGCCCGCGCGATCCCGCGCTCCGGGTTGACCACGGCGATCACCCGCCCGGTGTACGGGTCCATCGCGACCACCGCCCCCGACGTCCCCTGCAGCCCGCGCCGGCACGCCTCGCCGACCTCGAGGTCGCGCGCGGAGGCCGAAGCGGGGACCACCATCGCCGGGAGCGCGGGGACGCGCGGGCGCGCCGTGTACCGGCGCTGGCGGGCGGTGGCGGTGGTGGAAGAGGGCGCGTCGGCAAGGGCCTCCGCGGCCGGCCCCAGGAGGGCCAGGAGACACAGCAGGACCGGGACGCGCGGACGAGCCATGACCGCTCGAAGGTAACACGGAACGGCCCGCGTTCGTCGGCCGGTGGGGGGACCCGTGCGCTATCGACTTCGCCGCCGCGGGCCACTAGACTGGTCGGGTGACGAGGGGGGCCGCCTGGATGCTCCGGGCCATGGTCGTGCTCGCGCCCACGGCGGGTGCGGCCCCCGCGCCTTCGCCGGCGCCGGTGGTGGCGAGGGCGATCGTAGGCGAGCTCACCCGCGTGGACCTCGTGCGGCGCTCCATCACCTTGAAGACGGACGGACGCGACGCACGCGAGCTCGAGGCGGTCGTGGCGAAGGAGACGCGTTTCACGTCGCGCGGCCGCACCGCCCGGCTCGAGGACCTTCGCCCCGGCGATCGTCTCGTCGTCATGGCGGTGGAGGACGGCGGAGCACGCCAGGCCCGGCTCGTCAAGGTCATGGGCCGCTCGGCGGTCGCTTCGCCGCCGCCGCCTTCCGCCGCCCCCGCCACCTTGCCCCGTCCCAGCCCTCATTCCTGATCAAGGAGAAGCGACAATGTTCCTCAGGTTCAAGCTGGCGCTGGCAATGGCCGCGGTGGTGCTGGCGCCCGCGGCCGCCCGCGCCGACAAGCTCGACAAGGAAGACAAGAAGTGGCTGGACGAGGTCCGGCCCCTGATGCTCCCGGACGAGGAGAAGACGTTCCGGGACCTCAAGGACAAGTCGGACCGCCTGGAGTTCCAGAAGATCTTCTGGGCCCGGCGCGATCCCGACCTCGACACGCCGGACAACGAGTTCCAGGCCTCGTACAACAGCACGCGGGCCGAAGTCGAACGGCAGTTCAAGGTGGGCGGCCTGCCCGGATCGGCCACGGACTGCGGGCGCGTCTACCTGCTGCTCGGCAAGCCCGACGATATGAAGTCGGACAAGCAGGTGGGAGACGCTCCCACGCTGCGTCCGGCCGAGGTCTGGACCTACCGCGACCGCCCCGGGCAGACCTTCGCGGGCGGGCAGGTGCAGATCGCGTTCGAGAAGGACTGCCAGCTCCCCCAGGGCGCGCGCCTGGGCGAGCAGCTCAACCGCGTGGCCGAGAGCAAGATCGCGCACCCGAACCTCGCGTACCCCAAGATGGCCGACGGGCACCTCACCAGGCTGGCCGACCAGCTCCCCAAGCCCAGCCCGGCCCAGGCCCTGCTCAAGGCGCCGCGGCAGGACTTCGCCGTGGCCACGCAGAGCTCGATGATGCTGCGCAGCCCGGAGGGGGCGACCTACGTGGCGGGCCTGGTGCGCGCCACCGGTATCCCCCACGATCCCGGCGCGAAGTCGGTGCCGCTCAACGTGGTGGTCCAGGCCGCGGACGCCCAGGGGAAGACCGCGGCCCAGAAGGACCGCCCGGTGACGGGCGAGTTCGCCGAAGACGGCTCGATGACGGCGTCGTACGGCGTGACGCTACGGCCGGGCAAGTACACGGTCAACGTCGGAGTGCTCGACCCCAAGTCGGGCAAGGGGTCGGTCGCGTCGATCCCCGTCGATGTGCCCGACCTCACCACGGAAGACGTCGAGATCATGCCGCTCGTGCTGCTGCAGGGAATCCAGGAGGGCGTGGGGAACGCGGATCCGAAGGAGCCCCTGGCCGACTTCGTCCTGGGCACGAACCGCCTGACGCCGTCGTTCGACAACGCGTTCCCCAAGACGGGGTCGATGAGCGTGATCGGAGCCGTCTACAACGCGGCCAAGGATCCGGCGACGGGCAAGGGCTCGATGAGCTGGGGGTTCACCGTCCTCAAGGACGGCAAGCCCGTGGCCAAGACCGAGGATCAGGTCATCGAGGGCGAGGTGGCGAGCCCGTCGATCGGTCCCGTGCCGCTCGCGGGGTTCGTGCCCGGGAAGTACGTGGTGCAGCTCCGCGTGCACGACAACGTCTCGAAGAAGGACTACACGAAGGACGCGCCCTTCGAGGTGAAGTAGCGGCTAGGCGGCCTTCTTCGCCGGGGCCGGGTTCTTGAGGACCTCGAGCGCCTTGTCGAGGATGGGGTCTCCGGCGGGAGCCGCCTGATCGTCGTCCTCGCGCTCGGGGACGTCCACCACGACCGTCGGCTCGATGCCCTTGCCGTGGATCGCCGTCCCCTTGGGAGAGACGTACTTGCCGACGGTCAGGAGCAGGCCGCCCTCCGGGAGCGGGACCAGCTTCTGCACTCCGGCCCGGCCGAACGTGTGCTCGCCGACGATCGCGCCGCGGCCGGCGTCGAGCACCGCCGCCGTCACCACCTCGGCCGCGCCGCCCGTCCCCGTGTCCACGAGCACGGCCAGCGGATGGTCCCAGGCGGAGCGGGCGGGATCGGCGGTGAAGACCTGCTCCTCGGCCCGCGGGCCCTCGAGCTTGCCGATGGTTCCGCCCTTGAGGAACAGCTCGGCCACCTTCAGGCCGTCCGCGGGCGCGCCCGCCCCGGAGCCGCGCAGGTCGAGCACGAGCGCGGGGGCTCCCGAGCGGCGCAGGGTGTCGATGGCGGTCTTGACCTCCTCCGCGGTCCGAGGCGTGAACTCCGCCACCTTGAGGTAGCCGGTGCCGTCGGGCAGCACCTTGTGCTCGGGGGCCACCGCGGTCAGGCGCTCACGGACGACGGAGAGGTCGATGGGGTCGCTGCCCGCACGGAGCAGGGTCAGCTTCACGATGGAGCCGGGCCCGCCGCGCAGGAGCCGCTGGCCGGCCGGGGGCGAGAGCGTGCGCGAATGCCGGCCGTCGATCGTCTTGACGATGTCGCCCGGCTTGACTCCAGCCTTGGCCGCCGGCGACCCCGCGCGGGCGGCCGCGACCATCAGGAACGAGAAGCGCCGGGTGAGCACGACGCCGATGTCGGCGTCCGCCTCGCTCGGAGCCTGCTGGTACGCCCGCAGCTCCTCGGGATCGAGGTAGGCGCTGTCTCCGTCCAGGGCGTCGGTCAGCCCGATCCGCGCCCCCGTCATGGCGCGGTCGATGTTGACCGGCTCGACGTAGGCATCCAGGACGAGGCGGACCACCTCGTTGAACACGGCCAGCTGCCCATAGGTGGTGTCGCCCAGGACACGTCCCAGCAGCGACCCGACGGCCACGTAGCCGACGAGGAGGGTGGAGACGAGGGCGACGACGAGACGACCGCGGGGACTCATGCTCTGGCCACCTTCCGCACGGCAAAGCGGGGACCGTGCTCCCCGGCCATTATACGGGAAAGCGAGGCGGGGACCGGGCGGCCGTCCTAGCGGCTGCCCGACCGCGCGGTGCCTTCGAGGCGCGCGGGCTCGCGGCTCAGCCACTCCAGGGGATCCTGCGGCTTGCCCTGCGAGCGCACCTCGAAATAGAGGCCGGCGCCGTCCACCCCGGAGGCCCCCACCGTGCCCACCAGCTCGCCCGCCCCCACGTGCTGGCCCGGCTGCACGCGCGCCTCCGCGAGGTGGGCGTAGAGCGTGTAGGTCTTGCCGCCGTGGTCGAGGATCACGAGCAGGCCGTAGCCGAGGAACTGGGCGGCGAAGGCCACCGTGCCCTCGTGCACCGCCCCCACCGGCGTGTCCACCGGGGCCTCGATCTCGATGCCGTTGTGGAGGGTGTAGGTCTCGAAGCGCGGGTGCTTGTGGCGGCCGAAGGTCGTGCGCACGCGGCCGGGCGCCGGCCAGGGGAGAGCGCCCTTGAAGACCGTGATCGGCACCGTCACGTCCTCGGTGGAGAGGCCGGAGAGGAGCTGGCCGAGCTTGCCCTCCGCCTCCTCCAGCTCCTGGAGGTAGGCGGCGTGGATCTCCTTCTTCTCGACGATCGAGGTCAGCAGCTCCGACTTGCGCTGGCGGTCCGTCTCCAGCGCGCGCCGGGCGCGGTCGAGGTCGGTGCGGAGGGCGAGGGCCTCCCGCGTCTTCTTCTCCAGGTCCTCGCGGGTGGCGGCCAGGGTGGCGAGGTCCTGCCGGAGGGCGGCCATCCGCTCCCGGTCGCGGCGGGCCAGCGCGCTCACGAAGCGGTACCCGCGCAGCATGTCGGCCGGCCGCTCGACGGACAGCAGCATGCGCACGTACGAGAGGTCGCCCATCTTGTAGAGGGCGCGCGCGCGGGCGGCCAGCTGCGGCCGCGCCTGCGCCACCGAGGCCTCCAGGTCGTGCACGCGCCGCGTGGTCTCCTCCATCTGCTCGCCCGCGCGACGGAGGACGAGCTGGGTCTCCCGGAGCTGCTCCGTGCGGAGGCGCACCTCCAGGTCGAGGCGCTCCACGTCCGCCAGCAGCCCCTTCTCCTGGCCGCGCAGCCGGGCCACGTCGCGCTCGATCGATTGCCGGCGCTCGCGGACGCGGCGCAGGCGGTCGTCCGTCCCCGCCGGGCGGTCCGGAGCCGGCGAAGGTGTCGCGGAGGCGAGAGGTGCCGCGCTCGGGGACGCCGTCGGCGGTCCGGAGGAGGGGTCCTGGGCACGGGCGAGGCCGGCCGCCGCGATCACCAGCGCCGTGACGAGATACCGCCCGCGGGGCGTCACCCGCCGCGACCGTATCAGAGCAGCGGCTTGCCGTCCAGGTCGGAGGGCAACGGCACCTCCAGCAGCTTCAGGATCGTGGGGGAGAGGTCCATGATGTGGGGCGAGGTGGTCGCGAGCTTCCGGCTCGAGAAGAAGACGCCGCCGCTGATCTCGGTCGCCGTCGCGCAGTGGTCGCCGCTCCACTTCCGGTTGTTGTTCTCCACGACCGTCCGGTTGATCTGGCCCAGCGTGTCCTGCCAGCCCACGCGGTAGCCGTCGTTGAAGCCCACCTGGAGGTCGGGCGCGTACTGGATGTACTCGCCCTTGTAGATGTCGTCGCGCTTGTAGACCGAGCGCATGACCGGCTCGCCGGTGTCGGGGTCGCTGAGGGTCACGAGCTTCGACGCGATCTCGTCCTGCAGCGCCTTGTACTCCGCGCCGGTGGAGACGATGCCCTGGCCCTCGCGCCCGCGGAGGTTGAAGTAGATCTGGCCCAGGCCCACCGCGTAGGCGCGCGTCCGGCTCCAGTCCACGCCCTCCCAGAACTTCCCGCGCCCGAACAGGTCGGCCAGCCCCTTCTTCGCCCCTTCCTGGCCGTGGAAGACCATGTAGCCGTTCTGCACGAGCCAGGTATTGAGGTTCACCCCGCGCCGGAAGGAATGGAAGCCGTGGTCGGACATCACGAAGAGCACGGTGCCCGGGGGGAGCTTGGCCTGGACGCGCCCGACGAGGTCGTCCGCGCGCCGGTAGATCTTCTCGATGGAGTCGCCGTACTTGGCGGCCAGGGCCGCGTCGTACATCGGGTGCTTGGGGTCGATGAGGCGCCACATCATGTGCGACACGCGGTCGGTGGTCTCGATGGCGGCCACGAACAGGTCCCAGTCGTCGTGCTCGAGGTTCTTGAAGAAGATCCGCTCGCGGTCGTCCATCGCCTTGTTCGCGTCGTACATGAAGTCGGACTCGTCGAGGCGGCCCTCGTTGAGGGGCCAGGTCGCCTCCGCCCACCCGATGGTCCGGTAGAGGCCGATCTGCCCGGCCAGCTCCTTCGAGTAGCCGGCGGGGGCGGAGATCGGTACGGGAGGGTCGCGGGGGTCGAGGTTGACCGGAGAGGCGTAGACCTGCAGCTCCTTGTCCGCGGTGATGACGTGGAAGAACGTCATGCCGTGGGCCTTCACGAGCATGTTGAACTCGAAGGTGACGGGCACCCACTGGCTCCACTCGCCGGCCTTGAGGTCGATCCTCGTCCCCTGGAGCTCGATCTCCGCGTGCCCGGAGCCTTCCGTCCACTTCACCGTGAACGGGATGTCCACCGCCTTGCTGGCCGCGATCTGCTCGAGCCGCTGGCTGTCCTTGTCGCCGAGCGCGCCCCCCTTCTGCTGCGCGCGCAGCGCCTGCTCCTCCTGCTTGAGGATGGGGTTGTCCGGCCCCTTGAGGAGGGGATGCGCCACCCCGCCGTCGAAGAGCAGCCGCTTGAGGTAGCCGCCCATCTCGGTGTTGCCTTCCTCGAACGAGCTCAGGTCGGTCGCCCAGTAGTTGAACGTGCCGATGGTGCCGCGGATGTCGGGCACGGGCAGGCCGCCCAGCAGCTCCCCGTGCTCGACGTGCTCGGTCGGCCAGGTCATGGGGACGGTGAGCACGATGCTGCGCACGCCGTCGTCGCCCGCGTGCACCCAGAACGAGGTCCCCCCGCGCGTCGAGATCGCGCTCGGCCGCTTCACGGGCAGGAACCCCCACTTGAAGACGGGCGGGTCCTTCTTCACCCCGGCCAGGTCCGGCATGTAGGTCTGGAAGTCGCGGACGAGGAAGTCGTAGATGTTGTGCTTGCCCGGGTTCACGCCGGTGGCGAAGCTGGCCCAGGCCACGGGCGATTCCGAGGGCTGCGTGGTCTCCAGCTTCGCGAACGTGCCCTGCTCGGCCAGGCGCTTCAGGTTCGGCAGCTTGCCTTCGTCCATCCACTTGCGGGCCAGCGTGGGGTCCATGCCGTCGAACCCGAGCACGAACACGCGCTGGCGCGCGCGCCGGGCGGGCTTGCCGGACGAGCGGGAGCCGCAGGCGGCGACGGCCAGGGCGAACAGGGCGGCGCCGCCGGCGAGGAGGACGATCCCGGTGCGGGAGCGGATGCGAGAAAGCATCCGGCGATTCTAAGCGACGGCCTGCGGCCGCCGGTAGGCGGGGTCCGGCGCGTCCATCGGCGTCCGAAGGGCGGCGGGGAGGCCGGTCCACCACGCGACGAGCAGGCCCAGGTTCACGACGGCCAGCGCGACGGTGAGGTCGAAGCCGAGCCCCATCCGGAGCTCGTCCCAGACGGGCGCGAGCGGGAGCAGCAGCGCGTAGCGCATCGTGTAGAAGCGGCCCAGGCCCGACATGGCGAGCACGTCCAGGACGTACACGACCGCGGCGGCGGCGGCGACGAGGCGGCCCCGCCGCGTCACGAGACCCCCGGCCAGCAAGAGCAGGAACAGGGGGTGGATGTGGTTCTCGTAGACGCCGGTCGCGAGCATCGCGTAGGTGAAGACGAGCGTGGCCGCGGCCAGCGCGGCCGGGCGGAGGCCCGGACGACGGCGCTGGAGCCACACGATGGCCACGGCGGAGGAGGCCCACAGCACGCGCCCGATCGCGTAGGCGGGCACGGGGAGGACGTCGTGCGGCACGAACGTCACCCGGTCGAGCACGCTCGCTCCGCGGCGGGCGATCGCCAGCGCCTGGCCGGCGAGCCACCACAGGTTCGGGGAGCCGCCGGAGGCCGGGCCCGGCAGCCAGATGCTGTTGACGTGCACCAGCGCCGCCGGCAGCGTGCCCGCCCGCGCGAAGGGAAGGAAGGCGGCGGTGCTCGTGAGGAGACCGCCCAGGGCCGCCGTCGCCAGGCGGCGGGCGGCGGGCCCGGCGGGGACGCTCGCGATGAGCGCGCCCGCCACCGCCGGCGCCACGAGCAGGGCGGGCAGCTTGATCATGGCGGCGACGCCGAGCGCCGCGCCCGCCCAGAAGCCGTGCCCGCCGGAGGCGGCGGCGAGGGCAAGGACCACGAGCGGCGCGTACGCACCGTCCTGGTATCCCTGGACCGCGCTGTTGATCCAGGAAACGGGCGTGGCCCAGTAGACAGCGGCCAGCGTCGCCGCCCGCCAGGGCCGAGCGCGGTGGATCCACAGCAGCAGGGCCACCGCGGCCAGGTCCCCGGCCAGCGGTGGCAGCTTGGTGGCCAGCGCCTGCGCTTCGATCGTCTCCAGGCGGACGGCCCGACTCTCGGCCAGGCGCCACGACGCCGTCCAGAGCGACACCGCCAGCGGCGGGTAGTTCACCACGATCGGGCGACCGAGGACCTGGGGCGCGGACACGCGCTCCCGCCCGCGAAGCTGGGCGAGGAAGTGGCCCTCGGGCACGTCCGCCGGCCCGCCGTAGGCATGGCCGAGCCCGTGCGCCGTCGCCTCGAGCATGGCCGTCCGCCAGTAGTCGACGTCCCAGGAGCCGGCGGAGGGCAGGAAGAACGCGCGGACCCCGCAGCCGAACAGGCCGGCCGCCATCAAGAGGGCCAGCCGCGCCACCGACGATCGACGGTGGCCGGCGCGACCCAGCGCGAGCGCCAACCCGGCGGTGGCGGCGAGCAGGGGGACGGCCAGGCGCCAGACCGTGCCTCCTCCCGGCCAGCCGAGGAGGATCCAGCCGGGTATGCAGCCGAGTCCGACCCCTCCGGCCGCGAACAGGGCCAGGCCGAGCGCTTCCGCCATCGGGCGCGTCCGCAGGAGCAGCAGCGCCACGAGCGCGATCGTCACGCCGGCGACGACGGCGCGTCCAGTCTCAGGTCCTACGGCGACTACGAGCCCGTCGACGGCGGCCCTTCCTTCCGGTCGCAGCACCACGTCGGCGCCGTCCCTCTCCCGCGTGGGCAGGGCGAGCCAGACGCGACTCCCGGGGGACAGGGCCACGCGCGACGGGGGATCCCCGTCCACCGACACCGCGACCGGCCGGTCGGCCGCCGTCGGCGCGCGCGCGTCGATGGCCAGTCGCCCGCCGTCGAGGCGCCGCAGGGCGGGCAGGGGCACCGTCACCGCCTCGCGCAGCCGTCCGCCTCCGGCAAACCGGCGCCAGAGGATCGAGTCCACGCCGACCGCGATCGGACCGGAGGTGACGTACAGCACCTCCAGGACCGAGACGAGGCCCAGCGCGAGGGCGATGGCGGCGCGGCGGAAGGGCGACGCCGAGCCGTGGCCCACCCCGGGGACCCTCAGCGCGGTGGCAGGCGTGTCTTGAGTCGCCGTGGGCGCGTTCCCCCGGGGCCGGGGGCGAGAGTCGGCGGCGGCACCGGAGGCTCCGGGTTGCTCACCGCCACCGTGTACGCGCGCCGGAGGGGAGCGACCGGCGTCTTGTCCTCCTCGCCGTCGCCCCGCGACCGCGGCGTGGCCTGCGCGTCGCCGATCGGGATCAGGGTGTGCTCGACGAGCGGGAACTCCTGGCGGCCTTCGGCGGCGGGGGCGAGCGGCTTGGCGTCGGGGAAGAGCGCATGGAGGGCCTGCTTGAGGGTGAGGTTCGTGGGGCCGTAGCCCTTGTCGTACAGGAAATGCTCGCAGGCGGCCCCCATCTCGCCCGCGGACGAGTAGCGGCGGGAAGGGTCGCGCTGGAGGGCGGTGCGCACGATGGCCATCACTCCGTCCGGTATGGCGGGGTTGAAGGAGCGCGGCGAGGGATGGTGGCCGGCGATGACCTGCTCGAGCACGGCCGCCGTGGTGGCCCCCTGGAACAGGCGCTCGAGGGTGAGCATCTCGAACAGGACCGCCCCCAGCGAGAACAGGTCGCTGCGGCTGTCCGCGCGCATCTCCACCACCATCTCGGGGGCCATGTAGGCGGGCTTGCCGGTCAGGCTGGAGTCGCGGGTCCCGCTCTGGGTGGCGATGCCGAAGTCGATCAGCTTCACCGTGCCCTCGCGCGTCATCATGATGTTGCTCGGGCTGATGTCGCGATGGACGATGGCCGCCCGCTCGAACACGTACTGCAGGGCCCGGCAGACGCGGCTGGCGATGAAGATCGAGAGGTCCACGTCGGGCAGCCGCCGCCGATCGCGGTGCCTCTCCAGGTACTCGATCAGGCTCCAGCCGTCGATGAACTCCAGGATGATGCAGAGCTTGTCGTCGACGGTCTCGAAGTCGAAGATCCGCCCGATGTTCTCGTGGTCGAGCACCGCGTAGCGCCGGGCCTCGTCCACGAACATGCGGACGTGGCTCTCGTCGTCCGCCTGGCGGAGCTGCTTCATCACGATCGGCCGCTGGAAGCCCGACTGGCCGATGAGGACGCCCTTGTAGACCTTGCCCATTCCCCCGGCGCCGAGCTCCTCGAGCACCTTGTACTTGGACGATTGCATGAGGAAGGGAGGGTGAAGGGCCGGCAAAGCATGGCAGAGGCCCCCGCCCCAGTCAAGGAAGGGCGCCACGCCACGCTATACTCGACCGGAGGGTCGCATGCCGGTCGGCGCGCGCGGACGGCACCTGGGACTGGACGTGGGCGACCGGCGGATCGGCGTCGCCCTGTCCGACGAGACGGCCACCCTGGCCTCCGCCCTCACCACCGTGTCGCGGGTCGGCCGGCGCCGGGACCTGGCGGCGGTGGCGGACCTGGCCCGGCGGCACGAGGTGACGGCGGTCGTGGTCGGCCTGCCCCTCGACCTGGGCGGCGCGCGGGGTCCGCAGGCGGAGAAGGTACTGGCCTTCGTCGAGGGCCTCCGCCGGCGGCTGGAGGTGCCGGTGCTGATGCGGGACGAGCGGCTCACCACCGTGGAGGCGGACCAGCGGCTCCGGGAAGCGGGGAAGGCCGGCTGGAAGGAGCGCAAGCGGGTGATCGACCAGGCGGCGGCGGTGGTGATCCTCCAGGAGTACCTCGACGAGCGCGGGGCCTCGCGCCCGGTGGTGCAGCGCTAGTTGCGCAAGCTCCTCCTTGCCCTCGTCCTCGTCGCCGTCGTCTACGGCGCGTGGTACCACGAGACGCGCTGGCCGGCGCGCCGGGCGGGCGAGCCCCCCCAGCCGCTGGTCGTGGCCCAGGGCGAGAGCGTGCTCGACATCGGGCGCCAGCTCGAGGGCCTCGGGCTCGTCCGGCACCCGGAGGTGTTCCGCCTGTACGTGCTCAGCCGTGGCGAGACGGGGCGGCTGCGCGCGGGCGAGTACTCGCTGGAGGGCACGATGAGCCTCGAGCAGATCGTGGACAAGCTCGTGCGCGGCGACGTGGTGCGCCACACGGTGACCTTCCCGGAGGGCACCGCCCTCGAGGAGATGGCGCGGCTGGCCGCGGTCAAGGGGATCCCCGCCGCCGACTTCCTGGCCGCGGCCCGGAACCCGGCCCTCGTCCAGGACATCGATCCCGAGGCCGGCGACCTCGAGGGGTACCTGTTCCCGGACACCTACGACATCCCTCGTGGCGCCGATCCCGCCGGCCAGCTCGTGGCGCGGATGGTCCGCCGGTTCCGCGACGTGGTCGGCCCGGAGCTGCCCCAGGTCAAGGGCGGCGGGCGGACGCTGCGCGAGGTCGTGACGCTGGCCTCGATCGTGGAGACGGAGACGGCGCGGCCGGAGGAGCGGCCGCGCGTGGCCGCGGTCTTCCTCAATCGGCTCCAGAAGAAGATGCCCCTGCAGACCGATCCCACCGTCATCTACGCCCTGCGCAAGGCCGGGACCTACGACGGCAACATCCGCCGCGAGGATCTCGAGGTGAGCTCGCCCTACAACACGTACCGCTTTGCCGGCCTGCCCCCCGGCCCCATCGCCTCCCCGGGCCGGGCCTCGCTGCTGGCCGCCCTGCATCCCGCCGACACGCGCGCGCTGTACTTCGTGAGCCGCAACGACGGCTCGCACCAGTTCAGCGAGACGCTCGCCGAGCACGAGCGCTGGGTCAACCTCTACCAGCGCCACCGGGGGGCGCCCCCGCCTTCGCCGCCGGCCGCCGGCGCGCCCCTGGCGCCGTCGCCCCGTCCGTCTTGAGCGGACGCGGCTGATGGGCGTCCGGACGCCGTCGGACGAGACGCCCTACGAGCCGCCCTCGATCGGTCCCTCGCCGCTGTCCGCCGCCCTGCTCGGCCTCGTCCTGTTCGTGGCCCTCGTGTCCAACGGACGGCCGATCGGCTCCGCGGACGCGCGTCCGACCGAGCGCGTCGCCGCCACCTTCGTCGAGCACGGGCGTCTCGACCTGGACGACTACCCGGACGTGGAGGAGCCGTTCGCGCGCCGGGTGGACGCCCACCGGGTCTCGATCTACCCGGTCGCTTCCGCCCTCCTGGCCGCGCCCGTCTTCGCGCTGGCGCGGGTCGCCTTCGCGTGGGACGAGACCGGCCTCGCCCTGGCCGGCAAATGGGCGGCTTCGCTGTTCTCGGCGGCGGCGGCCGCGCTGCTCTATCTCGCCGTCGGCGGGCGCCGGCGCCCGCCCCGCGACGCGCTCTGGACGGCGGTCGTGTTCGCCCTCGGCACCAGCGTCTGGTCGACGAGCCAGGCGCTCTGGCAGCACCCGGCGGCCGTTCTCGCCCTCTGCGCCGTCCTGCTCTGCATGGTCCGCGCGGAGGACGACGACCGCTGGGCCGGGCGTGCCGGCCTCGCCCTCGCCCTCGCCGTGGCCGCGCGCTATGCGGACGTCGTGCTGGCGGCCGCGCTCGCCCTGGGCCTCGCCGCGCGCTGGCCGCGCCGGATCCCGCACCTCCTGGCCTGGGCGGCGCCGGTGACCGCGGCGGTGCTCGCGTATCACTGGGCCTACTTCGGGTCACCCTGGCGGCAGGGCCTCCCCGCCGCCGGACGGTTCTCCGGCGCCTGGGGCGAGGGCCACCTGGGCCTCCTCGTCTCTCCGGGCAAGGGCCTGCTCGTGTTCACACCCGTGGCCGCCGTGGCCGCGGTCGGCCTCGTACGCGCGTTCCGGACCGGCGAGCGGTGGCTGGTGTCCACCTGTGCCTCCGCCGCCGTCGCGCACTGGCTCTTCGTCGGGCGATGGTCGGCCTGGGACGGCGGCGAGTGCTGGGGCCCTCGGATGATGACGGACCTGCTGCCCCTCCTGCTGCTGTTCCTGCCCGAAGGCTACGACGTCGCCCCCCGGCTGACCGTGGCCCTGGCCGCGCTCTCCGTGGCCGTGCAGGCCCTGGGCGCCTTCGCCTACGACTACCGGTGGGAGCGATTGCGGCAGCGGCCGGTGGCGTCCGTCCATCCCGAGCTGTGGGACGTGCCGCGCAGCCCGATCGAGTTCTACACGCAGAGGAGGCTCGTGATCCTCGCCCTGCCCGGGATCGCCCAGGGGAAGGCCGTGGTCCACGAGCACCCGATCGTGATCGCGGGGGATCGCGGGTCGCGTGTCACCTTCGCCGGCGACCGGCTCAGGGTCGACGGCGCGGAGGAGACGATGCAGGACGTCCACGAGGAGCGCGGCGCGCGCGTGCAGGAGGGACGGCTGCGGCTGCGCGGTCGTTTCGACGGCCTCTTCCTCCGCGTCGCGAACGGGGCCCGCCCGCGCCCCCTCGAGCTGCGCATCGCGGGGGAGGGGACGGGCACGCTCTACGTCGGCGAGCGCGCCTTCTGGAGCGAGTCCGTGCGCTGGACGGCCTATCCCGTCAACGGCCGCTTCCGGCTGCGCCACCCCTATGCGTACGCGACCTCCGGTGGACCCGACGTCCTGATCACGCTGGGCCGCGCGGCGGGA
>JBGPBV010000112.1:0-23917 GCA_041481445.1 Vicinamibacteria bacterium
CTGGCACTATCGCAACGAGCGCTACCTGCGCGACCGGGCGCCCCTGGCCCGCGTCGCCGTCGTCTACTCCGAGCAGACCCGCGACTTCTACGGGAAGGACCAGGCGGAGGCGCGCGTCGACGACCACCTGAAGGGCCTGTACCAGGCGCTGGTCGAGGCCCGCATCCCCTTCGAGATGGTGAACGACGCCCGGCTCGACGCCGGCCAGGTCGACCGCTTCAAGCTGCTCGTCCTTCCCAACGTCGCCGCCCTCTCCGACGCGCAATGCCGGGCTCTGGCCGAGTACGTGGAGCGCGGAGGCAGCCTCCTCGCCACCTTCGAGACCTCGCTCTACGACGAGGCGGGCGCGCCGCGGAAGGACTTCGGCCTCGGTGACCTCCTGGGCGTCTCGTTCGACGGGCAGGTGGACCGCCGCATGCAGAACTCCTACCTCGCGCTCGACGCGGAGGCCCGGCGGACCCATCCCCTCCTGGCCGGCCTCGAGGATGCGCCCCGCATCATCAACTCCGTGCAGCGGGTGCGCGTGCGCCCGCGCGGAGAGTTCCCGTCGCCGATCACGCTCATCCCGTCGTACCCGGACCTGCCGATGGAGCACGTGTTCCCGCGCGTGGAGACGACCGACGACCGGCAGGTCTACCTTCGCGAGCGGGGGGCGAGCCGCATCGTCTATTTTCCCGGCGACCTGGACCGCACGTTCTGGGAGGTCCTGTCTCCCGACCACGGCCGGCTCCTCGCCAACGCCGTACGTTGGGCCGCGAACGAGGAGCCGCCGGTGACGGTGGCGGGGCCGGGTCTGTTCGACGTGACCGCCTGGGGCCAGAAGGACGCGCTCGTCGTCCACCTCGTGAACCTCACGAACGCCATGGCCATGAAGGGCCCCGTGCGCGAGTTCGTGTCCGTGGGACCGATGACCGTCCGGCTGCGCCTGCCCGCGGGCGCGCGCGCTCGGCGCGTCCAGCTCCTGGTGGCGGGAGGCACCCCTCAGGCCACGGAGGCGAGCGGGACGGTGACGGTGGCCGTACCGTCCGTCCGCGATCACGAGGTCGTGGCCGTGGACTTGTGATCAGGAGCGGCGCCGGCTAGCGCCGGCCCCGAAACACGCAGGTGCCGCGGTAATCGAACGTGGGGTTGCCTTCCGGCGTCAACCCCGTACCCACCACGTCGAGCTGGCACCGGACCTTCGGGCCGGCGATGTGATCGAACAGGTAGACCTGGCCGCTCTCCTCGCCCGTTTGCAGGTTCACCCGGAAGCGGAACTGGTCGTCATGGATCATGACGGGAGCCCCTCCCGCGATCGTTCCCGAGTAGACCTGGTCCCCGGTGTTCACCAGCGTGCCGGCGGTGAAGTCGAAGACGGAGGTGACGTGGTACAGCACGCGTCCCTTCAGATCGCCGGTCAGATCGACGATCTCCGTGCTCTTCTGGATCATCCCCGTGGGCGTCGTCTCCTTGGAGTGGACGAGGGCGGTGGTGAGTTGATCCATCCCGCTGCCGGCTACGGCGATCGTCGTCACGTCGTCACGGCGTGACTCCGCGGCCGCGTGTCCCGCGCGCGCGTCGGCGGACGAGACGACCAGGGCGACGACGGCGACGGCGTGGGATGCTCGGAACGAGATCATGGAAGCCTCCTTGTGAGTCGGTTGGTGTCGACGTGAAGGTAGGCGCTCCCTGGGCCCCCGGAAAGACCACAAAGTGGGTCGAACGGCCGGTGGCCCACTTTGGCCGCCCCTGGCCCCACCGCCGGGGAGCCTCGCCGGCGGGCTAGAATGCCGCCACTTGACCGGCGCTTCCGACGACCGGCTCGACTCCTGGAAGGAGATCGCGGCCTACCTGAAGCGCGGCGTGCGCACGGTGCGCCGCTGGGAACGGGAAGAGGGCCTGCCCGTGCGCCGCCACCGGCATCGCGTGCTCGGCAGCGTCTACGCGTTCAAGTCGGAGATCGACGTCTGGCGGAAGTCGGAGGAGCGCAGCACGGCACCCCGGGCCTCCGCCGGCGCCCGTGGCCACGACCTCGGTCCGGGACCGACGGCGTCGATCGCCGTCCTGCCCTTCACGAACCTGGGCCCGGACCGGGAGAACGAGTACTTCGCCGACGGCCTCACCGACGAAGTCACGGCCGACCTCTCCCAGGTGCGCGCGCTCCGCGTGATCTCGCGAACCTCGTCGATGACCTTCAAGGGGACGGCCAAGGACGTCAAGACGATCGCCCGGGAGCTGGGGGTCCGCTACGTCCTGGAAGGGAGCGTGCGGAGGGCCGGGGGCCGCCTGCGCATCACCGCCCGCCTCATCGATGCGCGCACGGACGATCACCTCTGGACGGACAAGTACGAGGGATCGGTCGAGGACGTGTTCGCGTTCCAGGAACGGCTGGCCCGCGTGATCGTCGACGCTCTGGAGCTCCGGCTCAGCGCGGACGAAGACCGGCGGCTGGCCGCGCGGCCCATCACCGACGTGCACGCCTACGAGTGCTACCTGCGGGCGCGCCAGGAATCATGGCGGTGGCGGAGCGACGCCATCGACCACGCGATCCAGCTCCTCCGCAACGGGCTCTCGATCGTCGGAGAGAACGCCCTTCTCCACGCCGCCCTCGGCAAGGCCTACCTCCAGTACCGGGAGGCCGGGATCGACTTCGGCGAGCGCCCGCTCCACGAGGCGGAGGAGTGCGCGCGCAAGGTGTTCGCGCTGGAGCCGGAGTCCGCCTCCGGACGGCAGCTCCGCGGGTGGATCCTCTACTCGCGCGGCCGGATCCAGGAGGCGGTCCACGACCTGAAGGCGGCGCTGGAGATCGACCCGAGCAACGCCGACACCCTCCTCCTCCTGAGCAACTGCTACCTGATCTCGGGCCGGGTATCGGCGGCGCGGCCGTTGATCGGTCGTCTCCTGGCCGTCGATCCCCTCACTCCGTTGTGCCGCTGCCTCCCCGGCTGGGCCGACGCCCTCGACGGTCGCCTCGCCGCCGCCGTCGAGCCCTACCGCCAGATGCTCGAGATGGATCCGGGCAACCCGATGGCGCGGCTCTTCTACGTCTGGGCCCTGGCCTTGAACCGCCGCACGGAGGCGATCGGCGCGATCTGCGAGGGGTTTCCGGCCGAGGCGCGGGACGGCGTCCCCGCGCGGCTCGCGCTCTTCCTCGCCCGAGCCGTGGCCGGGAGCTCCGGAGACGCCCTCTCCGCCCTCACGCCCGAGATCGAGGCCGCCGCCACCGCCACCGACGTCTTTGCGCGGGTTCTCGCCCAGGGCTACGCCGTGGCCGGCGTGCCGGAGCGCGCGCTGCATTGGCTGGCCATCGCCGTCGGCCGCGGCTTCATCAACCATCCGTTCCTGGCGCGATACGACCCGTTCTTCGAGAGCCTCCGGAGCGACCCACGATTCCAGCAGATCCTGGAGACGGTCCGCGACCGGTGGGAGAGGTTCGAGACCTAGGACCCCTCGGCCTGACCGACGAGCGTCGGCCGCTTCGTCGCGGCATCGCCCAGTGCCACGTTGAGCTCGCGCTCCATCACCAGGCGGTTGCCGTCGAACCGGAACGTCGCGGTGAGTCGGAACGGAGTCTCGTTCAGGTAGATTCGTGCCGTGTAGGTGTCGTCGGCGGTCCAGGCCCCGCTCGCCGCCGCCGCCTGATCGACCCCGTCCGCGTCCGGCAGGGTGCCGCCCCTCCGCCAGGCGCCCGCGCCGCACGACACGCGGCCGTCGCGCCCGCCGACCCTGATCGTGAGCGTCGCCCGGTCGCCGCCGAACTCGAGCCGCGCCGACTCGATCTTGTCGTCGTTGGCGGGGAAGACGTAGGTCTTGCCGGATACCACGGCGGCGACGGCGGAGGTCGGGCGCCCGGCCTGCGGCGCGAGAGTCAGGGCGGCCAGCTTGCGGCCGAGGTCGGCCTGGCCCGCGGCGTTGCCGGGAAGCCGGCCGGGCTTCAGCGCGGCCAGGACGTTGTCCCACACGACGTTCAAGACGCCCTGGAGGTCGCGGGTGCCGCTGGTGATCGCGATGACGGTGTCCTGCTCCGGCATGACGACGCAGAACTGGCCGAAGGCGCCGTCGCCGCGATAGACACCGTGGCGGCAGCGCCAGAACTGGTAGCCGTAGCCCTGCTCCCAGTCGCTGTTCGGGCTGCTGCCGTTCGAGACCTGGCGCGAGGTGGCGGCGCCGATCCAGGCCGCGGGCACGAGCTGCCTTCCGCCCCACTTGCCTTGTCGCAGGTAGAGCTGGCCGAAGCGGGCGATGTCCTCCGTCCCGATCTTCAGCCCGTAGCCGCCGAGCGTGATGCCGTCGTGGCTCCTCTCCCAGGTCGGGTTCCGGATGCCGAGCGGCTCGAAGAGGCGCGGCCCGAGGTAGTCGAAGAGGTCGGTGCCGGTCGCCTTCTGGAGGATGGCGGAGAGCATGTAGGTCGCGGGCGTGTTGTAGAGGAAGTGGGTGCCGGGCTTGTGCGCCACCGGCAAGGCCAGGAACGCACGCGTCAGGTGGTCGCCCGCGAAGGAGAACTTCTGGAGGTCGTCCGCGTGCTGGCCGGTGGACATGGACAGCAGGTCCCGCACGCGCATGGCCTTGAGGTTGGGACTGGGATCGGCGGGGGCCTCGTCCGGGAAGTACGAGAGCACCGGGTCGTCGATGGTGAGCTTGCCCTCCGCCACCGCCAGCCCGATGCCGGTGGACGTGAAGCTCTTGCTGAGCGAGAAGAGCACGTGGGGGTCGTCCTTGCCGTAGGGCGACCACCACCCCTCGGCCACGACGTAGCCGTGCCGCAGGATCATGAAGCTGTGCAGGGCGTCGATCTTCGCCTCGGCCGCGTTCACGAAGGCCAGGATGGCGGGAGAGGGGATCCCCTGCGCCTCCGGCGTGCTGCGCGGGAGGCTCGCCGCGGAGCGGTCTTCGGCGGCGGCCACCGGCAGGCAGGCGAGCAGGACGAGGCCGGCGAGTCTTGGGATCATGGCCACGAATTCTCTTATGATGGGCGCTCTTTTTGGGAGCGAGGACACATGAAAGAGGCCGGCCGCATCTCCGCCCACGCCGGTGCGTTCATCGCCGTGGCGATCCTGCTCGAGGGGCCGGTGCGCGCCGCGGACCAGGTCAAGGTCGACGGCGGCGTCCTGGAGGGCACGGTGGGCACCGACCCCGCCGTACGGGTCTTCAAGGGGGTGCCGTTCGCGGTGCCTCCCGTCGGGGCTCTCCGTTGGAAGGCCCCGCAGCCCGTGCCGGCCTGGAAGGGTGTGCGCAAGGCCGACGAATGGGGCACCCGCTGCATGCAGGGCCCCATGTTCGGCCCGCTCCGTACGCGGGACAAGCAGATGGGCGAGGACTGTCTCTACCTGAACGTCTGGACGACGGCCAGGTCCGCCAAGGAGAAGCGGCCCGTCCTGTTCGTGATCCACGGCGGTGGGTTCGCGGCCGGCTCCGCCTCCGAGCCCCGGTGCGACGGCGAGTGGTTCGCCAAGCAGGGCATCGTGGTGGTGGCTCCCAACTACCGGCTGGCCCTCTTCGGCTTCGTGGCCCACCCCGAGCTGACCAGGGAATCGGGCGGCCACGGCTCCGGCAACTACGGGATGCTCGACCAGGTCGCCGCTCTCGAGTGGGCCCGGCGCAACGTCGCCGCGTTCGGCGGCGACCCGAACAACATCACGATCAACGGCGAGTCGGCCGGATCCTTGTCCGTGAGCGCGCTCATGGCCTCCCCCCTCACGCGCACTCTCGTCCACAAGGCGATCGGAGAGAGCGGCGCCTTCTTCACGAGCCCGACGCGTGGGCTGGCCGAGAAGGCCCTGGCCGAGAAGGAGGAGGACGGCGCCAAGTTCGCGGCATCGGTCGGAGCGAACACCCTGGCCGATCTCCGCGCCCGGCCGGCGGACGAGCTGCTGGCGGCGGTGATGAAGACGGGGGGCTGGGGCTACGGCCCCGGGGTCGACGGCTATTTCCTGACCGAGAAGGTGGCCGCCACCTACGCCGCCGGCAAGCAGGCCCGCATCCCGCTCATCGCGGGCTGGAACTCGTCGGAGATGGGGATGTCGGTGGCCATGAACCCCCAGAAGCCCACGCCCGCGACCTTCCCCGACCAGCTCAAGAAGCAGTTCACCGACAAGGCGGACGCCGCGCTCGCGCTGTATCCGGCGGCGGACGACGCCGAGACCCAGCAGTCCGCGGCCGACCTGGCCAGCGACCTCTTCATCTCGTACTCGACGTGGAAGTGGGTCGAGGCGCACCTGGCCACGGGGCAGGCGCCGGTCTACCGCTACCGGTTCGATCGCGTCCTGCCCGACCCGAAGGGATCGAACAAGTTCGGCGCCTCCCATGCCGTCGACATCGAGTACGCCTTCAACACGCTGGACTCGAAGCCCGACGCCTGGCAGCCCGAGGACCGCGAGACGGCGCGCGTTCTGTCCGGCTACTTCGCCAACTTCGTGAAGACGGGCAACCCGAACGGGCCCGGCGTTCCCGAGTGGCCCGAGTTCGGCAAGACGCGCCAGGTCATGCACATCGACGGCGCCAGCAAGACGGGTCCCGAGCCGGACCGCGCGCGCTACGAGTTCATCGACGCCTACGGCGCCGCGCACCCCTGACCGCCTTCGACCGCGTCACTCGATCGCCTTCAGCACTGCGCCTCCGTTGAGGATCAGGCGGTCCGCGGCCACGCTGCCGTTGAGCGTGCCGTTGACGACCACGGTCCCCCTCGGCGCCGTCGCCGCCCCGTTGAAGGCGGCCCCACCGTTCACGGTCAGGCCGCCGGTGGCGACGTCGAGGGCGAGCCATTCGGGGTGGGCGGCGGCTCCGATCCCGCCGTTGGCGACCACGGTGCCGGCCACGGTGAGCGACACCGGCCCCACGATCGTCACCTTGCCTCCGCCGTTGACCACGAGACCCTGGAGGTTGTAGACGGCGGGCACGGTCGTGCCCGCCACCCCCAGCACCAGGCTGCTGCTGCCGTTGACGATGAAGGTGCCGTAGGTGCCGGCGGGAACGCCCACGGCGCCCACGTTGCCGTTGAGGATGAGGTTGCGGAGGGTGGCGAAGTCGCCGGGATTCTGCCCGGGCGAATTGAGCGCGACGTCACGCGTACCCGCCGGCGCAGGCGGTGCCTGGACCGCGGGCAGGGCCACCGCGTTGGTGCGGCGCACGACGTGGCGCAGGCGGGCGCCTCCGTTGAGCGTGATCGTGTAGTTGGAGGGCGCGGCGTCGCCGTCTCCGTCGAGAGTGCCTCCGTAGGTCGGGGAGCCGTTGAGGCGCACGGTGGGCGATCCCGGCACCAGGAGGTCGCTCGTGATGACCGCCCCTCCGTTGAGGGTGAAGCTCTCCGGCAGCAACGTCTCCACGGACCCCTCGACGCGGCCGTTGATCGTCGGGGCATGGCGCACGAGCGCCGTGGTGCCGACCCGCAGCGTGCCCGCGGCCGAACCGACGTAGTTCGCGTCCACCACGGTGGCCACGACGGCGTAGGAGCCGGGCGCGGTGGGTGGCGTGGGAGCGCCGTCGTAGGTCACGACGACGGCCAGGCCGGCGGGGACCGTGGTGACGGCGACCGCGCGCGGCGTTCCATCGTACGGCAGCGTCAGGTCGACGAAGGCCACGGAGGCGGTCGCCTTGGCGACGGTGAGGGTGCCGGTGGCGAAGCCGAAGTAGTCGGCGTCGTCGATCGAGGCGTCCACGACGTAGTCGCCTGCGTTCACGGGCGCGGCGGGGCTGCCGTCGTAGGTGACGTCGACGGCCAGGCCGGGCGGGGCGGTCGTGACCGACGCCGCGTGCGGGCCCCCGTCGTAGGTCTGGAGGAGGTTCGACAGGCTCACCGTCCCCATCGCCTTGTCGACGGTGAGGGCGGCGGCGCTGCTCGTCGCCCTTCCGGCGACGTTCGAGACCACGCAGTCGTAGAGCCCGGCGGCAGCGGTGGTCACGTGGGCGAGGGTCAAGGTGGCCGTGGCCGCCGAGGGGTTGCCGGCGCTGTCGATGGGCGCGGTGTCCTTGCGCCACTGGTAGCCGAGCGGCGCGGAGCCGTTGCCCTCGCACGTGAAGGAGACGTCGTCGCCGACGGTGACGTGCCGCGGCTCGGGATTGGCGAGGATCCAGGGCCGCAGCTTCGTGGTCTTGATGTAGCTCTGGAGCCAGACCATCGCCGGCCGCTCGGCTCCGTTCTCGAGCACGATGTAGGCGCCCTGGGGTGTCCGCCAGTGCCCCGGCCGGTAACCCCAGAGGGTGACTCCGCGGACGGCGGGGTGCTCCCAGAAGACGGGGACGATCCTCTGGTAGTCCGCGAGCTGGACGGCGTCGGACGGCCCGTCGATGTCGAGCTCCGTGACGTAGATGGGCACGCCGACGGCGGCCAGGAGATCGAGGTTGGCCTGGGTGACGGAGTTGGGCACCGTGGTCGAGAAGGCGTGCCCCTGCACCCCGACGTAGTCGATCAGTCCCCGCTCCTTCAGCAGGTTGATGATCGTGATGTACTGGTTCATCGTCGTCGTGCTGTTGGTCACGCTGAACTCGTTGATCCCGAGCTTCGCGTTCGGGAAGTAGAAGCGGGCCCTCTCGAAGGCGGTGATCACCCAGTCCCAGCCGGTGGCGCCGGTGCCGCCGAGGGCGGCGATATAGTTGCCGTTGGTGGGGCCGGCGGGCGGGTCGTGGATCGGCTCGTTGACGACGTCGATGAAGTCGATGTCGGGGTAGCGCGCGGCCACCGCCCCGAACCACTCCTCGATCTCCGCGCGCTGCTCGCTCGTGGGCAGCGACTCGATCCAGGCCGGCTGCTGGTTCCCCCAGACGAGGTTGTGCATGCGGAAGGGCAGGGGGTAGGGCGTGCCGTCCCGCGGGTCGCCGGGGGCCTTGAGGAGGTTGTTCTTGGCGAGGTTGTGCGCGGCGTCGAGCTCCGTCCAGTTCATGACGTCCCGCGTGCCCTCGACGCTGCCCCACTTCCCGCCGTTCTCGGGCGTCACCTGGTTGAAGTAGGCGTTGAAGTTGAGGTTCTGCGTGGGGCTGGACACGCTGCCCAGGAACTTGGGCTGATCGAGCGCCATCGGCGGCCCCACGGGGACGAAGGGCGGCGGTGGCGGCTCGGTCGTCCCCGGTCCGCCGGTGTCGAGCGCGTTCACCGTGAAGAAGACGCCTTGCCGGCCGAACGCGAACTTGTCGAAGCGCAGCCCGTCCTCACGTCCGCCGATCTGGAAGGTCTGGCTCAGGCTCCCGGCGGGGACGGTGAAGTTGACCGGGCCCTCGCCCCAGTCGATGCCGGACAGCCGGATCCACTTCCAGACCTGCGTTCCGGCCGTGCCCTTGCCGTCCACGCGGTCCGTCGGGATCGTGTACCCGCCGCCCGAGAAGTTGTTGACGGTGATCCAGGCGCCGTCGCTCGCGGAGGCCTTGAGGCCGAATCCGTTTCCGTAGAAGAAGCTGTCGTCGTTGGCGCCGCCGGGCCCGACGCGCACGCGCGCGTAGAGCTCCCACACTCCCTCCTTGGGGAACGTCACGGAGTAGGTGGCCACGCGGTTGTCGCTGCCCGGGTTCCCCGCGTTGATGAGGTTCGTCGTGGGGAAGGCATAGCCCACGCTGGGCGTGACCGTCGTGTCCACGCCGGTCGCGAACTCGGCTCCGAAGGTCCCCGACTCCGCTTCGACGAGGACGGGAAGGAGGTCCTGGGGGTCTTGACCTCGGGCCAGGGTGGCAGGGGCGATGAGGGCCAGCGTCAGCAGGATCCGGCTCAGGTTCTTCATCGGCTCCTCCGCGACGAACTTCCGGGCGAGAACGGCTCCCTTGAACACATATTGTCTCAACAAGAGACAAATTGTGATAAGGAGTCTAGTTCTCGCGCCTGTCGACTGTCAATATGCAATCTTGCCTATGCTGGCTGCGATCGCGCTCCTCGCCGCCTCCGTCCTGGCCCTGGCCGCGCTTCTCGTCTGGTGGGCCTACCCGAAGCGGCCCGTCGACAGCGTCTGGGTGCGGCCGGCCGGGCTAGCCGTTTTCAAGTTCACGGACGTCCCGAGGGGCCGGGTCCTCGCGCCCGAGGAAGCCGACGCGTACGCGCGGCGGGTCCTGGCCGGCATGACCCTGGAGCAGAAGGTCCTCCAGATGTCGGGCGACACCTGGCTCTGGGACTTCACCGGCCAGCGCCTGATCGGCCGCCCCTGGAGATCTGGACGCGATCGCCGCGCCGGGCTCCCGGCGCTCGTCCACTCCGACGGGCCGCGGGGAGTGGGCCTCGGCTCCTCCACGTGCTTCCCGGTCCCGATGGCCCGCGCGGCGAGCTGGGACCGCGGGCTGGAGCGGCGGATCGGAGAGGCGGCGGCGGCCGAGCTGCGCGCGCACGGCGGGCGCATGTGGCTGGCTCCCACCGTCAACCTGCTGCGCCATCCCCTCTGGGGCCGCGCGCAGGAGACATATGGCGAGGATCCGTTCCTGGTCGGCGAGATGGGCGCGGCGCTGGTCGAGGGCGCCCAGGGCCAGAACGTCCTGGCCACCGTGAAGCACTACGCGCTCAACTCCATCGAGAGGACGCGGGCGACCGTGGACGTCCGCGCCGACGAGCGCGCGTTGCGCGAGGTCTACCTGCCGCACTTCCGGCGGGTCGTGGAGGCCGGCGTGGCCGTGGTCATGAGCGCGTACAACCGGGTGGGCGGCGACCATTGCTCGGAGAGCCGGCACCTCCTGCGCGAGATCCTGAAGGACGAGTGGGGGTTCCGCGGCTTCGTGGTGTCCGACTGGTTCTTCGGCGTCCATGACGGAGTCAAGGCGGCCGAGGCCGGCCTCGACCTCGAGATGCCGATGGCACGCGTGTTCGGCCGGAAGCTCCTGGCCGCCGTCCGGCGGGGCGAGGTGAAGGCCGAGGTCGTGGACGAGGCCGCGCTGCGCATCCTGCGGCGGAGGATCGAGATGGAGACGCGGCCCGATCCGCGCGCGTACGGCCCGGACCTGATCCGGTCGCCCGACCACGTCAGGCTTGCCGGCGAAGCGGCCGAGAAAGGCCTGGTGCTCCTGAAGAACGAGGGGCCGCTCCTGCCCTTGAGCCGCGACACCACGAAGACGCTCGCCGTGATCGGGGCTCTCGCCGCCGCCGAGAATCTCGGCGACCGCGGCAGCAGCCGCGTCTACCCGAAGGACGTGGTGACGCCGCTGGCCGGGCTCCGGGCGTTCCTCGGCGGCCAGACGCGGGTGGTGCACGACGACGGCGCGGATCCGGCCAGGGCGCGCTCGGTGGCCGCGGGGGCGGACGCCGTGGTCGTCGTGGCCGGGTTCACGTCGCGCGACGAGGGCGAGTACCTCCCCTTCGCCCTCTTCGACGAGACGGAGACAGGCGGCGACCGGGCCCAGCTCGCCCTCGAGGACCCCGACCGCGCCCTGATCCTCGCGGTGGGGGACGCGAACCCGCGCACGATCGTGGTGCTCGAGGGTGGCGCGGCCATCACGGTCGAGGACTGGAAGGACCGCGTGCCCGCCATCTTGATGGCGTTCTATCCCGGGGAGCAGGGCGGAGCCGCCCTGGCCCGCCTGCTCTTCGGCGCCGTCAACCCGAGCGGGAAGCTGCCCTTCACGGTTCCCCGGGACGGCGGCCAGCTCCCGTCGTTCGACAACGTCTCGCCGAGCGTGGAGTACGGCTACTACCACGGCTACACGCTCCTGGAGAAGCGCGGCCAGGAACCGGCGTTCCCGTTCGGGCACGGCCTGAGCTACACGCGCTACGTCTACGAGAACCTCGCCCTCGACGCGACCGCCATCGGCGAGGACGGCGAGGTCCGTGCCTCCGTCGACGTGACCAACGCCGGGACGCGCCCCGGCGAGGAGGTCGTGCAGCTCTACGTGGGCTTCGGGCGCTCGCGCGTGGACCGCCCGCGGAAGCGGCTGCGCGGGTTCGAGCGGGTGGCGCTGGGTCCGGGGGAGACGCGCCGGGTCACGATCCCGGTGAAGGCGAAGGACCTCGCCTACTACGACCCCGTCGCCCGCAAGTGGGTCGTGGAGCGGATGGAGTACGACGTGCTCGTCGGCCCGTCCTCACGTCCCTCCGAGCTGCTCGTGGTCGTGGTGACCGTCGTGGACTGAGGAGGGGCTCGCGCGACGACTAGTGGTGCGCGCGACGCTCGGTCACGACCATCTGGAAATCGCGGCTGGGCATCAGCGAGGGCGACATGACCGACCGGAGCCGGTACCCGGGCGGGTGCATCCTCAGGCGGACGTGGTGCAGCACCGTGGCCGTCGTGAGCACCATCTGCAGCTCCGCCAGTCCCGCGCCCAGGCAGGTGTGGGCCCCCAACCCGTACGGCGCGTAGACGCCCTGCACGCGATGCTCGCTCCGGGGCGGCAGGAACCGGTCCGGCTCGAAGCGCGCGGGGTCCGGATAGTGCCCTCGAGGAAGTGCGGCACCGGCGTGCGTCATGAACAGGTTGGCGTCGCGGCCGGCCAGGACCGTGAACTCGCGCCCCAGCATCTTCAGGCGGAAGGCCGGCCCGTGACGCCGGTAGCTCGCGACCATGAACGCGGGGAGGTCCCCGGAAAGGGCGAACGCGCTGCCCACCCAGGGGAGGGCGCGCACGGCGGGGGCAAGGGGCGCGGCGGACGGCCCCGCGGGCGGCGGGAGCGGTGCGGCGGGCCGGGTGGCCATCTGGGGCTCGAGTGGACTTTACCCCTGACTGGACAAGAGGCGTAGCATACGCGTTCAACAAGCGTCAACGCTGTGCAGCCTGCGGATACGGATGGGCCGACTGGCCTCTGTCAGCTCCAGGGGAAATCGCGTTCCAAACGCTCGAACCGGCCGGACAGCGCGCTTCAACGAGGAGGTGCCATGGACGTCCGGCGTTCCTTGGTCGTGATCCTCGCCCTGCTCGTCCCTGCGACGGCGTACGCGAGCGGGCACAACTTCGACGTGGCCTTCGGGGGGTCCCTCTTGGCCCTCGATTCGTCCTCGGAGACGGCGCCGACGGGCGCGGCCAGGCAGGGCATCGCTTCCGCCAGCGTGACCGGACCGTCCGACACCCATGACAAACTCCACGTGCTGGGGTGGCAGGTGGTCGCGGCTCACACGCTGCACAACCACCGCAAGTGGGCCATCGTGGGAGACATGAGCGGCAACTTCTGGGTGCTCGACAAGCCCACCAGCCCGCAAGGCAAGTCGGCGAGCCAGCAGGACAAGCCCGAGCTCCAGCAGATCACGTTCATGTTCGGCCCGCGGTACGAGTCGTCCGCCAAGCGGGGGACCTTCCTTTTCCACGCGCTGCCCTTCGGGTTCCGATTCGACAACCAGGACAGCCGCACGATGACGCTGGCGGCCGCCCTCGGTGGCTCGTTCGAATGGAAGGTCAAGTCCTACGAAAAGAGCGGAATGGCGTTCCGAGCCGGGTACGACCGCCTCTTGCTGTACCGTGCCAAGGCGCAGAACCGGTTCTCCCTCACCGCGCTCTTCCGCTACCACGAATAGAACCAGGCGCGGGGCCCGTGGACACCTTGATGGCGACCGTGACGAGCCCGAGCCTTCTCCTACCGCGATGTCGGGCGCGATGACCGAAACGGGCGCGCTCACGGACGGGGCATCTCCGGAATCGAAGGTCCAGCTCTCGCCGGGCGACCGCCTCGGCCCCTACGAGATCGTCGGGTTCCTCGCCAAGGGGGGAATGGGCCAGGTGTACCGGGCCCACGACCCCCGCCTGCGACGGAACGTGGCGATCAAGATCCTCGATCCCTCCCTCTCCCTCAGCCCCGAGTACATCGAGCGCCTCGGGCGTGAGGCCCGCGCCGCCGGCGGCCTGAACCACCCCAACATCCTGGCCGTGTTCGACGTCGGCACGGAGGGCCCTCTCCCCTACGTGGTCTCCGAGCTCCTGGAGGGAGAGTCGCTGCGCGAGCGGCTCCAGCGCGCCGCCCTGCCCTACCGCAAGGTGATCGAGTACGCGATCCAGCTCGCGCAAGCCCTGGGGGCGGCTCACGAGAAGGGCCTCGTGCATCGGGACGTCAAGCCCGGGAACATCTTCATCACCAGCGATGGCCGCATCAAGCTCCTCGACTTCGGCCTGGTGAAGGTGAGGCCCCGCGAGCATCGCGTCGGCTCGGAAGACCCGACGGTGGACGTGCCCGAGGGTGGCATTCACGGCACCGTCGGCTACATGTCGCCGGAGCAGGTGCTCGGGGAGACGCTCGACCACCGCAGCGATCTCTTCGCCTTCGGCATCGTCCTGTTCGAGATGTTCACGAGGACCCGCGCCTTCCTGCGCGACTCGACGATCCAGACCATGAAGGCCGTGCTCAACGACGAGCCCGCGGACCTGCTCGACCGCAAGGGTACGGTGCCGCCGGCGGCGGCGGCGGTGGTGCGGCGGTGCCTGGAGAAGAGCAAGGAGGAACGGTTCCAGTCCGCCCGCGATCTGGCCTTCCATCTCCAGCAGCTCGGCCAGGGCGCGCCTCCGCTCCCTCCCGAGCCCTGGCTGCGCCGCGCCTTGCTCCCGTCCGTCCTCGCCCTGGGCCTGGTCCCGGCGGTGTACTTCATCGTGCGAAAGATCTTCCCGCCGCCGGCTCCCCCGGCCTTCGAGCAGCTCACGTTCCGGAACGGCCGCATCGGGGGCGCGCGCTTCGCCTCGCCCGACGGCGCGGTGGTCTACAGCGAGTCGCGCGAGGGTGGGCCCCCCGAGGTGTGGCAGTTGCCGGGCGGGTCCGGAAACCGGCAGTCGAGCCAGCTCGGCCAGAGGGGCTCGGATATCCTCGCCGTGCACCAGGGCCATCTCGCCCTGTGCCTGCGCCGCCGCTCCTACATCGGGGACCGCTACGCGTGTACGCTGGCGGAAGCCCAGATCGGCGAGTCCCCCCACGAGATCGCGGAGAACGTCGAGGGCGCCGACTGGGACCCGCCCGGTGACCGGCTCGCCATCGTCCACTGGGCGGGCGACAGCGTCGGTGCCGGGAGCAACCTCGAGTATCCGCCCGGCACCGTCCTGTTCAAGACGACGGGCTCGCTGCGGTCCCCGCGCTTCTCCCCGGACGGGCGGCGGATCGCCTTCCTGGAGGACACCACCGGCCGGGCCGCCGGCGGCAAGGTCTCCGTCGTCGACCTGGAAGGAAAGGTCACGGTCCTCACCGACAACTACATCAGCGCCCAGGGCCTGGCCTGGTCGGCGGACGGGAGGGAGATCTGGTTCGCGGCCGGCCCCTCGCGCACCGAGCGCTCGCTCCGCGCGGTCGGCCTCGACAAGGGCGAGCGGTTGATCCTCCAGACCCCGGCTTCGATGACCCTGCGCGACGTGGCCGCCGACGGCAGCGTCCTCATCACCCGCGACGAAGAGCGCACCATCCTCATGGGCGTCCCTCCCGGCGAGAGCGCGGAGCGCGACCTGTCCTGGTTCGACACCACCGGCCTCGCCGACGTCTCCGACGACGGCAAGGTGCTCCTCTTCTCCGACCGCTCGGGCATCTACGTCCGCCGCCTGGACCCGCCGGCGGCGCCGACCCACCTGGGACTCAGGGAGGGGTTCGCGGACGACCTGTCGCCGGACGGAACCAAGGTGCTGGCCACGACAGTCACGGGGGACCAGATCTTCGTCCTGCCCGCGGGGCCGGGCAATCCCGTCCCAATGCCCGCCCATGGGATCAGCAGCCACCGGGGAGCCCTCTGGTTCCCGGACGGCCGCCGGATCATCTTCAACGGGACGGAGCCGAGCTCGGGCACGCGCTCCTACGTGCAGGACCTCGACGGGACCCCGCCGCGCCCCTTTACGTCTCCGAACACGTGGGTGACCTCGATCTCGCCGGACGGGAAGTCCGGGGCCGGCGTGGCGCCCCATGAGATGCTCATTTGGCCGATGGACGGCGGCCCGCCCCGCGTGCTGAGCTCCGCCGCGCCGGAGGAGCGTCCGGTGGCCTGGAGCGCGAACGGAAGATCCGTATGGACGTTCAGCCGGTCGCAGGTGCCCGCCTCCGTCTTCGAGCTGGACGTGCAGACGGGTGCGCGGCGATTGTGGAAGACGCTGCGTCCCCCCGACCTCAGCGGAGTCTCCTCGATCGACCAATTCAAGGTGACCCCGGACGGCCGGTCGTACTTCTACAGCTATCGCCGCGTCCTCTCGCAGCTCTATACG
Organism: Vicinamibacteria bacterium; assembly: GCA_041481445.1. GTDB lineage: Bacteria > Acidobacteriota > Vicinamibacteria > Fen-336 > Fen-336 > AA29. Next base: position 16,023 of record JBGPBV010000112.1, read on the forward strand.
GTGAGGGGCCTCAAGTGATCAGCGCTTGTAGCGGATCTGGGTGTTGACGAGGCCGAGCTCCACGCGGCGGTTCTTGGCGCGCGCGGCCTCCGAGCTCCCGGGCACGAGGGGCAGCGACTTGCCGTGCCCCTCGACGGTGAAGATCTCCGCGGGCAGTCCCGCCTTCACCAGGTAGTCCCTCACCGCCTGCGCCCGCCGCTCGGAGAGCCCCTGGTTGTAGGCGGCGGAGCCGACGTCGTCCGTGTGCCCGTTCACGGAGATCGTGTAGTCGTGCGAGGTCAGGATGATCCCCGCGATGCGGCTCAGGAGCTCCCGGTCCGCCTGCATCAGCTCGGCCTTGTCGAACTCGAACTTCAGGTGGTCGCTCCCGAGGTTCATCACGAGGCCCAGGGCCGTGCGCCGCGTCTCCGCGATCTGGCCCAGGGCCGCCTGCAGGCGGTTGACCTCGGCCTCCGCCTGCTTGCGGATCTTGTCCGCCTCCGCCTGCGCGCGCGCCGCCGTCTCGCGGGCGCTCGTGGCGTCCTGGCGCGCGGTATCGGCCTCCTGGCGGGCGCTGGCCGTCTCCTCCTTGGCGGTGGCGGTCTGGGCCTCCGCGGCTTGCCGGCCTTCCGCGGCCGCGCGCGAAGCCGTCTCCGCGGCCGCCGCCCGCTCCAGGGCCTGGCGGGCGAGGGCCGACGACTCCTCGACCTTGACGGTGAGATCGGCCATCTGGCGCTCGAAGGCGCGCTCCCGCCGCACGGCCCAATAGCCGAGCAGGCCCAGGCCCGCGAGCAGCAGCACGAGGAGGGCGACGAGGACGCCCGTCGCCCGGCCGCCGCGCCGCTCCGGCTCCCTGGGCTCGTCCGATCGGAGGGAAAGGCTCGTCATTCCGGCCTCCCGCGAGTGTGTGGTCTCGCCCCACCAGATTAGGGCAAATCCCCGGCCCGTTCATCGCTCGCGGCCGGGGGTGGTGTCGCGGGACACACCACGGACGGGCGGGTGAGAGGCGGGACGACGAGGGGTCAGCGCGGGAACTGCCCCAGCGCGACGAGCAGGTCCAGGCGGGCCTGGCGCAGCCGGTCCTCGGCCACGGCCTGGGCGATCTCGGTGTTCCGCGCCGTCTGCTGGGCCTGCACGACCTCGATGTTGGTCGTGGCCCCCGCGCGGTACGCGATCTGGGTGATGCGCAGCGCCTCGTCCGCGTTGGCGGCCGCCTCGCGGCTGGCGGTGACGATCTGCTCGATCCGCCGCACGGACTCCTGGGCCGTGCGCAGCTCGGAGCGCGCCTCCACCCTGACCGCCAGGAGGCGCAGCCGCGCGGTCTCGCTGTCCGCGGTCGCGATCCGGCGCGTGGACCAGAGCGTGCTGTCGTAGAGGGGCACGCGGAGCGCAAACACCGCGCGCCAGGTCCCCGCGGGCTCGAAGAACCCCTTGGGCGAGACGTACTGCGGCGTGAACGCGAACCCGGCCGTGGGGAGCCAGTTCTTCCAGGTGTCGCGCACCACGCGCTCGGCGGCCTGGGCCTGGGCCGTGAACAGGCGGACGTCGGGCCGCTGGCCCAGCCACGACTCGTCGTCCGAGGGGGGCGCGGCGAGCGGGATGTCGGGATCACCGCGGGCATCGACAGCGTGATCCGTGAAGATCGCCACCCCCAGGGCCTCCTGGGCCCGTCGCACGGCCAGCTCCGCAAGCTGGACGAGGCCTTCGGCGGTGGCCAACTCCTGGCTCGCGCGCACGTGGTTGAGCCGGCTGCCCTGGCCGGCCTCCAGGCGGGTCCGCGCGTAATCGGCCAGGGCCAGGGCCGTCTCCCGGTTGCGCTCGGCGATCTCGACCTGCCGCTCCGCCGCGATCACGGCGAGGTACGACTGCGCGGCGCTGAGGGCCACGTCGCGGCGGACCTGCTGGGCGGACATCCGCGCGACGCCGACCTGGTCGCCGGCCTGCTTCACGTTCGCCCATCGAGAGAGGTCGAGGAGGGCGTAGGACGCGGTCGCGTTGAAGACGGCCTGGTTCTTCGGCTGGGTGATGTTGCCGGAGAAGCCCCGGGCGGCGTCGAGGATCGTCTCCCCGGCGAAACCCGCCACCAGGGGACGGTACACCGTCCGCGCCTCGTCGAGGAACCCCTGGGCCCGCAGGATGGCCTGCGCGGCCTCCGCGACCGACGGGTGGTGGTCGATGGCGCGCGCCACCGCCTCCTCGAAGCTCACCCGCTCCATCGGGACCGCCGCCTCCTCCGGAGCGGCGGAGGCCCGGGCCGTCCCTCCGAGGGCCAGCAAGAGGCCGAGCGCCGCCCGCCGTCCGCGGCGCGCCCCTTCAGACATGGGCCGGCCCCTCGGCGGCGACCGCGGCCTCGTCGCGGGCGTGCCGCCGCGCCTTGCCCGGCGCCAGCGTGCGGATGACCACGTAGAGCACGGGGATGAAGATGACGGACAGGAACGTCGATGCGACCATGCCCCCCGCCACCGACGTGCCCACGGAGTTGCGGGCCCCCGCCCCCGCGCCCGTGGCCAGGGCCAGGGGGAGGACGCCGAGGATGAAGGCCATCGAGGTCATCAGGATCGGCCGCAGCCGGATGCGTCCGGCCTCCACCGCGGCCTCGACGATCGACAGGCCGCGCTCGCGGAGCTGCTCCGCGAACTCGACGATCAGGATCGAGTTCTTGGCGGCCAGGCCGATCAGGAGGACGAGGCCGACCTGGCAGAAGACGTCGTTGGACAGGCCGCGCAGCCACTGCGCGCCCAACCCGCCCACCACCGCCAGGGGCACTCCGAGCAGGATGATGAAGGGCAGCACCCAGCTCTCGTACTGCGCGGCCAGGACCAGGTACACGAGGATCAGGCTCAGGGCGAAGATGTAGGCCGATTGCGAGCCGGCCTTGACCTCCTCCAGGGACTGGCCGGCCCAGGCGAAGTCGAACCCCGGCGGCAGCGTCTCGTGCGAGATCCTCTCCATGGCCTGCAGCGCCTGCCCCGAGCTCACTCCCGGCGCGCCCGCGCCGTTGATCTCGGCCGAGCGGAAGAGGTTGAAGTGGCTGATGACCTGGGGCGCGGTCGTCTCGCTCACCCGGACCACGCTGTCCAGGGGCACCATGGCCCCGTTCGAGGCCCGCGCGTAGAGCTGGCGCAGGGCCTTGGGATCCGCGCGGTATTGCTGGTCGGCCTGCACGTACACGCGATAGGCGCGGTTGTTGAAGTCGAAGTCGTTCACGTAGGCGGAGCCGAGGAACACCTGGAGGGCGTCCGTGACCTCGTGGAGGGGCAGGTCCAGGCTGCGCGCCCGGTCCCGGTCGATGTCGACCAGGAGCTGGGGGTCGTTCACGCGGAAGCTCGAGAAGAGGCCGACCACGCGCCCGCTCCGGTTGCCCTTGGCCGCGACCGCGCCGACCGCGTCGGCCAGGCCCGAGATGTCCCCACCCGTCTGGTCGAGCAGCTCGTACGTGAAGCCGCCGAACACCGAGAGCCCCTGGATGCCGGGGGGCGCGAAGGGAATGACGAGCCCGTCCGGGATGGCCATCATCGGGCCGCGGACCCGGCCCAGCACCGCCTGGAGCGAATGGCTCTTCCCCGGCCGCTCGTCGTAGCCCTTGAGCCTGGTGAAGATGAGGCCGTTGTTGGGGGCGGCGCCGCTGAAGCTGAACCCCGCCACCGAGAAGGCGGCCGCGATGTCGGGGTCCTTGAAGAGGATGGCTTCCACCTTCTTGCAGATCTCGGTCGTGTATCCGAGCGATGCCCCCGCCGGCGCCTGGACGACGGTGATGAAGTAGCCCTCGTCCTCGTCGGGCACGAAGGCGGAGGGCATGATCCGGAAGAGGCCCCCGGCCGCGAGCAGGCCGAGGCCGAAGAGGCCGAGCATGACCGGCCGGAAGGAGAGCGCGCGCTTGAGGTTGGCCACGTAGGCCCTCGTGCCGCCCTCGATCACGCGGTTCACGGCCGTGAAGAATCGGCCGTGGGTGTGGCTCTCCTTGTCCAGGAGCAGCGCGGAGAGGGCGGGGGTGAAGGTCACCGCGTTGAACACGGAGAGGATCACCGCGAAGGCGATGGTGAGCGAGAACTGCTGGTAGAGGCGGCCGGTGGTGCCGGGGAAGAAGGCCACGGGCACGAACACCGCCACCAGCACGAGGCCGATCACCACCACCGCCCCGAACACCTCGCGCATGGCGTCGAAGGCGGCCGGATAGGCCCGCTTCTTCTCCTCCCGCATGTGGCGCTCGATGTTCTCGATCACCACGATGGCGTCGTCGACGACGATGCCGGTGGCGAGCACGATCCCGAACAGGGTCAGGGTGTTGATCGAGAAGTTGAAGAGCTTGACGAAGGAGAAGGTGCCCACCAGGGAGACGGGGATGGTGATGGCGGGGATGAGCGTGCTGCGCCAGTTCTGGAGGAACAGGAAGATCACCAGGACGACCAGGACGATCGCCTCGACCAGGGTGACCAGCACCTCCTTGATCGACTCGCGCACCACCCCCACGTTGTCGAAGGCCAGCCGCCACTCGAGGCCGGGCGGGAAGCTCTTCTCGAGGCGCGCCATCTCCCTGGACACGCCCTGGAAGACCTCGAGGGCATTGGCGGAGGGCAGGAGCTGGATGCCCATCCCGGAGGCCTCCAGCCCCGCGAAGCGGAGGTTGGCGGAATAGGTCTCCGCTCCCAGCTCGACGCGGCCGACGTCGCGGACGCGCACCAGGGTGGCCCCGGTGCCCTTGCCGGCCTTGATGACCACGTTCTCGAACTGCCTGGGCTCGGTCAGGCGCCCCAGGGCGCGCACGCTGAGCGTGAACATCTGGTCGGACGCGGACGGGGCGTCCCCGAGGGCGCCCGCCGCCACCTGGAGGTTCTGCTCCCGCAGGGCGCTCACGACGTCCCCGGCCGTGATCCCGCGCGCGGCCAGCCGCACGGGGTCGAGCCAGAGGCGCATCGCGTACTTGCGCTCGCCGAAGATGATCACGTTGCCCACGCCGGGGACGCGCTTGATGGCGTCGCGGACGTAGAGGTCCAGGTAGTTGCTGATGAACTGGGAGGTGTAGCGGTTGTCCCTCGAGAAGAAGCCGAGCCCGCCCAGGAAGCCGGTCGAGTTCTTGGTGACGGTGACGCCGTTGGTGCGGACGTCGGCGGGCAGGCGGCCCAGGGCCTGGTTGACGCGGTTCTGGACGTCCACCGCGGCCAGGTCGGGATCGCGGTTGATGTCGAAGTAGACGTTGATGGTGCTGACGCCGCTGTTGGTGCTCGAGGACTGCATGTACGTCATGCCCTCGACCCCGTTGATGACCTGCTCGAGGGGGGTGGTGACCGCGCTCTCCACGGCCTGGGCGTTGGCGCCGGTGTAGATCGACAGGACGCCGACCGAGGGCGGGGCCAGGGCGGGGTAGCGCGCGATGGGGAGGAGGGGTATGCACATCGCGCCGGCCAGGATGATGACGAGCGAGCAGACGGTGGCGAGGATGGGGCGGCGGATGAAGACGTCGGAGAACACGGCCTACCGGCCCTTCGTGTTGGCGGCGGGAGCTCCGACCTTGACGGGGGAGCCGTCGCCGATCTTCTGGATGCCGGAGACGATCAGCCTCTCCCCCGGCCTCAGCCCCGACTTCACGACGTAGTCGTTGCCGATCATCGCTCCCGGCTCCACCGCCCGCTGCTTGGCCACCGTCGCGCCGCCCTCGCCCGTCTCCGCCACGTAGGCGAAGAACTGGCCGTTGATGCGGTTGAGCGCGACGAGGGGGACTCTCAGGGCCGGGGCCGTGGTCCAGACGATGCGCGCGCGCACGAACTGATCGGTGCGCAACGCTCCCGCCTCCTTGAGCACGGCCTTGGCCAGGACGGACTGGGTGGCGGTGTCGACCGAAGACGAGACGAACGAGACTTCGGTCGTGGCCACGAGCTGGCCGCGATCGTCCACGAGCTGGACGGGGAGGCCGACCTTCAGGTTCTGGGCCTCCTGGACGGGGACGTTGATGTAGACCTCGAGGCCCGCGTTCTGGTCGATGGTGGTGAGGACGGTGGAGCGCGTCACGCTGTCCCCGACCCGCACCGGGACGTCGCCCACCACGCCCGCGACGGGCGCGGTCACGCGGTGGTATCCGAGGGCGACCTTCTGCTGGCGGATCTGCGCGTCGATGGCGTGGAGCTGGGCCTCGGCCGTCGAGAGCGACGTGCGGGCCTGCTCCATCTCCGAGTCGCTGGAGGCGCCGGCCTCCAGGAGCGTCTTCATGCGGGTCGCCTGCTGCCGGGCGTATTCCACGTCGGCCTGGCGGGCGGCCTGCTGCGCCTCCAGGTTGGCGACGGCGGCCTGCTGCATGCCGGCGTCGATGTCCATCAGCGGCGTCCCCGCCCCCACCCGGTCTCCCGAGCGGACCAGGATGCGCGTGACGAAGCCCTCGACCTGGGGCTGCACGGTGGTGGAGCGGCGGGACTTCACGGTCCCGACGAACTCGGTGGTCTGCTCGACGGGCTGCTCCGCGAGGGTGACGACCTCCACCGGCATGGCAAAGCCACCACCCGGAGGACCGGCCTGGGTGCCGCGGCCACAGGCCACGGCGATCGCGGCCAGCAAGGGAAGAAGGAGGCGAGTCGAAGTCGAAGCTTGATCCATGGTCTTGATCGGCCGGTGAGCGGGCGGACCGTTCATTGTACGCGGGGTCGGCGTCCGGGCAGCGTCTTGGCGCCGATTGCGGGCTCGCCCCCCGCGCCCTACGATGGACGCCGCCATGCGCCTGGAGGCCGAGCCCGACGTGCGGGAAGGCGGCTTCGTGATCGAGGATTTCGAGCCGGCCTATCTCGCCGTCCACCGCGCAGGTGGCCTCGCCGAGCGCGCCGCGGCCGCCCTGAAGGAGCTGGAGGACTGCTGCGCCTGCCCCCGCAACTGCCACTGCGACCGGCTGAGGGACGAGACCCGCGCCTGTCATACCGGCCGGTACGCCGTCGTCTCCAGCGCCTTCCCGCACTTCGGCGAGGAGGACTGCCTGCGCGGCGGGCGCGGATCGGGCACCATCTTCTTCAGCCTCTGCAACCTCCGCTGCTCGTTCTGCCAGAACTGGGACATCTCCCAGAAGCGGGAGGGGAGGGAGCGCGGACCCCGCGAGATCGCGGACCTCATGCTCGGTCTGCAGGAGAGCGGGTGCCACAACATCAACTTCGTCACCCCCGAGCACGTGGCCCCCCAGGTGATCGAGGCCATCGCGGAAGCCGTCCCGCGCGGCCTGCGCGTGCCCATCGTCTACAACACGAGCGCCTACGACGCGCTCTCCTCGCTGCACCTGCTCGACGGCCTCGTCGACGTCTACATGCCGGACTTCAAGTTCTGGAAGCCGGAGACCGCGCTCGCGCTGGCCAGGGCGCGCGACTATCCCGAGCGGGCGCGCGAGGCCATCCTGGAGATGCACCGCCAGGTCGGACCGTTGAAGCTCGGAGCCGACGGCCTGGCCCGGCGCGGCGTCCTCGTGCGGCACCTGGTGATGCCGGGCCAGGAGGACGAGGCGGCGGCCATCTTCGAGTGGCTGGCCCGCGAGGTCTCGCCCGACACCTACGTGAACGTCATGGGCCAGTACCGGCCGCAGTACCAGGTCGGCCAGATCACGGCCACCGGCCGCGTGAAGTACGCCGGGATCAACCGCGGCCCGCGGCCGCCGGAGCTGGCGGCGGCCTTCGCCGCCGCGCGCCGGGCCGGGCTCTGGCGGTTCGATCAGCGGCACGCGGAGGCGTCCTCATCGAGGCCGCGCTAGAGCGGAGAGCCCTCACCGCGCGCAGGCGGCCGCACGGTCGAGGAGCAGCGTCCGCTCGCGCGCGTTACGGGTGAGGGAGGCCGCGCCCGCCTTGACCAGCTCCTCGTTGTACTTGCCCATGTCGGCGAGGAGCTTCTCGTCGGGGAGGGCGCCCGCTTCCGAGCTCTTGTCCGCCTTGACCAGGATCATGAATCGCATTGGC
>JBGPBV010000113.1:0-23438 GCA_041481445.1 Vicinamibacteria bacterium
TCCCACCCCGCCTCCGACCGCGGCGAGCGTCGCGTACAACCCCGACGTGAAGGCCATCCTCGACGCCCGCTGCGTCCGCTGCCACGGCGCGTTCAGCACGTATCGCGGCGTGATGACCGCGGTACGGCCGGGCGACGCCAGCTCGCTGATCGTCCAGATGACGGGGCGTGGCGGCCCCATGGCGCGCTACCTCGGCAGCTCGAGCGACGCCGACCTCATCCTGCGATGGGTGATGGCCGGAGCACCCGAGAAGAGGTGAGAGGGAGCTAGAAGATGCACCGCGCCGGGGGCGCAGCTGTTCTCCGTCTCAGCGGCGCCTCCGACCTGCGGTTCCCGGCGCTCGTTCGAGCATTCGCAGCGGTCGCTGATCACCTGCGCACCGAGCTCCCGCTCGAGATCGTGCCCGGCGCCTGCGCTCGAGACTCCGCGCCGCCGCCTCCTCCGGAAGCGGACCGCATGAAGTCGCAGCGCGCGAGAAGAGCCACGAATCGGGGGTCGGCCCGATAGGGATCCCAGTTCGGGTCCACCGGCAGGAAGACGAGATGGACGTCGCGGGCCTCGTACGCCCGGTCGAGCCACTCGAAGACCGCGGCGCGCTCGCCGAGGCCGGCGTACACGAGCGCCATCGCGAACGGCGGGACGTAGCGTTCGCGCGACACCGCTTCCAGCGTCTTCAGCACGTCGCGCGCTTCGCGGGTCCGCCCGGTCTTCGCCAGAGCGTAACCGCGAAACGCGATCGTCTTGCTGTTGCCACCCGAGAACCGCGCGGCGCTGGCGAAGGCTTCCATCGCCAGATCGGTCTTGCCGAGCTGCAGCTGCGCCTGCCCGAGCATGAGATATCCGATCCAGAATTCGGGGTCCACGACGAGAGCCTCGCGAGCATGTCTCAACGCGGCCGCGTAATCGCGAGCCTGGAGGGCCACCTGGGACGACAGCGCGTGCGTCATCGCGAACAGCGGATCGAGCTCGCGCGCTCGGCCCATGATCGCCGCCGCCTCGCCCTGCCGGCCGGTCTGGGAGAGCACGTGCCCCAGCATGCGGTACGCCGGGTGGTAGCCGGGATCGAGGGCGATCGCCCGCCGTAACGCGGTCTCCGCGCCCGGCCAATCCCAGTCCAGATGGAACTTGAAGATGCCGAGCGCGGTCTGTGCCTCGGCGAGGTTGGGGTCGGCGCGCACCGCCTGGACCGCGGCTTCGCGGGCGCGCGCCATGACGTCCAGCGGCCGGGCGTCGCCGTTGATCGGGCTGGCGGAATACGCTTCGGCGAGACCCGACCAGGCCAGCGCGTAATCGGGATCGAGCGTGGTCGCGCGTTCGTAGTATTCGATCGCCCGGCGCGTCGTCGCCGGCGTCCGCTGATTCGAGAAGTTCCGGCCACGGAGGTAGAGGTCGTAGGCTTCCGCGTTGTGCGTCTTCCGCCGCGCCAGCGCGTCGAGTCGTTCGGGGGAGAGGCGGAGGCGGATCTGCTCGGCGATGGCCGCGCTCAGCTCACGTTGCAGGGCGAGGACGCTGGTCGGCTCGCGATCGTAGGACTGGGACCACACCTGCACCTGGTCGCGCGCGCGGATCAGCTTGGACGTGACGCGCAGCCGTCCGCTCTCGGCCCGGATGGAGCTCTCCACGAGATAGTCGGCGCCCAGCTCCCGGCCGATCTCGGCCAGCGACTTCGTCGTCCGCTGGTAGCGCATCATCGAGGTCCGGCCGATGACGCTCACGTGCTCCGGATCGACCTGCCCGAGGGAGGCGATCGTGTCCTCGGCCAGTCCGTCGGCCAGGTAGTCGCGCTCCGGGTCGCCGCCGATGTTCTCGAAGGGCAGCACGGCGAGCGTCACGCGTGACGGGGGCGCGCTCGCGCGGAGCCAGGCCCACGTGGCCAGGCCGACGAGCGCCGCCACCGCGAGGAGGACGCCGCCGAGGCGGGCGCGGCGGAAAGGCCGGGGCGGGACGGGCGCGGATGCGCCCTCCGGCGGAGTCGATGGCGAGGGGATTGGCGGGGGGGAGACGACCTCGACGGGCGCGATGAAGCGATACCCCTTGCCCGGAACCGTCTCCACGAACGCGGGTGCCTCCGGAGAATCGCCCAGCGCCTGCCGGATCTTCCGGATCGCGGTGTTGACGCCCGTCTCGACGTCGACGAACACGTCCTTGGACCAGAGCCGAGCGACGATGTCGCTGCGGGAGACGAGCTGGCGACGCCGCTCGAGGAGCAGGATGAGGAGGTCCATCGGTTGCCGCTCGAGTCGGACCGGGAGGCCCCGGCAGCGCAGCTCGTAGGCGCCGACGTCGAGCTCGAAGTCGCGAAAGCGGAAGGTCTCGTGCGATTCGCCGGCCGCCATCGGGGATGACGAGAGTATATCGGGTCCTCTAAGTCGTCTCCCCCCTGCGTCTTGCCGTCCTCCAGAAGATCGCCAGACTTCCTCCAGCCGCGCTCCATGGTCAGATGCGTCGCCGATCCTCAGGATGCGTTCGCGGTCCGGAGCCGGGCGGCGAGCCGGCCGGCACGGGCCACTTAAGGAGATCGACTATGCGATTCAACGACACCGTGAAGGCACCCTTCCTGAGCCGGGCCCTGGTCGTGGCGGCGGCGGCCGGCCTCGCCATGACGCTGGCGCTGAGCGCGCCGAGGGGCGCAACCGCGGATAACGACGGACGTGGCCGGGGGTGCAGCGAGGAGACTCTTCGAGGCAACTACGGCTTCTCGATCGACGGGCAGATCCTCGCCGGCCCCCGGCAGGGACTGTTGCGAGCCGTGGCCATGACTCACTTCGACGGCGAGGGCACTCTCAGCCAGGTGGATTTCGCCACGATCAACGGCATCCCCACCGGCACCGACTGGAGGCCCGCGACCGGGACCTATGCGATCAACCCGGACTGCACGGGAACGGCACGGATCGAGTTCACGGACGGCAGCCCGGCCCTGAAGCTACGGCTCGTCGTGATCGATCGGGGCGACGAGGTCCGCACCATCGTGGAGGGCAACGCGACCGGCAGCAACGGCCGGCGAGTCCGCTGACTCCGGTCGAGTAGACTCGCCCGGCACCAATGACCCTGGGCGCCGCTGCGGGTCGTCCTCCGCGGCGGCGCTCGTTCCGAGGGCGTGACCCGGGCCAGCCGCTGGCCGGATCCAGTGAGTTGAGCGCCTCGCCCAGGAAGCGATCGCGATCCTCGACCGCTCCGACGCCATGGACCACCCCGCCGCTGACGCCGGTGGACGCGACCCCCGGCGATCGCAGTCAGCCTCCCGTCACCGCGCCGCCACCACGGGGACGGTCAGCGCGCTCGGATGCGCACCGTCGTGGTAGACGGTGACGTGCGCGGTGCGGGCGTCGGCCCGTGACTCGTCGGCCACCACTCCCCCGCCGTTCCAGTTCTTCTCCAGGTAGATCGAATTCGGGCAGCGCAGGAAGAGGCGCAGCCGGCTCCCGGCGGCCACGCGCCTCGAGAAGAACGGGAACTGGTCGAAGTCATATCTCAGCACCGCGCCCGGGGCCACGAGCGCCTCCTTCTCGGGCGATTCGCGGTACCGCGCGCGCTTGACGTCCTCCGCCAGCAGCACGCTCGTGCCGTCGCTCGTCACCTCGTAGAGCGAGACGCGGAAGTCCGTGTCGCGGACGTCGAGGGCGATCCAGGCCGAGAAGCGGACGTACCCCGTGATCTCCACGGGCGCCGCGAACGGCTCGCTCGTGTAGATCACACCGTTGCCGAACGTGTTCAGGACGTAGCGCTGATCGGTGAGGTAGCTCCGGATCTCCTCCGCCTCGACCTGCGCTGGGCGCGTGTCGAGCGGGTCGTAGGGGTAGCGGTCGGGCCCCGAGGCCCCCGGCCTGCTCGCCGTCAGCGAACCACCGTGAAAGACGTCGCTCGCGGACCCGTCGGAGGCGAGGTACAGCGTGCGCGATTCACTCGCGATGGCCTCCAGCCGGCCGGCGTACTTCCAGTCGTCATCGGGCACCACGTAGTACGCGATCCGGTCCTTCAGGAACTCGGGCCGCGGGCCGTCCTTCATCGTCCAGTCGTACCAGGCCTTGTGCAGCGCGTTGAGGTCGAGGAGGCTGGCCGGCCCGAAGGTCAAGCCCCCGACCTCACGGCTCGGCGTCCGCGTCCCCGCGTGGTCCCAGGGCCCCACCACGAGGAAGTGCCGCGCCTTCGCCTCCGCCGTGCCGTGCTCCATGTGGTTCCGGTAGTAGTGCATCGCGCCGTACTGGTCGTCGTCGTAGTGGCCGGTGATGGTCAGGATGGGGATCGCGATGCGCGCGTAGTCGGCCGCTTGGGGGCGCAGCGATCGCCAATAGTCCGCGCTCGGATGCTCGAGCACGTGCTGGAACCAGGGCGAGGGATTCCCCACCATCCGGTCGAACTCGCGGAAGGGCCGGCCCGAAAGGTAGAGCTCGCGGAACTTCGAGATCCAGAAGGCGGCGTCGCCGAACAGGTTCGGCTGCGGCGTCACCCCGGCGGTGTAGGTGGTCCACTGCATGAGGTAGGGCGCGAGGAGGTTGTTCTGGGCCGGGAAGTCCACGCCCATGGCCGCCGCCGCCGCGGGCACGATGGTGGCCAGGTGCGGCGGAAAGCCCTGCAGCGTGGCCCACTGGTCGAAGCCGGCGTAGGAGCCGCCCCACATCGCGACTTTGCCGTCCGACCACGGCTGCTTGGCCAGCCACTCCACGACGTCGTAGCCGTCGCGGCCCTCGTTCTCGAAGGGGAGGAACGTGCCTTCGGAGTTGCCGCGGCCGCGCACGTCCACCAGCGCGTACACGTAGCCGTTCTGCGCGAAGTAGCGGGCCCGCGGGTAATAGGTGTCGCTGTTGTAGGGCGTGAGGGTGAAGATCACCGGGAGCGGCCCTTCTTGCCCCCTGGGCTTGAGGATGGTGGCGTTCAGGCGAACGCCGTCCCGCATAGGGATCTTCACCGCCCACGCGAGGTCGACGTCCGGGGGCGGGGCCGCCGGCGCGGCCCTCGCGACAGTGGCGGTCAGGACCAGAGGGAGGACGTACGCCCGCGCCTTGAGCGTCATGCGGCGGAGGCTAGCACGGGCCGCGTCTCCAGCCGCCGCCTAGCGTCCACTATCGAGCGCCATGTCCTCACTCCTGGACGAGCGCCCTCCGACGGAACCATCCAGGCCCATGTTGGAGAGATGCTATGGCCATGGGAGGGTCCATGTCATTGCGGTGGTGGTCGTACTTCATGGCGGCCGTATCCGTGACCGCCGTCCTGGCCTGCGGTCACAGCCAGACCCCTACCGCCGTCAGCTCGCCCAAGCCTTCTCCGGCGGCCAGCGCCACGCCGGCGCCGGTGTCGATCCCCAGTCTCCCCGGCACGAGCAGTTGCGCGAAGCTGCCGCTCGTCACCCAGGACGTCGGCAACTGCCCGACGGAGGGTCCGACCTTCCTGGCGCAGGTGCAGACGGCGATCGCTCAGGTCCATAGCCAGCAGCCCGAGATCTTCCAGGACGCGGGCGGGAACACGCTGGTCGTGAGCCCCGGCCGCTTCCTCGTCGGCGTCATGAACAACCTCGATCGCATGGGACTGTGCGCCGGCTTCGACAGCGAGGAGATCCAGGTCGCCAACAGCTCGAGCTTCAACGACCAGTACCACCTCCTCACCTCGCGCGGCTACCTGCGCACCGACCCCTCGATCTACCGGGCCACCTGCCACCCGGCGGCGATCCCGACGCCCCACCCTCCGTTCCACCCCGCCAACCCGGGGTGCCGGCTGCCCTCCAGCCTCGAGGTCACCTGCGATACCGAGCCGCAGATCAACTACGCCGGCGACGTCGAGAGCTCGCTCGACCAGGTCATCCACGACCACCCGGAGGCCTTCGACAACCCCCAGGCCCACACGCCGCGCGTCAACGACGGGTACCTGAACCAGTACCACCAGTGGTTCATCGACGCGATGGTCCAGCGGGGGTACTGCGCCTGGTGGGACAGCGAGGAGGTCCAGGTCAAGAAGGAGAACACCTTCTCCGAGCACTACAAGATCTTCATCAGCGACGGGCACGTGCGCCGCGTCGACGGCGGCGCCTACCGCTCGACCTGCTGGCCGGCCGCGTTCTAGCGAGTCCGGGTGCCGGGCGGAGTGACTGTCCGCCGCGCGCCGCGGACGCTGTTCCACGCCTCGGAGGCCGACAAGGTGCGCGGCCGCGGCGACCTCGGCGAACTGTTCCAGGGCCGTTCTTCGAGACGGACGACTCCGGCGACGAGGTCCGCCTGATGAGATGGATGGTCTACCGGGTGGACTTCCTCGACCCGAGAGCGTTCGCGCTCGTGGCGGCCCTTGTGCTCACCGCCGCCCTCGTCGCTTGCCTCGTGCCTCGTGGGGCCGCGTCCGTCGATCCGATGGTCGCGCTCCGGGAGGAATAGCTACCCGTCCTTCTCCTGGCTGATCTGGTACTGCTCGAGCTTCTTGTAGAGGTTCGAGCGCGGGGTGCCGATCGAGTTCGCGGTGGCGGAGATGTTCCACTTGTGCTCGCGCAGCTTCTGGACCAGGAACTGCCGCTCCGCGCCCGCCTTGAAGTCCTGCAGGGAGGCGGCGGGCTCCGGGGCGGTGGCGGCGCCGCCTTCCGCCGGCCGCCGCAGGACGTCGGCCAGGTCCTCCGACCGGATCTCGTCCCCCTCGACCATGATGAGCAGGCGCTCGATCGTGTTCTTGAGCTCGCGCACGTTCCCGCGCCAGGGATGGCGCTTGAGCGTCTCCGTGGCCCCGGCGTCGAAGGTCTTGGGCCGGAAGTTGTTCTCGGCCGAGAACTGCCGCACGAAGTGGCGGACGAGGGGGGCGAGGTCCTCCGGCCGGTCGCGCAGCGGCGGCACCGTGATCGGGATGACGTTGAGGCGGAAGTAGAGGTCCTCCCGGAAGTCGCCCCTCTCGATCGACTTCTCGAGGTCGTGGTTGGTGGCGGCGATGACGCGCACGTCCACGTTGACCGTCTTCTGGGAGCCGATGCGCTCGACCTCGCCCTCCTGGAGGACGCGCAGGACCTTGGCCTGCGTGCGCAGGCTCATGTCGCCGACCTCGTCGAGGAAGATCGTGCCCTTGTGGGCCAGCTCGAACTTGCCGATCTGCTTCTCGGTGGCCCCCGTGAACGAGCCCTTCTCGTGGCCGAAGAGCTCGCTCTCGATCAGCTCCTCGGGGATGGCCGCGCAGTTGACCTGGATGAAGGCCTCGTCGCGCCGGTTGGAGTTGCGATGGATGGCGCGCGCGACCAGCTCCTTGCCCACCCCGCTCTCCCCCGTGATGAGCACGGTCGCGTTCGTGGGGGCGGCGCGGCGCACGGCGTCCCAGACCTTCTGGAGGGCGGCGCTCTCCCCCTCCATCTTGTAGCGCTCGTCGAAGCTGAGCTTGAGGCGGCGGTTCTCCTCCGTGAGCTTGCGCTGGCTGAGCGCGTTGCGCGCCACCAGCAGCAGGCGCTCCCGGTCCGGCGGCTTCTCGATGAAGTCGTAGGCGCCGGCCTTGGTGGCCTCCACCGCGGTGGCCACCGTGCCGTGGCCGGAGAGGATCACCACCGGCGGCGAGCCCTCCTCGGACTTGATGGCCTTGAGGACCTCCATCCCGTCCATCTGCGGCATCTTGATGTCGAGGAAGACGAGGTCGGGCGTCTCCTTCTCCGCCATCTTGAGGCCGGCCTGCCCGTTGGCGGCGAGCAGGCACTCGTACCCCTCGTACTCGAAGATCATGCGCAGCGAGGAGCGGATGGCCTCCTCGTCGTCGATGACCAGCACCCGCGCGCGGGGGCTCACCGGCGCCCCTTCCGCGCCGCCTTCTTGTCGGGAGGGGGCCGCTTCTCGACCTCGACCTTGGCCAGGAAGGTCGCCTCCGGCCGCGGGCGATAGACGAAGAGCCAGGCCGTCTGGCCGTCCGGGAGCGAGGCCAGGAGCTTGCGGTACTCGGACACGTGGGGCGTGGGACGGCGGTTGACCTCGACGATGAGGTCGCCGTGGGCGAGCACGTCGATGCCCGGCGAGAGGCCCACCACGTCCTTGACCACCACGCCGCGGCGGTCGGCCGGGATGTCGAGCTCGCGCTGCGACTGCCGGCTCAGCTCGGCGGTGACGAGGCCCAATGCGTCGCCCTCCGCCGAGAGGTCCTCTTCCCAGTCCTCGTCGTCGTCGTCCGCCGCGTCCCCCTCGTCCGCGATCGCGCGCTCGGCCAGCCGCGCCTGGAGCCGGAGCGGCCGCCCTTCGCGCAGCACCACGAGGGCGACCGTGCTCCCGGGCGCGCGGTTGGAGACCTGGCGCACCAGGGTGTCACCGTCGTCGATCTTGTGGCCGCCGACCTCGGTGATGACGTCGTAGCGCTTGAGCCCGGCCGCCTCCCCCGCCTCTCCCGGCACCACGTCCAGCACGACCGCGCCGTGGTCGTCCTTCACCCCGAGCAGCGCCTGCAGGTCGGGGTCGAGGTCCTGGAGCTGGATCCCCAGGTAGCCGCGGCTGACGTGCCCCTGCGTGCGCAGCGCGCCCAGGATGTCCTTGGCGATGTTGACGGGCACCGCGAACCCGATGCCCTGCCCCTGCACGCTCATCGCGGAGTTGATGCCGATGGCCTCCCCGGCCCCGTTGATGAGCGGCCCGCCCGAGTTGCCGGGGTTGATGGCGGCGTCGGTCTGGATGTAGGCGTCGAACGACGCGTTGTAGATCTTCCGCCCCTTGCTCGACACGACCCCGACGGTGACGGAGTGCTCGAAGCGGTACGGGTTGCCGATCGCGCACACCCACTCACCCACGCGGAGCTGATCGGAGTCGCCCATCTTGATCGCGGGCAGCCCCGACGCCTTGACCTTGAGCAGCGCGAGGTCGGTGGAGGGATCGGAACCCACCAGGGTGGCCGTGAACTCGCGGCGGTCGGCCAGGCGGACGCGGATGCGCTCGGGCGAGGCCACGAGGTGGTGGTTGGTGAGGATGTAGCCCTCGGAGTCGACGATGAACCCCGTGCCCTCCCCACGGCGCACGCTGGAGAACGAGTGGTTGCGCGTGGCCCCTTCCGCCTCCGCCCCTCCGGCGGCCTGGACGGCCGTGATGTGGACGACGGCGGGGTTCACGCGGGCCACCACGTCCGCGAACGACGGCGCGATGGCGGCGCCGGTGGCGGCGGCGGAGAGCGTCCCCGCCGGCAGGGGGACCGTCCCTCCCCCGCCCATCAGGACGCCCAGCAGCCCCGCGACGGCGGCCACGAGCGCGAACGAAAGGATCAAGACCGGCCGCGGCATCTCTCGCCCTCTTCGTCGATTATAACGAGGGTCCTCTCCGGGCGACGATACCGGCTCGCGGGAGGAGGGATGGCTCCTCGGGTCAGTGCGCCGTCGCGGCCGCGCCGGTCCTCGCGGTGTCGAGCTTCCGATGCTCCGCGCGCACTTGTGCCAGCAGCGGCACGTCGGGATCGGCGTCCTTCCAGACAGTGAGGAAGTCCTCGTAGGCGCGGCGGGCGGTGGCGGTGTCGCCCGCCTGGGCCGCGGCGCGGGCCAGCCCCACATGGGCCAGCGAGCGCAGCGCAGACGCCGGCTCCCAGCCGGGGTGATCCAGGATGAGGCGGAAGGACTCGGCCGCCTCCGCGCCGCGGCCCAGCGCGAGGAGCGCCTGGCCGCGGGCCCAGGGAACCACGTAGCGGCCGCGCTCGTAGGGGGCGGACGGCCGAAGCGCGTCCAGCGCCTGCGCAGGGGACTTCCGGGCCAGGGCGATCGCCGCGCGCCCCAGGGGGAGCCAGACGGCCTGGGTGAGGGTGTCCGTCGAGAGGGCCTGTCCCTGCGCTTCCGTGAAGAGGTCCTGGGCGCCGGCGGCGTCACCGCCGAGGCCGAGCGCCATCGACGCCGCGCCCAGCGTCTCCGCGGAGCGATCCAGGTCGAGAGCCTCGTGCACGGCGGCGCGCCCCTCCGCGGGCGAGCCGGTCAGGATCGAGCCGAAGCCGAGCTGGAGCAGGTATCCGGCCGCGACCTGCTTGAGCCCGCCGCGCAACGACATGTTCACGGCACTGCGGAACAGCTCTCGCGCCTCCGTCATCCGGCCGTGGGCGACGGCCCACTCCGCCTCGCCCGCGCGAAAGCCCTGCTCGCCCGGCTTGCCCGTCCCCCATTCCGCCTCGCGCCGGAGGCCGGCCTCGTCGCCCTCGAGCATGGCCACCGCCCCCAGCGTCCCGTGGAGGAAGGCCGAGTCCATTCCACGGGCGATCGCGCGCTGGGCCTGGGCCTTGGCCTCGGCCGGACGATCGAGACGCACGTAGGCGAAGCTGGCGTTGCCGGCGGCCAGGGGTGAGGACGGGTCGAGCCGCTCCGCCTCCAGGGCCGCCTCCTGCGCCTTCTCCAGCTCGCCGATGAGGGTGTAGGCGACGGCCAGGTTGTTCCAGGGCGTGAAGTCCCGCGGGTAGGTCTGGCGGTAGAC
Organism: Vicinamibacteria bacterium; assembly: GCA_041481445.1. Classification (GTDB taxonomy): domain Bacteria; phylum Acidobacteriota; class Vicinamibacteria; order Fen-336; family Fen-336; genus AA29. The sequence goes on from JBGPBV010000113.1 coordinate 10,365, forward strand.
CTCCAGCACCTCGATCTCCTTCACGATGTCGGCGAGGACGGTCCCGAAATAGCGATCGGAGATGTAGAGCTTCTCGCGCTCGGTGGCATGGTCCTTCAGCTCGTAGGCGCGCCGGATCTGCTCGCGGGCGAGCGAGAGCTCGCCCATGTTGCTGTAGACGGTGCCCAGGCGGGCATGGGCGATGGCGAAGGTCGGGTCCAGCTCGATCGCCTTCTTGAAGAAGGGCACCGCGCCCTGCTCGTTCCCCTTGGCCCGCTGCTGGGTCCCGAGCGTGTAGGCGTTGAGGGCGTCGAGGGAGGAGGTCGTGCCCTCCAGGGGGGTGGTGAACCTGCCGATCGAGGGGGCGGGCTCGCCCAGCCGCGCGCGCAGAGCGCCGATCGCCTGTCCCAGGACCTTGAGGACGTCGTCGCGCCGCGGCACCTGCCGCTGCTCGGTGGCGAAGGCGGCGCCCGTCCGGCAGTCCCGGGCGTCGATGGTCACCCGGAACTCGCTCCCCACCGTCTCGATCGACCCGCCGACGATCGCGTGGATGTCGTCACGCCCGCAGATCTGCGAGGCCACCGCCGGGGTCAGGGCCCCGTCCGCCGGACGGCCGGCCTCCGTGAGCACCTGTCGCAGACGGCGGTCGGAGACCAGGCGCAATACGGGCGACTGTCCGAGCTGCACGGCGACCGCCTCCCGCAGGGTGCCGTCGAAGACGGTGTCGCCGGTGGCGTTGGTGAACTCGCCGAGGACGATGCTGTCGTGCGCGCCCCGGGCGGGCGCGCGCCGCGAGGTGGCCAGGACGGCCAGCACGGCCAGGCCCGCCACCGCCACCCCGCCCACCGCCACCACGCCCTTGCGTTCGCGCAGCCGCTGGATCGCCGAGGCCGAGGGCGCGGCGGAGACGGGGCGCGAGTCCAGGACGGGCGCGATCGCGCTGGTGCTGGCCGGGATCGAGGCCCAGCCCGTATCGCGCCGCAGCCGGCGGAGATCGGCGTGCATCTCGGCCGCGCTCTGGTAGCGCAGCGCGCGGTCCTTCTCCAGGGCCTTCAGGATGATGTGCTCGAGCTCGGCCGGGCAAGAGGCATTGAGGCGCGAGGGCGGCGCGGGCGTGCCATGGAGGATGGCGTCGGAAACCAGGGCCGCCGTGCGCCCGGGAAAGGGATGGGCGCCGGTGGCCATCTCGTAGAGCACGATCCCGAACGAGAACAGGTCCGTTCGCGCGTCGAGGTCCTGGCCGCGCGCCTGCTCCGGCGACATATAGGCGGCGGTGCCCAGCGTCATGCCCGGGCTGCTCAGCGGATCCTCGCGGGCGCGGGTGGGCTGGGTGGTGAGGTCCTCCTCGGAGGGGGCGGGCCCCTCCGTCAGCTTGGCCAGCCCGAAGTCGAGCACCTTCGCCTGACCGCGGCGGGTGAGGAAGATGTTCGCGGGCTTGACGTCGCGGTGGACGATGCCCTTCTCGTGCGCGGCCTGGAGCGCGTCCGTCACCTGCACCGCCACCTCGATCGTCTTCTCCAGGTCGAGGGAGCGGCCGCCGAGCGCGTGCTTGAGCGTCTGCCCCTCGAGCCGCTCCATCACGATGAAGGGCTGGTCGTCGTGCACGCCGACGTCGTGCACGACGCAGATGCCGGGATGGTCGAGGGCGGAGGCGGCGCGGGCCTCGCGCTGGAAGCGCTCGACGGCCTGGGGATCCTTGGAGGTGTCGGCGGGCAGGAACTTCAAGGCCACCCGGCGGCCCAGGCGGACGTCCTCCGCCTCGTAGACGACACCCATGCCGCCTCCCCCGAGCTTCTCGAGGACGCGATAGTGGGAGACGGTGGACGGGATCATCGGAGGACGGCTTCGGGGCGGAGCCGCCCCGGATTATAGGCGATCACTCCCGATCACCCGGCACGAGCAGCCGCTCGAAACCGTCCTCGTCGAGGATGGCCACTCCGAGCTCCTCCGCCTTGTCCCGTTTCGATCCCGGGTCCTTGCCGGCCACGACGTAGGAGGTCTTCTTGGAGACGGAGGTGGTCACGCGCCCTCCCCGCATCTCGATGGCGGCCTTGGCCTGGTCGCGCGTCATGCGGTCGAGGGTGCCGGTGAGGACGAACTGCTTGCCCGCGAACAGGTCCGAGCGCTCGGGGGCCGCCGCCTCTTCCGTGCACACGCCCGCGGCCTGGAGCCGCGCGACCAGCTGCGCGTTCTCCACCGTGTGGAACCACTCGTGGACCGACTGCGCGACCGTGGGCCCGATCTCGTAGATCGCGTCGATCTCCTCCACGGTGGCCGCGCCCAGGCGCTCGAGGCTCCCGAAGTGGCGCGCGAGCAGGGCGGCCGCGCGGTCCCCCACGAAGCGGATGCCCAGCGCGAACAGGAGGCGGCGCAGCTCGCGATGCTTGCTCGCCTCGATGCCGGCCAGGAGGTTCTGGGCGGACTTCTCGGCCATGCGCTCGAGGCCCACCAGCGTCTCCTGGTCGAGCCGGTAGATGTCCGCGAAGTCCTTCACGAGCCCCGTCTCCACGAGCTGGTGGACGAGCACGTCCCCCAGCCCCTCGATGTCCATGGCCGTCCGCCCCGCGAAGTGCTTGAAGCGCTCCTCCACCTGGGCCGGGCAGGAGGCGTTCGGGCAGCGGCGGTCGACCTCGCCTTCGGGCTTGATCACGGGCGTGCCGCACACCGGGCACTCCGTGGGTGGGGTCCAGGGCACCGTGCCCGGAGGCCGCCTGGCCTCGACGACGGCGACCACCTTGGGGATCACGTCGCCGCCCTTCTCGATGAGGACGGTGTCCCCCTTGCGGACGTCCTTGCGCGCGACCTCTTCTTCGTTGAAGAGGCTCGCGCGGCCCACGGTGGTCCCGGCCAGGGGGACCGGCTCCAACAGGGCGACGGGGGTGAGCTTTCCCGTCCGTCCGACGTTGACGTCGATGTCGAGCACGACCGTCGAGGCCTGGCGCGCCGGGTACTTGAAGGCGATGGCCCAGCGCGGGAACTTGGAGGTGAAGCCCAGCTCCTCCTGGAGGGCGAAGGAGTCGACCTTCACCACCACGCCGTCGATGTCGTATTCGAGCGTGTCGCGCTGGTTCTGCCACTTCGCGATGAACGCGAGCACGTCGTCGAGGCCGTGGCACTGGGCCGACTCCCGGTTCGTGCGCAGGCCCCAGGACCGCAGCTGCCGGAGCGCCTCCCACTGACCCGCGAGTCGCGGCCCCTTCACGTGGGCGATCGAGTACAGGAAGATGTCCAGCCCTCTCCCCGCCACCACTCGCGAGTCGAGGGTCTTCATGGTGCCCGCGGCCGCGTTGCGCGGGTTGGCGAACGGCTCCTCTCCCGCCGCCTCCCGCTCGCGGTTCATGGCCTCGAAGCGCGAGCGGGGCAGGTAGACCTCGCCGCGCACCTCCAGCTCCTCGGGCACGCGCGTGCCCTGGAGGGTGAGGGGAACGGCCTTGATGGCGCGGACGTTCGGGGTCACGTCGTCGCCGCGGACGCCGTCGCCGCGGGTGACGCCGCGGACGAAGCGCCCTCCTTCGTAGTGGAGCGCCATCGAGAGCCCGTCGATCTTGAGCTCGGCCACGTAGTCGAGCGCGCGCTCCCCCACCAGGCGGAAGATCCGGCGCTCGAACTCGCGCAGCTCCTCCTCGCTGTAGGTGTTGTCCAGGCTGAGCATGGGCACGCGGTGGACGAAGGTGGCGAAGTCGGACGAGGGCTGGCCCCCCACGCGCTGGGTGGGGCTGTCCGGGGTCACCAGCTCCGGGAACTGCGCCTCCAGGTCGACGAGCTCGCCATAGAGGCGGTCGTACTCCTGGTCGGAGATCTCGGCCGCGCCCTGGACGTAGTAGAGGTGGTCGTGGCGGCGGATCTCGTTGCGGAGGACCGCGATGCGCTTCTCGGCCTGATGCACGGTCACGGAGCCATGTTAACGGCGGAGATCACCGGATCCGGACCGCTGTTTTCGTACCGGAACGAAAACGCGTCCAGGGGAACACACCGGGAGCGGCCTCCGTCCTTGCCGAGACGGCGGAGTCGAACAACGTCAGTGATCGCGCGAGAGGATGAAGTCGGGCAGGACGGCGAGGGCCTCCTGGTAGGGCGAGCGGTCGAACGCGCCCAGGTCGCGCCGGGCCGCCTCCGCGTAGCGCTCGGCCATCGCCCGCGCCTCGTCGAGGGCGCCGTGCTCGCGGGCCAGGCGCAGCAGCTCTTCCCGGCTCACGCGATCGAAGCCGCGGTCGGCCAGGACCGCGGAGACGGTCGGCGTCGCCGCCGCCCCCGCCTTGCGCAACAGGAAGATCACGGGCAGCGTGAGCTTGCCCTCGCGCAGGTCGTTGTTGACGGGCTTGCCCAGCACCTTCTCGTCCGCGGTGAAGTCGAGCAGGTCGTCCACCATCTGGAAGCAGATCCCGAGGTTCAGGCCGTAGCTGGTCAGGGCCCGCCGCTTCTCCTCGCTCACCTCGCCCAGGAGAGCGCCGATGGCCATGCAGGCGGCGAAGAGGTCGGCCGTCTTGCGGCGGATGATGTCGAGGTGCTGGGCCTCGCTCATGCGGAGGTCGCCGTTGCGCTCGATCTCCAGGAGCTCCCCCTCGATCATGCGCAGGGTGACGTCGGAGAGCAGGCGCAGGATGGGCAGGTTGTCCTGCGAGAGCGCCATCGACATCGACTTCGTGTAGAGGAAGTCGCCCAGGAGCACCGTGATGTCGTTGCCCCAGCGGCTGTTCACGCTGCGCTTGCCGCGGCGCACCGTGGCCTCGTCGATGATGTCGTCGTGGAGCAGGGTCGCGGTGTGGATGAACTCCACCACCGAGGCCAGGGTGATCGCGCGCTCGCCGCGGTAGCCGCAGACGCGGCAGGCCAGGAGCAGGAGGGCGGGACGGATGCGCTTGCCCCCGCCGTCGCGGATGTAGCGGCCGATCTCGCCCACCAGCCCGACGTCCGAGCGGAACTGCTCCTCGAAGATCTCCTCGACCCGCGCGAGGTCCTCCTCGACGAGCTGGACGATGTCCCTCAAGTCCGCGACGCCCCGGCCGCCCAATGGATCCACCGCTGCCACTCTCGTTGCTCCGCTACCGCCGGTTCGTGAACTGCATGTCGATGCCGAGGTCCGTGCTCTTGAGGAGCTGCATCACCGTTTGAAGGTCGTCCTTGCTCTTGCCGGACACCCGTACCTGGTCCGCCTGGATGGCGGCCTGGACCTTCAGCTTCGCGCCCTTGATGATCTTCACGATCTCGCGCGCCTTGTCCGTCGGGATGCCTTTCTGCATGGCGACCTTCTGGCGGGCGGTACCGCCCAAGGCCTTTTCGATCTCGCCGAAGGTCAGGGCCTTCAGGGGCACGTTGCGCTTCACCAGCCGGCCCTCCAGGACGTCGCGGACCGCCTTCATCTTGGACTCGTCGCCCGAGGTCAGGATGATCTCCTCGCCCAACAGCTCGACGTTCGAGCTCGTGCCCTTGAGATCGAACCGAGTGGTGATCTCCTTCATGGCCTGGCCGATCGCGTTCTTGACCTCCTGCAGGTCCACGCTGCTCACGACGTCGAACGAGCTCTCGGCCATGATTCTCCGTGCGGAAAGGGGTCGTGCTTTCGCGTGCTACGTTGACGGATTCGCCCAGCGTTGTCAATCATGTGCGGGCCAGGAGGGCGTGGAAGTTGGCCTTGGCCGCGCGCCCGACCTCCTCGACGCTCAGGCCGCGAAGCGCGGCCACCTTGGCCGCCACTTCGACCACGAACGCGGGCTCGTTGCGCTTCCCCCGATGGGGCGGGGGGGCCAGGAACGGCGAGTCGGTCTCGACCAGCAGCCGGTCGAGGGGCATCGTCCGGGCCACCTCCTGGATGACGTCGGACCGCGGGAAGGCCAGGATGCCGGAGAAGGAGACGTAGAAGCCGAGGGCCAGGGCGCGGCGGGCCAGGTCGTGGCCGCCCGTGAAGCAGTGGATGACGCCCTTCGTGACCCCTTCCTCCTCCAGGAGGGTGGCCGTCTCGGCGTCGGCCTCGCGGGTGTGGACGATGACGGGCAGGCCGGTCTCGCGGGCCAGTCGCACCTGGGCCCGGAACACGTCGCGCTGGGCGTCGCGCGGCGAGTGGTCGTAGTGGAAGTCGAGGCCGATCTCGCCGATGGCCACGATCCGGCCGTCGCGGGCGAGGCCGCGGAGCTCGTCGTACGTGGCCGCCGTGGCCAGGCGCGCCTCGTGCGGATGGACGCCCGCGGAGGCGGGCAGGCCGAACTGCGCGCCGACCTGGATGGCACGGCGGTGTCCGCCGTCGGCGTCCACCCCGCCGACGACCAGCATCGTCTCGACCCCCGCCGCGCGCGCCCGCTCCACGACCGCCCCGCGGTCGGCGTCGAACTGCGGCATGTCGATGTGCGAATGTGAATCGGCGACAGAGAAAGGTGCCGCCGACGCTTTCGAGTCCCCCATCACGCGCCTAGCATAACGGCAAGGTCAGGCTCCGCGTTCCGCTCCATGTACACTCTCCGCGCTCATGAAGCTCGCCTTCCTGGGACTCCTCCTTCCCGCGGCCGTCCTGGCGCAAGGCCTCGACGGCCAGATCGGCATTCACGACCCGTCGACGGTCGTCCGATGCAACAACAGGTTCTACACCTACGGCACCGGCGGCGGCTCGCTGGTCTCGGACGACGGCTGGACGTGGCGGCGCGGCACACCGCTCCCGCGTCGCGGTCTGGCGCCGGACGTCATTCACATCGGCGATCGGTACTACGTGTATGTCGCCGCCAACATCGGCGCGCAGCCCAGGGCGGCGGTCAACATGATCTGGACCCGGACGCTCGACCCGGAATCCCCCGACTACAAATGGGAAGAGGGCGGGGTGGTCGCTTCGTCGGACGGCGTCGAGGACAGCAACGCGATCGATCCGGGTGTGTTCCTCGATCCGAGCGACGGACGGCTGTGGCTCGTCTACGGCTCGTACTTCGGCTACATCCGCCTCGTCGAGCTCGATCCCAAGACGGGCACGCGCAAAGACCCCAGCGACACGCCCCGCGATCTCGCGATCAACTGCGAGGCCGCCGCCATGTTCCTCCACGACGGCTTCTACTACCTGCTGGCGACGCACGGCAGTTGCTGCCGCGGAGCCGATTCCGGCTACAACATCCGCGTCGGCCGCTCGAGGAAAGTGACGGGTCCCTTCCTCGACCACACGGGCGTCGACATGATCCGCGGCGGCGGCATGCTGCTCGTGGGGTCGGGTGGCCGTGTGATCGGCCCCGGCCATTTCGGCCTGCTCGACCTCGGCGATGGCGTACAGAGATTCTCGCTGCACTACGAAGCCGACCTCGACCGCGGCGGCGCCAGCGTGCTCGACATTCGTCCGCTCCTGTGGAGGGACGGCTGGCCCGTGGCCGGCGACAACCTCGCGTCGGGCACTTACGCGATCGAGTCCGTGCGCACAGGTACGGCGCTCGAGCTGGCCGTGGAGGGCATGCCGGTGGGTGGCCGCCGCGTCAGACCTGGGCCTCCGGGACCGCCCGGAGGAGGTCCACCAGGTTCGGGCGGAGGATTCTTCGCGGGCACAGGGTCCCCGATCCCACCGCAGGACGTCACGCAGGTCTCGGCCCAGTGGCCCACGGGCAACGTCGACGTGCGCATGGCGAACTACTTGTGTCAGGCGCAACAGAAGTGGGCGATCACCGCCGTGCCCGGCGCCGGGGGCTATCCGGGATCGCCCTACTTCCAGATCACGATCGCCGGCACCGGACGTACGTTGGCCGCGTCCGACGGCGCGGAGCTCGTCGCCCTTCCCGCTTTCACGGGCGCGCCCGAACAGCTGTGGCGTATCGAGCAGCTCCCCGATGGCGCCTGGCGCATCATGCCCAAGGCGGTGCCGGGCTCGAGAGAGCCGCTGGCTCTTTCCGCCGTGGGCGCGAGCTTCCCGACCCTGGCGAAGCTCGATCCCGCGAGCGACAAGCAGCGCTGGCGGATCAAGGCGCCATGAATGTCCGTCGCAGCCTCCTCGCCGCCCTTCTGGGGACCGCCCTGTCCACGACCGGCGCTGCCCAAACGGCAACCCCGACGCTCTCCAGCCCGACCACCCAAGAGAGCGCGCCTGCGGCCGACGGATTCATCCAGCGCTGGCTACTTCTCGAACCCATCGCCGCCGCCGGTCTGACAGACAGCGCCGTTCAAACCGCCGTGAAGAAGGAGTATTTCCCGGACCAGTTCACCGTCGTTCCGCATGACGGTGATACGGTGACCGTGGGCGATGCGCCACTGACGTGGCACGCCGTCGATACGAAGCTCTACAACGTCAACCTGTTCCACTTCGCTCGCGCGCAGGGCAAACCCACGTCGAACGTCCTCTTCTGGGCGGTGACGGTCGTCCATTCTCCGGCGGAGGCGTCCGGTGTGCGCCTCGCCATCGGCTCCAACGCGGCTTCGGTCTGGTGGGTGAACGGCCAGGAAGTCGTCGGCATCTACGGCGATCGACAGACCGTCATCGACGATGGCGTCTCCAAGCGCCTCACGCTGAAGAAAGGGCCGAACGTGATCCGCGCGGCCATCGTCAACGGCGGCGGGGCCACGGACTTCTGCGCACGCTTCCTCGACGCCGAGGATCGGCCCCTCACGGCGCTCACGATACGGCTCCCGTAGGCTAGTTCGCCCGGATCTCGATCACGGCGACGGTGTACGGGGGCAGCTCGAATGCCATGTCGCGCGCGTAGGCCTTCGTGGTTTCCAGGCGTCGGAGCTTGTCGGGTTCAGCGAGCGAATTCGCCTCGTCGAGGCCGGCCGTGAGGGTGACGAGCTTCACCGTGGCCGTCGCCGGCACGCTTGAGCCCTGGAGGCGCGTGAGCAGGGTGTGCGGCGCGCCGTCGTAGTTCACGGCCTTGATGATAAGGCGACGGCCGTCGGCCGTGCTGGTGGCAATGGCGTCCACGGTATTCGGCGTCCAGTCCTCGGGCTTCATCTGCGAGATCGCGTCGAAGAACTCGGCGCGCCGGGGGATGTCCTTGAACGTGCCGGACGTGAAGGCGTGACGCCGGGGCGCGTAGTAGTCGCGAAACAGCTTCTCCGCCACGTATCCGGAGCCCGCGAACCACGACACGTGATCGTGATAGATCCAGGAGCGCCACTCCGGATCGTCGGTGGTGTTGCGCATGAGCAGCGCCGGGCTGGACAGGGCCAGGGCCGGGCTCAGCTTCTCGTAGGAGAGCAGGCTGCCGGCCGCGTGCAGGCCGGCCCGCCAATCGTAGGTGCGGGCCGCGCCCCACTCGAGCACCGCGATCTCGATCTCCGGATGGGCGGAGCGGCGCACGTATTCGATCAGCTTCTCGAGGTAGTCCTCGATCCGGCGCACGCCGGTCGCGTAGTTCTCCGGCTCGTACTCGTAGTTGTGGGCGCCGAGGATGTCGAAGTTCCGGCCGGCGAGATCGACGATCTTCTCGCTCCAGTTCATGTCGTTCGAGCGCTTCTGTCCGCAGGCGACGATCTTGGACTGGGGCGCGATCTCTCGCAGCCGGGGGCCGTAGAGGTTGACGATCGCGGCGTATTCGTCAGGCGACAGCTTGTGGTTCATCGGCTCGTTGTCGATCTGGATGTAGGGCACGCGATAGGGCTCGGCGTGGCCGTTGGCTGCACGCCGGCGGCCCCACTCGGTGGTCGGGGGATCGACCAGGTAGTGCACCCACTCGAGCGCGTACTCGAGCTGCGCGGGGTCCGTGCCGGTCGCGGCCAGGACGATCATCGGAGCCGCCCCGAGCTGCCGGCAGAGCTCCAGGAACTCGTCCGTGCCGAAGCCGTAGTAGTCGGAGTAGCCGCCCCAGATGGTGTTCGGGTTGTACTTGCGGGAGACCGCGGGACCGATGCCGTCCTTCCACTTGTAGATCGAGGCGTACGAACCGCCTGGCCAGCGGATGAACGGCGGCGCCAGTCCCTTCAGCGCGGCCAGCAGGTCCGGGCGCAGCTTGCCGCTGGCACGTGCACTTCTCCGCATCAGCGAGATGAAATCCACGAACACGGAACCCGTGCCGGTCGCGACCACCTCGAGCGACGCCTGCCCATCGGTGACCGGGCTCGTGAACTCGAAGCCGACCTCCTGCCATCCCGCACGGTTGGTCTTCAAAGGCTGCTTCGCGAGCTCACGTCCGGTCGAGCTCAGGATGCGCAGGCTCACGGCCAGCGTGCCCCGCTCGGGATCGAGCCATAGCGAGCCGTCGTACATCTGCCCCGCTTCGACGTAAAGGCGGCCCTGACGTATTCCGGCCGCGCCTTTGCGCACGGCGAGGCGCACGCTCTGATCGCCCCGCTCGAACTTCGTTGCCACCAGGGTGGCCTCGCCACCTTTGCCGAAGGGGGTCCAGTAGTCCGCGAAGTCCTTGCCTTCGAAGCCCTGGCCACGGACCTGCTCGGCGTACAGGCCGTCCACGACCGAGTGGTTGATCTCCTCGAGAAAGTGGCCGTAGATGCGCTCGTCGATCGTCCCCGCGACGCGATCGGTATCGACCAGGAGCAGGGCGACACCCGAGCTCCCGCCCACCGCCTTCGCCGGCGGTGGCGTCGGCCTCAGGACGTCGCTGGCGTCTGCCTCCTGCACGATGCGGATCGCGTCCTCCGGGAGCAGGAACCGGTCACGGACCGCCTGTTCGGCCGCGCTCCTGACTCGCGCGACGAAATCCTCGTGCGTGCCGTAGCGCTCTTCGAGCGAAAGGCGCGGATCGTGGTCGGCGAGCCGCTCGGCCTTCGTCTTCGCGAACGGAATCCACCCGCCCTGGAAGCCGCAGCCCTGCCCCGCGAAGACCCCCGAGCGGACCGTGTTCCAGCCGAGATACGTCCCGAGCGGCGCCTGCATCTGCACGGACGGGACGCCAGCCGTTTCGTTACCGTTGTCGTTGACGCGCGGCACCAACGTCGGGACGACGCCCAGGATCCGCGGCGGCACGACCGACATCACGCCCGAGAGATCCACGGCGTCGAAGCCGGCCCCGAAGTCGTAGCGGACGACCGGATTGAGGATGCGGCCGCTGAAGGGCAGGCCCGGGATGTCGGGGAAGCCGATCGCGACGCGCGTGGCGGGGACGAGGTCGCCGCTCGCCAGCGTCGGGTAGCGGCTCGCCGGCGGCGGCGTGCCCTTCATCACCCACTCCACCAGGGCCCGCGTCAGCGCCCGCGTCTGATCCGCCTCCGGGTTCGGATTCTCGGGCAGCGTGCAGTGCGAGTCGGCCAAAGACGCGGCGTCGACACCGAACCCGCCGCGCCCGCCGCCGTGCGTGGTCCCCGGATAGTAGTAGCGCCGGACGTTGGCGGGGAGCGGCAGGTCCCGCCGGGCGTCGGTGCCGACGAGGTCGGGCGACAGGCGCAGGCCCCAGAACTCCGCGGAGCCGAACGCTTCGATCACCTTGGGACACGTCTTCGTCGCCGTGCAGCGATCGAGCAGGCCCGCCGCCTTCAGGCCGCGCGCCTCGTCTTCGTAGCGCGTCCACCAGACCACGCCGTCGCTTCCCGGCTCGTACATGCCGGCGGCGCCGCCGGGCAACGCGAACCGCAGGTTCATCGGCGTCTGCCGCGCCGCGATGCGCGGGAACGCGCCGTCCCAGACGATGCGGTTGCGCTCGTCCTGGTTGAAGCCGAGATGGATGAAGGTGCGGATGAAGTTGCCCGATTGCGAGTCGCCGACGCTGATCGCGTGGTCGATCGCGCCCGCGACCGGGTTCGGCGTGCCGGCGGCGTCCTTCCCGGCGTGGCGGAAGAACGACACGACGTCGCGCGTCGCCGCGAGGCCGACACCCAGCACCAGGGGGTCCCGGGCCGTGTAGACGAGCTCGTAGATCCGGTCGGCGCGGAAGCCTTCCTTCAGACAGATTCGGGAGGGATCGGGCGTGCCCGGCCACGGCGCGGCCGTGCAATCGGCGAACGCCCAGTCGCCACGCGCAACCGCGCGCGGCGCATCCTGCACGCCGTCGAAGGTTTCCGTGGTGTGCCACGTCAGCGTCGCCTGCGGCTGCGCGAGATCGACCGGCGGATAGGGCTGCAGCGGCCCGAGCGAGGCCAGGCGGACCTGTGCGGTGGTCGCGCCGTCGGGTATGTCGATGAAGCGGGCGAGCACCGGGCCGGTGATGGGCGATCCGTCCTTCTGCCTGGCCACCGGCACCACGATCGTCTGGTTGCTCGGGGTCGGGATGACGTCCCCCTGCCAGCCGCTGACGAGGGAGACGTAGCCCTCGGGGCTGGCGACGGCCTGGCCGTTGCCCCGGTTGACGACCTGATAGAGGAGGACGCGCGCCGATCTGGCCATGTCGACCGGCTTCGCCAGGGCGAAGGTGGCGACGTACTCGACCCTTCCGCGCGCGTTGCGCGGGGCGAGGCCGATGTCCTGGATGATCCGGTTGTGCGGGCCCGACGGATCGATCTCTCCGTAGACCTTGCCGCGGAGGATCTCGAACGGGCCGGCGGCGCCGACCGTCTGCCCGTTGTTCATCGGCTCGCGCGATGTGATGTCGATGCGCACGACCTCGGCGCCGGCGGACGTGCTCCAGAGGGCCAGCGCCGCCGCGAGAAGGCCTCCCGCCCGCATCATCTTCATTCCCACCTCGCCGACCCTATCGATCGTCGCTCGACTCTCTTCCCTCGGCATCCGGCAGCTCCAGGCTCAGGAGCGCGGAGCTGAGGCTCTTGCCGTGGGCGTCGAGCGCGAGGGAGCGCGTGACTCCTCCGCCGAGGGCATCTCGCATCACGAAGTTCAGCGCGCCGATCCGCGGGAGGGCATGGCGCTCCACCTCGCCCCGCACGATCCCGTGGAAGTGCTCCTTGACGCGCGCGGCCGTCACGTATCTCTCCAGGATGGGATAGTCCTCCGCCCGGTACGCGATCACCGAGATGTTGGCCGCCGTGCCCTTGTCTCCCGTGCGGGAGTGGGCGATCTGTCGCAGCTTCAAGGCGTCACCTCCAGGCACTGCACCGTCGTGCTCACCCGCTCGCGAGGCAGGAAGGCGCTGGCCACGCCGATGACCTCCCGCACCTGCCGCGTCGCTCCGCCGCCCGCCGCCGGCCCGTTCGTGTAGAGCGTCTCCACCTCGTTGCCGATGCGTAGAGCCTCGTCGGCGCTGTCGGTGCGGCCGACGACGCGGGCCCGAACCTCGTATGGCTCGGGCGCGCCGGAAGACA
>JBGPBV010000114.1:0-23395 GCA_041481445.1 Vicinamibacteria bacterium
GCCGAGGATGATGACCTTCGAGACCCAGGCCCAGGATCCCAGCGTGATCCCGTGGCCGTTGCCGCCGGTGATCACGTTCCGCCTGATCTCGACGCGCTCCGATCCGCCGCCGATCTGGATTCCCCCCATGTGGGTGCGCGTGAAGGTTGGAAGGGGAGCCAGCTCGATGACGATGACGGGCTCGCTCGCGGCCAGGACCTCGTTCTTCTCGATGAGGACGTCATCGGACATGACGAACACGGCCGGCCAGCGGCCTTCCGGACCGCGGCCCATGGGCTCGGGCAGGGGGCCGGCCAGCACGAAGCTGCGCTGGAGGACGATGTGCCGTCCGCCCGCGGTGGCCACCGCGGGAAGCGACAGGGCGGAGAGGTACAGGTCCTCGAGCGTGATGCGGTCGGTGCGCTTCTCCGATGGGAATTTGTCGTCCACGATCACCGCGCGATCCAGGAAGGGCAGCGAGGTGGGATGCGGATTGGCCGGCGGCGGCCCCAGCGCGTCGGCCACCGCGATGCCCACGTTGCCGCCCGCTTCGATGGCCATCTCCCGGATGGTGATGTCCTGGGAGCCGACGATCAGGACCCCGTAGCTCTCGCGGCCCGGCGGCACCACCAGCCGTGACCGCTTCCCGCAGCCCTCGACGGTGATGTGGGCGCGGCCCTCGATGAGGACCTGCTCCTGGTACCTCCCGGGCAGGACGCACACCTTGCCCCCGCTGACGGGCAGGTTGTTCACGGCGTCCTGGATGGAGGTGAAGATCCCGAAGCTCTCGCGCTCGTCGCCCACGGTGACGGTGCAGCAGGTGTTGCGCCGCGTGAGGGGAGGGAAGACATGGCGGCAGTCACTGAGCTGTTCGAAGGAGATCGAGCTGCCGTCGTTCGCCCAGCGGATCACGGCCAGCGGGGTGAAGAAGCGCCGCACGCCGTGCACGCCGCGCCCGGTCTCCAGGCTCCAGGGGACGACCTGGTCGGGCGTCTCCGGGCGCGCGGCGATGATCCAGTGGTCGCCGGTCACGAACTCGCTGCCGGTCAGCGTGACGGTGAGCCCGGTGGTGCCCAGCGGGACGGCCGTGCCCGGCGTGAAGGGGATGGCGGGATCGGACGCGAGGTCGTCGCCGCGCGACCAGACGCGGAGGAAGTAGTACTCGTCTTCGCCGGTGGGCGCGAGCAGCGCGGCGTCCTCGCGGTCCTTCCATTCCTGCCCGAAGACGGGTGGTCCGGCCGGAATGGGCGTGGTGAGGGTGAGGGTGCGCGTGTCGGGGTCGTACGAGGACTGCACGCGCGAGAGGTGGCCCGCGATCTCCGCCACCTTCTCTCCGTTCGGCAGCACCGCCGACCAGGGCAGGATCTCGACCGTCTGGTCCGCCAGCGGCCAGTGGGCCTGGTCCTTGGGCTCGGTCTCGAAGGTCACCGTGGCGCGGTCGGCGCCGATCCTCACACGGTAGAGCGGCGCGGCGTTGTCGAAGCCCCACGTGAAGTGGGTGGCGTCGACCAGCTCCACGCGGATGGCCTGGTTCTCGGCGCCGAGGTAGCCGCCGGCCACCGACGGTGAGCAGAGGTCGCCGGGAGTGCCCGGGATGAAGCCCACCTTCAGCTGGGCGTTCACGATGCGCTCTCCGCTGGGCGTGACCGTGCCCAGCCCGGCGGCCTGCCACGATGCGACGAGCGCCTCCCATGCCGTCACGCACTCGGTCTGCTTGATACCCGCCGCCAGGCGCACGCGCCACATGATGCGGACGCGGGTCGAGGTGTCCGGCCCGGCCAGGGCGGCCTCGAACAGCTCGCCGTCCTCGACCGCGGTGACGCTCTGGCGCCAGGTCTCGAGATAGACCAGATCGAGGCGGTCGTCGGGCGGCAGGGCACGCTCGGCGTCGGGCTGCTGAAGCCAGTCCGGTTGCTGGGCGAAGTCCTCCCGCTCGTGATTCACGACGCGCAGCCCGCCCAGGTACAGCGTGCCGGCCAGGATGTCGAAGGTCATGTCGCCGCGCGAGTTGATGCGGCCGTTCGCGACACGGAACCCGTCGTCGGGGCTGCCGGAGGGGCCGATGATGTCCAGCCGCGCGCGCCGCTCGTCCTCGTCCTGGATGCGCTCGGCATCGTTGAAGTCGTCGTCCAGGAGGACGCGTCCCTGCTGCATCCGGACGCTCGTGTAGCGCTTCCTCGCATCGAAAGCGGCTCGGGACAGGTCGGTGGTGCCCATGCTGGCGCTCCCTCTCAGGTCCTTTGGATGAACACGGGGATCAGCCCGAAGGGGAGGAACTCCTCCACCTTGTGGGACAGGCTGTCGAGCTTGATGGGGTTGATGAGGCTGCTCCAGGCGCCGATCTCGCTGCCGTTCTCCGCTCCCCGCACCAGCGCCTCGGGCGCGCTGGCGCTGAGCTGCGCGTAACCCGGGTGCCCGAACACGACGGAGGTGAAGACGTGGGGGGCGGGTGGGAGGACGTGAGAGCGATAGGGCCGCGGCAGGCGGCTTCCGGCAGGAGCGGCGCTGAAGCGGAAGCAGCCGTTCTGGGTGTCGGTGACGTCGACGTTTCCGGTGATGAGGGCCTCGGAGGCATCCAGGCCCTCCACGTCCAGCGCTCCGAACACGGTCACGCGCCGCAGCTCCACGCGGCCCGGCGAGAGGGCCAGCGCGGGCCCGCCGGCGGCGGCCGCGTCGAGGATGGAATCGTTGATGGCGACGCGGTCGATGAGGCCGCGGCCCCGCACCTCGATGGTGGCGATGATCGAGTGGTCGATGATCAGCTCGTCGACCTCGCCTTCCACCACCAGCCGCACCGGGCGAATGGCATCGCCGTCGACGTCGGTCCCGCCCGGGTCGAGCGTGGCGTGCCGGAAGGCCACGCGCGTCCACGGTCCTCGCAACACGATGGCGAACGCGCCTTCGGCCCCGAACCAGAGGCCGTCGACGTCGAGGGTCGCCTCCGCGGGCCCCGGCGCGGTCACGATCCAGTCCGCCTGCAACCGGACGTAGGGCCGCTCCTGGTCGGCGGCCTGCAGGACTAGAGCCGTCACGTCCACGTCGTCGATGGGACTGTAGGTCGCGCTGTCCACGACTTCGAACACGCCCGACAACGCGCCCGCCGGGAACGCGATCTGCTGTGACCCGACCGTGGCCGCGGGGAACAGCGTCTTGGGCGGCGGAGCGACGAAGTCGCTGCGGTCGTAGGTGCCGGCGCCGATGGGACCGGGCCGACCGTAGTGGTAGGCGACGCGCGCGCCCGCGGAGGGCGGAGCGATCGCCTGGAGCAGCTTGAACCGCCCGCGCTCGGGATCCACGATCGCGTCCTTGTCGGGGACGGTCAGGGTGAAGTCACCGAGGTCGCCCGCGACGACGCGCGCCCGGGGGAGGATCGCGGCACCCGTGGGCGCGATCCACAGCGCGCCGGGAAGCGCGGCCGACGTGGGTACGAGGGCGTTCTTTCCGCAGTCGGCGACGAGGGCGCCTTCCAGGATCTGGTCGAACACTCCCGCACCCAGGAACACGACGGCGCTCGGCAGGAGAGAGAGACCATCGCGCAGCCTGGCTTCGTCGCGGAAGCGGACGCCGGCGATCCGCCGCAGCTCGGGGGCCTGGGCGATGCCGCCCGCTTCCAAGGCCTGCACGAGCGCCTCCTCGATCTGATATTCGGCATGGCCGAGCAGGCGGCAGGACAGGGGAGCCGGTACTTCCCACGGCAGGGCCGACCGCCACTCGTCGAAGTCGGTGAGACGCCGGCGCGGGGCGAAGAGCGGGACCTCGCGGCCGGAGGGATCGAAGGTGAAGGTGAGCCCGTCGGCGCGCGCGAAGGGCGTCGCTCCCTCGACCGGCTCCGCCACCAGGCGGAACAGATGGAACAGGATCCTGGGGATGTTGAAGAGGCCGCTCAGTCCGCGCGCTCGGCGCACGTCGGGCGTGTGCGCGTACTCCTCGAACGGCCCCCCCGCCAGCGCGGCCACGCGCACGTCGCGGAGGTCGGCCACGCCTCCGCGCGGCGTGCCCGAGAAACGGCCGACGAGACCCAGCGCGAGGCTCGGCGCCGGGTCCAGGCCGTGCCGGCCGCGGGCCAGGGAGCGGAAGCTCTCCGTGACCTTGCCCTCCCAGCCCGTGATGTCGGCGACCAGCTGCTCCAGGACGCGGACGGTGCCCTTGCGACGTCGGTAGTGGATCGTGTTGGCCACGTCGGTGCGCCGGGCGCGCGGGTCCAGCGCGGAGACGAGGCGCGTGCCCACGAGCTCGCCGATGTAGGGCACGGACCAGTCGTCGCACAGCTCGATGAAGCCGTCTTCCCACAGCCGGTCCTGGCTGCGTCGCAGCAGCGCGGCCTGGCCGGCCAGGATCTCCACCAGTGCGCGCAGCACGCCCGGCTGCGCGGCGATCCCGTCCTCGTGCCGGTGCACCGACGGGATCAGCTGCCAGAGCTTCTCGGCGTAGTAGCGCTCGTATCCGTCGGCCGCGACGTCAGCCATGTGCAGGGCTCCCGCTCACGACGAGGTGGCCCGACTCGAAATCGAAGTACTTCCCGGCCCCGGGGTCCTTGCCGTAGCCCGCCGGCGGCCCCTCGTCCCAGGGATCACCGTTCCACTGCAGCGCGCGGACGCCCACGGCGCCCGGCACGCGCAGCACCGCCTCGAAGACGCGGCTGCGGAAGAGGGCCCGGCCGATGCCGATCCGCTCGGCCGCCAGCGGTCCGGAATCCTCGTCCAGCAGCGCGGCCTGCACGGCCAGGGCCACGTCCTGGGCCAGGTACCGCTCGTCCGTTTCCACGTCGATCGCGAGCAGGGCCGCGAGCGCCTCCGCCACCTCCACGTCGATCGGGGTGGAGGGATCCGAGATGGCGCGCAGGCGCCGCGTGACCGTCGCCTCCAGGCCCGCGGGCCCGATGTAGAAGACCTTCACCACCGGCCGTTGGCGCCGCCCTTCCCATCTCCATTCCGCGGCGGCCGCGATTACGCCCGGCATGCCGGCCGCGGCCGCTTCCATGTCCAGGATCGACACCGCCCGCCCGAGGAGGAGGGCCGAGCGCGGCGCGAGGCTCCGGATCTTCTCGGCGCTCTCGGCGTCGGCGCCGCCGGCGGCGGCCACCGGGTTCACGATGCCCTGGAGTCCGGCCACCGGCTTCGCGAGCTGCTTGATCGACCCGGCCGGCGGGCAGGCCGCGCCGGCACCGAAGCGATAGGTCGCCACCACGTTGTCCTGCCCGCTCGGCAGGCGTGAGCCGTTGACGCCGTCGCCGAAGGTGACGACGGTGGCGCCCTCGTCGTCCTGGCGAAGGACGTAGACCTGCGCGTCGCCAGGCTGGGCGAAGAAGCTCGCCACCTCGCTCCAGCGCACGCCGTCGACCCACACGGCGAGAGTGGAAGCCACGCCGGACTCGTTGGCGGCGGTGGGCGAGGCGAGGTAGGTGAGCGGCGACTTCTGGAGCCGGAACGGCTGGTCGGCCAGTGAGGCGTCCCCGCTGCCCAGCACCTCGCGGGAGACGGTCTCCCCACGTGAGGCATCCAGCACGTTGGCGTACGCCGCGACGGGGAGGCGCAGGTCGGGAGACCAGGACGATTCCGCGTCCGGGACGAGGACGCTGTGCGCGAAGTCCAGCGCGCCGCGCAGCTCGACGCCCCGCTCCTCGCCGTCCAGGAGCAGGAAGCGGTCGGGTGCCGGCGGGTCCGTCGGTGGCTGCAGGTCGATGAGGCGCAGCTCGTCGGATGGCGCCAGCGCCGTGGCGGCGGCGCCGGCGATGCGCCCCGCATCCACCAGGCCGAAATGCACGACGAGATCGGCCGCGGCCCCCGCGTTCCAGTCTTCTCCCGGTCCCGCGTTGAGGGCGGGCCGCAGGGCGAGCACGGTGTGCGGCGCCTTGACCGCCGGTGTCGTCACCGTGGTCCCGCCTACGGTGAAGCTGGACGCCGGCGAGACCGTGAACGGCCGCTCCCGGCGAGCGACCACCGTCGACCAGCGGCGATCGGCGCCGCGCGCCACCAGCAGGCGGTCGTTCGTCTTGATCTGCGGATACACGCCGTCGAGGGTGACGAGGGACAATCCGCCCGCCTCGACCAGGGGGGCCGCCTCGCTCGCGTCGACGGGCACCCGCAGGTTGGCCTTCTGGGTGGCCTTGGTGATGCGCGCTTGCGCCAGCGGGACAGACGTGGGCAGGGGCACCACGGTGTCCAGCTCCACGCGCAGGTACGCGCGCCGGTCGGAGTCCGTGACTCTGGCGGCGCGGGCGACGCTGCGCAGGCGTGTTCCCGCTGCGCCCAGCTCCAGGAGGACCGCGTCGCCTTCGCGGGCGAGGGCCGTGGCCGGCTCGAGAAGGAAGGCGGCGACACTCCCCTCCAACGTCGTCTGTCGGGGCGGCGCCACCGCGTGGCGGTTCAGCGCCGGATGGGCCAGCGATTGCAGGTCGGCCTCGAAGACCTGCGGCGGCTCGCCGTCGAAGGCGCCGGATCGGAACGCCGCACCCACCGGGACCACGACCGGCCGCACGCCGTCGGCGATGGCGGCCAGCCGCGCGGTGGCGCCGACCGCGGGCCGTGGCACGTGGCCCAGCAGCGAAACCAGCCGCCGCACCGAGGGCCGGAGCCGCGCCGTGCGCAAGTAGCCCTCGTCCGCGATCACCTTGTCGTAGAACGACACCACGTCGGCGATGTAGGCCCACATCTCGAGGAGCATCACGCCGAAGTCCTCGTCGCCGCGGGCCCGCCAGTGGCGCAGGGCGGCGTGGTGGGGGATGGCGGCGAGGAGCGCGGTCCGGAACTCCGGGAAACCGGCGATCTGCCGGGGCAGGTCGGGAAGCCCGGCCGGGATGACGAGCGGGGGCGGGAACACCCGCACGTCGCAGGGGCAGCTCACGCGCCACCGTCCGTGACGAGGCTTAGCGTCCCGCGGTCCGGGTGCCGCGCGTCGTTGTCCACTCGGATCACTTCGTCGCGGGCCGGGGCGTAGCTGAGCTCGAGGAAGTCGCGCCAATCGAACACGCCCCGCCGCCGGATGCGCACGTTCTCCACCGCCTTCACGCCGGCCACGCGCTGGACGGCGGCCTCGAGCTCGCTGCGGTCCAGGGGAGTCCCGAAGGTGAAGCGGTCGGGATGGAAGAATCCCGGCACGGGGAGGACGCCGCCCTTGCCGAGCAGCGCCACCAGGACCGCCTCCGCGACGTCGCCGGGGTAGGAGCTCGGCTCTACGCAGACCAGGATCTGCAGGTCGAGGTCGGCGTAGCGGGGGGGCAGGACGAACACTTCGCGGCCCGCCTGCCGGAAGCGGTCGAGGTGCACCGATACCGCGACCCGCTGCTCCTCCGTGAGGCTCGACTGTCCCTTCGGATCCGCGGCCACGAAGGCCGACAGCCAGCTGCCGGTCCAGCGAAAGGACGCGCCCGCACGCGAGACGAAAGGCAGGCGCTCCGCGGCCTCGGCGTAGTCCTCGGGTCGAACCGCGCGGAAGGTGACGGCACGGAAGGCCTGCGGCGCGAGCTTCTTCACGTCGGCGAGGGTCTCGGCGTCCAGGCCGCCGCTCGTCGGCAGCGGGTTGCGCACGGACGCGATGAAGACCAGCGACGCGTCGTTCGTATCCCAGCGCGTGACGGCATCCGCCGGTACGTTCGTGCGCCGGCCGTTGCCCAGCCGGTAGGTCACCTGGAAGAACGAGTCGTCCGCGGGCAGGCCGCTGCCGCGGTCCGGCGAGCGTCCGAACTCACCGTCTCCGAACCGCAGCGTCACGCCGGAGCCGCTGCGGTAATCGACGTGGACCACCTCGCCCTGCAGCCGGTGGAAGCCGACGACGCGGGTCCAGGTGCCGTCGTCGAGGAAGAAATGACGGTCGCGTGGCAGTGATCGTCCGCCCAGGAGCGAGCGGCGCCACTCCCAGAGAGGGCCCACCACCCAGCTCGGGTCCACGAACGTGGCCTCCGTGAGATGGACCTCCGGCCGGGCCTGGCGCGGATCCCGGTCCGCGCTCAGCCAGCACAGGCCTTCTCCGTCGTCGTCCGGAAGCGTGAAGAGATAGGCCACGGAGGCGTTGGCACCGGTCCGTTCGACCGCCGGGGGCACGATGGGCTCGCTGTTGGGACCGATCGAGAAGCGCCGGACGAACGTCTGGCCGGCCGTGACCGGCACGAGGTTCGCGCGCACGGCGAAGGCCTGCTCCAGGTCCATCTCGAAGGGCAGGGCCTGGGCGTCTTCCCAGACGAGGTGCGTGACGTCGGCGCCGGTGCCGAGCGCGGTGCCCAGGGGGTCGGTCTCGTCGGTGACGGACACCAGGCGCACCACGTGCCGCCGCGCCGGCAGCGACGGGTCGAGCGGATCGGTCTGCAGCAGCACCCATCGCCCTGGAGGCCGGTCCGGCGGCAGATCGTCGAAGGGGAGCAGGTCCGCCGCGTGATGGCCGTTGATCCAGACCTCGGTGCTGCCCACCGGCAGGCACGTCTCCGTCTCGTCCCAGAGGTGAGCGAAGAGCGCGTTGCGCGCGGCGTTCACGGCGTAGACCTTGCCCGCCAGCACCTCGCGGAGGCCGCGTCCGACCTCGAAGGGAATGCGGCGCGGCACGAAGGTGCCGTTCACCACCTCGCCGCCGTCGGACTCGGCCCACACGTCGGTGCCCGCGGACAGGGCTTGTGGCCCCGGGAACGCCGGCTGCACCTGGACGTCGAGCCAACCCCGCCCGGCGAGGCCGTCGTGGACCTCGTAGTCGACGAGGCGCGCGTGCCGGCGGACCGAACGGCGCTGGCTGGCCGTCTCGAACGCGTGCTCGCGGGCGATGCGGTCCTGGTAGTACGACATCTCGTCGCCCACGTGGGCCATGACCTCGGCCAGCATGACGCCCACGTCGGCTTCCAGCCGGTCCTTCCAGTCCGGATAGCGCAGCGAGGCGAAGTCGAGCAGCGCGCGGCGGAAGCTCGACCAGTCGCGGGCCAGCGTCTCCACCGGGAAATCGACGGTCGTCTCGGGTGGGCATTCGTGCGGCGGCGGCTCGCAATCGAAAGCGCTCGGGCAGTTGGCCTTGAAGTTGAGCGGGACGTCGTTGAAGAAGGGATCGATGCGCGCGTCGTCGATGAAGAGCCGGTAGGGGGAGAAGCCACCAGGGAAGGCCGTCACCAGGCGGATCACGTTGCGGCCGTCGGAGATCACGTTCGTCACCGACGTCACGGGAACGTCCGGGAGGCCGTCGGCGTGGACGCGCACCTGCGACGTCGTCACGTCGTCCAGCGGCGTGGCCAGCCCCAGCGGATCGGTGAGGAAGAAGACGTCCAGGTTCACCTGGTCGGCGGCCACGAAGACGAAGTCGATGCCGGTGACGTCGTTCTGGAAGGCGAGCGCGTTGCGGCGGTCCGGCGGCATCAGAGCGCCACTTCGACGTTCAGGTAGCGCCGCTCCTGGCGCGCCTTGAGCACGTAGCGGATGGTGACCAGCAGCTTCTCGTTCTCCGCCACCGCCACCACCTCTTCGGTCTTCACCACCGGGGCCAGCCACTTCTCCAGGGCCTGCAGCACGCTCACCTGCACCAGGCTGGCCGACACGTTGCTGTTGGGGGCGAAGACCATGCGCCGCAGGCCGCACCCGAAGTCGGGCCGGTTGATGCGCTCGCCGGGGTTGGTGAGCAGCACCTGGCGCATGAGCTGCTCCACGTGGGCCGCGTACCTGTCCTCGCGGGCCAGGCGCCCCAGCCCGGCGTTGATCGCGATCGGGTGGCGGATGCTGGTGAAGGGCTCCTTCATGGACGGCGCCTCGTCACGATGCGCGGCCCTGGTTGGCGGCCACGGCCACCGTGCCCTGCGGGCCGCCGCTGGCCGCCTTGCAGATCCCGACGCTGGCCGTGCTGAGCGTGGTCCCGCCCGCCAGCTTCGACTTGCGGTCCGAGGCGAGCCACTGGACGGTGAGACAGGGGCTGGGCGCCGGGCCGAGCGTCAGCGGGCAACCGACCACCAGGAACAGGTCGGAGGAGGTCAACATGGGCGTGCCCGCCGCCTGCACGCGCGTGTTGAAGGTGACCACCACCACCGTGCCGCCGTGCGGACAAACGAGCCGCGAAGCGAGCGTGAGCGCGGCCATTCACACCACCACCAGGGCGCCGTTGTTCACGCTCACGGTGGCCACCGTCACCTGGACCTTGCCCGCGCCCTGCTCGCTGACCACACCCGCCGATCCCACGCTGTGCTTGGCCTGGCCGGCCTCGCTCACCACGCTCTCCGCCAGCGCCACCCGCGCCTGGCTGCTGTTCTCCACCAGGATCTCGTCGCCGTCGTCGTCGATGCGGATCGTCGCCTTGTCCGTCTTCCAGATCTTCACGCTCGGCTCACCCTTCTCGGGCGCTTCGCCGTCCGCCCAGAAGCAGCCGGTCCACACGGGGAAGGAGGGATCGCCGCCCTCGAACTCCACCCACACGCCCGCGCCCTTCGGGGGCAGCGAGACGAAGCCGACACCGTCGCCCGCATAGGGCACGCAGGGCAGCGCCCAGACGGCCTCGTTCCGGAGGACGGCCGGCACCTTCACCTTCAACCGGCAGCGGCCGTCCTCGTCGGCGTTGGACACGACCGTCCCGCGGTACTTCCCGAAATGGCGGCTGCGGGTGAGGTCCAGGATCAAGGCCAGCAGGTCCTGCTCGATCATTGGGCACCCCATGCGTTGCGGCTCAGCTTCAGGTCCATCACGTGGCCCTCGGTGTTGATCGCGTGGCGTACGGACGCCACCAGGTACTTCCCGCTGTGCACGAGCCCCGCCCCCTGCACCTCGACGAGGGTGTGGGCCCGAACGAGCCGGCCCAGCGCGTTGAGGCTGGTCTCGCAGGCGGCCTCCACGAACCAGCCCTCCTGGATGAGGGCCGCCTCCGCGCGCTGGGCCAGGTCGTCCACGCCGTCGACCGCGGCCACCACCTGGGTGCTGCGCGCGCCGCCGGCCACGGCGGAAAGGGCGCGGGCGCCCAGGGCGACGAGGGGGGATTCGGAGACGCTGCCGTCGATGACGTTCTTGTCGTTGAGGCCCAGCTGCAGCGCATCGACACGCGTCGACCGCTCGACGTCCCAGGCGATGTCGAGGGCGGCGATGGTCGATTGCTTGGGCTCGTGCCGGTTGATCACGAGCTGGGCGGTGGCCGTGCCTCCGAGGGGCGGCCGCCGGAAGTGGGCGGTCGAGAGCCCGGCCTCGTCGGTGGTGAGCCAGAAGAGGAAGCCGTAGCGCCGGCCCAGGCGGCGCACGAAGCGCAGGTCCGTATCGGCCTGCACCAGCGTGTGCCTGCGCTCCTCGTGCTGGTCGCGGGTGTCCTCGATGTCCGCCTTGAACCCGAGCGGCTTGATGATCTCGCGCACCACGTCGCTGGAGCGGACGCCGTCCCAGACCCGCGTCTTGACCTCGCGGTCCAGCTCGATCGAGCGGTCCGAGCCGCACACCTCCACCCAGGACTGCGCGCCGCCGTGCACGATCCGGATGCGCTGGCCGTGGACCGGCCCCTTGACGAGGACGTGGGTTCTTCCCTGCGCCGGCACCTTCACCGCGATCTCCGATCCGGGCCCGATGCCGGCGTGGCCCAGGAGCGTCATGTCCCCGTCGCCGATGTCGACGGGGTACTGCAAGCGGTAGGAGGTGGGCTCGCCCAGCCGTTCGTGGACCTCCACCAGGCCGGGACTGGCCAGCGCGGGCACGACCGCGCCACCGACCTCGACCTGGAACCCCTGCCCCATCAGCCGACCTTGGCGGGGATGGCCACCTCGAGCGCTTCGCTGAGCGCTTCCGGCAGCATGACGTCGCCCAGCTCGCAGATGCGCCAGTAGGCGGTGGCGTCGCCCAGGTAATGGGCCGCGTAGTGGTCCAGGCGCTCTCCATCGCGGTGGCGGTGGAGGCCGAGCCGCGATTGCGCCGGCGCATCGGGCGCCGGCACCACGACCACCCAGCGGCCGCGCCGATCCAGAACGGTGTAGGTCGCGAGGTCCGCGTAACGGCTGTTGGAGTCGAACATGGATCCCTCTCAGAACGGCGACAGGCCCATGCGGGCGTCGATGGCGCGGTCGCTGCTGTCCTGGGCCAGGCGCTGCTTCAGCTTGAAGGTCTGGTCGTAGGCGGAGGCGGCCAGCTCGTGCTCGCGCCGTTGCGGGTTGATGGAGGCGATCGTCTCCGACGTGATCACGCGCAGGCCGAGGGCCACCTTGGCCCGGTGCGGGTAGAGCAGGTGGTTGTACTGCACCTCTTCGACGGTGAAGGTCGTCACGCGCACGGGCACGATCCGGCCCGGGCCCCAGACGAAGAGGACGGTGGGCACCCGGCGGCGCTGGGGTACGGCGGCGGTGAGGCCCGGCGCCTTGCCGCCGCCGCTGCTGCCGCCGCCGCCGACCGAATCGGCGGCGCTGCCCGCCAGCTGGGTCTCCGTGCCTTCCAGCGCCGGGTAGAGGAGCATCTCCAGCGCGGCCAGGCGATCGGCCACGCCGCTCCTGACCGCTTCCGGGTTGAGCTCGGGGAACTCGAGCGCGTCGCTGGCGTCGAGGATGAGGTTGAGGGAGATGGTCTCGACCGGGTGGAACGGCTGCTGGTCGTCGGGCACCGAGGAGGCCGCCTGCTCGGTGCCGGCCGCCCTTTCCGGGACCGGCATGGGCTGGGTCGGTGCGGGGTCGTACGGCGCGATGGTGCGCGTCAGCGATTCGGGGTTGTACTGGAACACGATGACGTTCGTGGCCGGCTCCAGGAAGGGGGCGGAGAACTGCACGAGGGCCGCCTTGCGCGGCGGGGGAGCGGCGATGCCGTTGATGAATCCGCCGATGCCCATGGGGCCTCCTAGTCGATGCGCCGCACGGGCCGCCTCACGGCATCTCCATCCGGATGCGGTGCGCGATCACGCTCGGCAGGTCGCGCTCGGAAGTGCCCGCCGGCAGCCGCACGTACAGCTCCGCCGGCGCCGCCGCCGAGCGCAGCGGGTACGCCCCCAGCTCCTCGGCGAGGCGCCGCCCCAGCTCCTCGGCCAGCCATCGCGCCGCGGCCGGGTCGAGGCCGGCCAGGCGCACGACCAGGGAGCGGATCTCCAGGAGGCCGCCTTCAGTGCGCCGCACCGGCCACCCTTTCCCGTTCGCGCTCGGGGAACGCGCGTCCTTCCTTGGTCAGCTCGCGGTCGACGCCGTAGAGCAGGTGCCGCACGGTGAGGGGCGTGCCGTCCCGGCGGGCGGCGAACAGGGCCCCCAGCACGGCGAACTTGATCTGGCCACCGCTCATGTCCGTGGCCGCGGCCAGGGCCGCGATGGCGCGGGCGAGGCTCGCGGCTTGCTCCAGGCCGGCCAGCTCGCCGATCAGGCGCTCCCAGAGGCGTTGCCGCAGGGTGGCGTCCGGGCGGGCGAACTCCAGCACGTGGCGCAGCCGGCGCGTGAAGGCGGGATCCATGTTGGACTTCTTGTTGGTGGCCAGGATGGCGATCCCGCGATAGGCCTCGATCGCCTGCAACAGGTAGTTGGTGTCGGTGTTCGCGAAACGGTCGTGGGCGTCCTTGATCTCGGTTCGCTTCCCGAAGAGCGCGTCCGCTTCGTCGAACAGCAGCACGCAGTCCATGGCTTCCGCGCGGGCCAGGATCCGGTACAGGTTCTTGGCCGTCTCTCCCACGTACTTCGACACCACCGTCGCCAGCGAGATGCGGAAGAGGTCGAGCCCCAGGTCCGCGGCCACCACCTGGGCGGCCATGGTCTTGCCGGTGCCGGGCGTGCCGGTGAAGAGCGCGAACAGGCCCCGGCCTTGCGGGAAGAGGCGGCGGGCCGCGGGCTGCTCCCAGAAGGCCGCCCGCTCGCGCGCCTCGAAGACGAAGTCGGCCAGGGCCGTGCGCAGCGGCTCGGGCGCCACCAGGTCGTCGACCGTGAACGGGCACTCCACCCCGCGCGCCAGGTCTCCGAGGCGGTGGCGCGAGGACTCGCGCACCAGGGCGGCCGCCTCCGCGGCGGTGGCGGGAACGCGCGCGGCCACGGCGGCGATCTCGCCCGGGCCGACCTGGTGGTTCGAGATGAGCGCGGCCAGCTCCGGCTCGCTCCACGACGAGGCCGTCGCCACGTGCATGCGCCACAAGCTCCTCCGCTCGGCGAGCGCCGGCGCGGGCACCTCCATCACCTGGTCGATCAGGTCGCCGCGGGAGACGGGTGTCTCGCCCGCTTCCGCGATGACGAACTGGAGCGGGAACGGGGTGACAACGTCGGGCCATCGGCGGGTGTGGGCACTCTCGCCCACCCAGGCCAGAGCGCAGCCGTCGAGGAAGGCCTGGCGGTGCGCGCGCAGGAACACGCGCCGCCAGTCCTCGTCGGGGACCGCGTCCACGTCGATCACGAGGAGGCTCAGGCCGAGGCTGGCCGCCACGCCGGCCGCGAGCGTGCGGCGGCCGCTTCCCGGCGGCCCCACCACGCACACCCGCGCGCGGGCGGTCTCGAGCGTCGCGCGGAGTCTTTGCGCCGTCTCCTCGACCCGCCATCCTTCCAGCGGCTCGAGCGTCGGCTGGATCCGCGCCAGCGGCACCAGCACCTCGTCCAGCCGGTGGTCGCCCAGGAGCCAGTCGCGGACGAGCGGATCGCAAGACAAGACGTCCGGCTCGCCCGGCCCCATCGGCGTCGCCTGGATGAGCTCCCATCGCCGCAAGGGAGACTCCGGCAGCAGCACGCGGTGCAGGCCGTGGCCGAAGAGGCGCGCCACCAGCGCCTCCGTGGGATAGGCACGGGAGGCGTGGTTCTCCAGGTAGGCGAACACGCGCCCCAGCGAGGCGTCCAGGGCCGCCGCCAGGCAGACCTGGACATAGTCCGACTCCGCGGTGTCCAGGCCGAAGACGGTGGCCAGGCGGGCCAGCCGCGACCCGCGCTCGGCCACGAGACTGTCGACGCGGTCGATCTCCTCGCCCAGCGCGCGCACGGCACCGTCACTCTGCCAGCGACGCTCGGCCTCGGCGTCGTCCCAACCTTCCAGGATTGCGTCGATCTCGGCGTGGGCCGTACCGGGCGCCGGCGCGCCGCTCCCGCGACTCCACAGGCTTCGCAGCCAGGCCACGCGGCGCTGCGCCCGCAGGCGCACGCGCAAGGGCACGAGATCCGCGAGGTCCGGGATCGCGGCCACCGGCGCGGGCATCGTCATGGCGCGGTGACCCACCGTGGCGGCGACTCCGCGCCGTTGATCAGGATGCGAACGGGCAGGGGCCGGCCCGGGAGCGACCCGGCGGGCAGGCGCGCCTCGATGTGCGTGGCGTCGAGCACCGCGAACTCCCCGGGACCGAGCGCGCCGCCCGTCCCGGACACGAGCTGGGCGTCTCCGATGAACGCGCGCACCGCTTCCGGCGGGAGCTGGGGGTGCTGGAAGGTCCCTCCCGTGATCGTGAAGACGCCGTTGGCGGAGACGGTGGAAAGGGCGGTGACACCGGGGATGATCGTGAACGGCGTCTGGTTCGAGGTCTGGGCGACCTCTTTGGGCGGTCCGCCCGGCGTCGGGAAGGAGCGCACCACGACCACCGCCGCGCTGTAGGTGCCGGGCAGGACGGCGGCGGGCCCCACCGTGGCGCGCACGGTGGCGAACACCCGGTCACCCGAGGCGGCCACGCCCCAGGCGGGATCGGCCTCGATCGGGTCCGGCCACCCGGCCGCGCGCACCAGCAGCGAGACGCGATCGCCGGCCAGGTTCACGCCGACGAGCACCAGCTCCGTGTCGTACGCGCACTGCGCGGGCTGGGCCTCCACCGTGCGCGGCGTGCTTTCGCCGGGGACGGTGAAGGCGATGAGGCTGCGCGAGGTGACCAGCCGGGGAAGGCCGCCCAGGAAGGTGAGCACCTGGTAGAAGAGCACGCGGCCGCCGCCGGTCGGCGGCTCTTCGGGCTCCAGGAGGACCACCCGCGCCTCGTAGTACGCGGACAGACGCAGCGGCAGGGTGCCCGCCGTCCAGTAGCTCACCGCCTCGCTCGGCGCCAGGTGGCGCAGCTCGATCCGCAGCTTGTTGTCGCCTCCCCGCATCGCCGCCGGCATCACCGGCACCCCCGCCACCACGGTGTCGTCGTCGATGATCGGGTTGTCGTGCAGGGCCTTCACGGCCAGGCCCATGAGGAGCTGCTCGCGAAAGGGCGCCAGGTTGGGCGTTCCCTCCTCGCTCAAGTCGCTGCGGCCGCACACGACGTAGGAGAGGTTGAGGCCCATGGGCGAGTAGCGGATCGGATGGAGCGGGCGGTTCGGCCACGGCTGGCTCTTCAGCGCCGCTTCCTCGGACAGGTGGTACATGTAGATTCCGAGCGCGTTGTTGCCGGCCAGCCGGTCGGGAGACAGCCCGCTCACGTCGGGGACCTGGCCCGCGGGCCAGGCGGGAGAGGCCTCGATGCTCTCGCGCACGACGTTGACGAGCGTTTCCGTGACGAGCGAGAGGTCGAGCAGTGCCATCAGGACTGGCCCAGACCCCGCGGCCGTCGGAAGAGACCGGACGAGGGCGCCCCCGCACCGAACGGCCGCGGCGGCAGAGGCGCGGCGGGAGGCGGCACGACCCGTACCGCCGGTGGCGCCGGGGGGACGATCTCGACCACGACCTTGCCGATGACGAGGCGCGGCTCGGCGGGTGCCGGCGACGGTGGCAATGGTGATGGTGCCGGGGAGAGGCGCTCCACTGGAGGCGGCGCCGCGACGCTCGTCTCGCGGCGGCTCGGCCCCGGCGGCTCGGCGCGCTCCCGGTCGGGGAGGCGAGGCTCCAGGCGCGGCGTCGGCCTCTCGAGTTGCGGCGGGCCGTCGGGCGGGATCGGGGGCGGCGGCGCCGGCGGTAGCGGAGCCTCGGGAGCGAGCAGGCGCGGGGACTCCGAGGGAGCCGTCGGCAGGGGAAGGCGTTCTTCGATGGGCTCGACCGCAGGCCTCCGGGGCGGCCAGGGACCTGCGTCGCGTTCCACGGGCGCGGGCAGCGGCTCGGGCGCCCGACGTTCGCGCGGCAGCGGGGACGCGAGGCCGGGCCACTCCGAAATGGACCTTCTCGGCTCGGCCAGGGTCGGGATGATGGGCGCCGCCGAGGCGAGCGCGGGCGCGAGGGGCGGCGTCGCGGGGGCGGCCCGCGGGCCGAGAGCCGCGAGGGGATCGGTCTCGTCAGGCTGCGTGAACGCCGGGACCGGCCGCGGGGCCAGGACGGGCGCGGCGGGGCGTCCCACGATCCGCTCGACGAGCCGCCGCGTGTACTCGGGCATCGATTACCTGACGGCGGCATCCCGCTCGATCAGGTCCACGTGGAGGCGCCGGCGCGAGCGCGGGACCTCGAGGATCTCGGTCCGCGACCAGCCGTAGGTGCGCGCCAGCCGGTGGAACTCCCAGGCCCGGAGCCGGCGCTCCTCCAGGATCCGGGCCAGGAGGTAGTGCTGCAGGTCGAAACGGACGGTCTGCGCCTCGCCGCATTCCGGACAGCGCGCGTCCACGTCCAGGTCGAGGAGGGGCGCGGCCTGCCGCAAGCCCAGGGCCAGCGCGTCGGCGTCCACCGCGCCGCTGTCGACGAGGCAGCGGCCGAGCAGCGCGGCCTCCTGCGCCTCGACCGGGAGCAGGGCGACGGCCTGCTCGTCGACGCCGGTGGGGAGGCGGAAGCGGCGTCCGTCCGGCAATGCGAAGAGTCCATCGTCGGTGGAGGCAGGACGGCTCCCGTCGCGCACGGTCTGGAGGAGGTCCTGGAGCGAGAAGTCCAGGTCGAACGGCCGCTGGCAGGACCGGCAGCGCACGGTGCTCTCGACCTGCAGGCCGAAGCTGCGTACGTAGAGGGCGGCCAGCAGGCGGTCGCGGTCGGGCACCGCCAGATCGGCCGCGCGTCCGGGTCCCAGGGCCGCCCCCGGCTCCTCCAGCAACAGCCGGTCGAGCAGGGCGATGGCGTTGAGGCTGTCCGGCGCTTCCACCATCTCCTCGTCCGCCCCCCGCAGCTCGCGCAGGGAGACCCAGCCGGGCGTGGGTCCGTAGTCGAGCGAGAGCTTCACGAGCCTCAGCTCTCGGGCTGCTCCACGACGTCCTGGTCGCGCTCCCAGCCCTCGTTCTCGATCTTCATCGACTCGATGGCCACCGCGTTCGCGTTGCCGTCCAGCTCGGGCAGGGCCTGGTACTCCGAGACCCAGCAGCGGTAGACCTTGTAGGCCTTGGCCGGCACGCCGTTCTCGTTGAGGAGCTCGATGATGATGTCCTTGCGGAACCTCCGCAGCGAGATGGAGCCTCCCGCCCCGACGTCGTAGATGAGGTTGGCCCAGCGCTCGAACTCCAGGTCGTGGGTCACGCCTCGCTCGAGGGTGATCGATTCGAAGGCGCTGGCGCCGGGCATGTGGTGCTGGGTGGTGGGCTCGTTGCCGGGGTGATGCTTCACCACCTCCGTCGTGCGCTTGAGCGCGCTCACCTTGCTCACGCCGGCCACGTAGCGGCCGTCCCACTTCACCCGGAAGCGGAAGGTCTTGTAGGGGTCGAAGCGATGCGTGTTGACGGTGAATTCAGCCATGGCGCATTCCCTCGGCTAGGCCGCTTCGAGCTGCCCGGCCATTTGCTGCAGGTACAGGATCACGAACTCGGCCGGCCGCAGGGGCGCGAATCCCACCCAGATGTTCACGATGCCGAGGTTGCGGTCGTTCTGCGTGGTCGTCTCGCGGTCGCACTTCACGAAGAAGGCCTCGGAGGGCTTGACCCCGAAGAAGGCGCCCTTGCGGAAGAGGTCCTGCATGAAGGCGCCCACGTTGAGCCGGATCTGCCCGTAGAGGGCGTCGTCGTTGGGCTCGAACACGACCCATTTCAGCCCGCGGTACAGGCTTTCCTCGATGAACAGGGCCAGACGGCGGACGGGGACGTATTTGTACTCGCTGGCGAAGATGTCCGCGCCGTCCATGGTCCTCGCCCCCCAGCTCACCACGCCGTCGGGGAAGAGCCGCACCGCGTTCACGCCCACGGGGTTGATCTGCCCGTTCTCCGCGTCCGACATGCGCAGGGAGACCCCCGACACCGCGCGCAGGTCCGCTTCGGTGCCGGCGGGCGCCTTCCAGACGCCGCGGCTGGCGTCGATCCGCGCATAGAGGCCGGCCATGGCGCCGGCCGGACCCACGGGGACGGTGATCCCGTTCTCCACGACGTGGAGGCGCGGGAAGTAGACCGCCGCGTGGCTCTTCACCAGGCCCACGCGCAGGGCGTCGACGCCGGTCGAGGCCTCCTGCGAGGTGTCCCAGTCGCCGGGGGGATCCATGATGAGGAACGCCCGCCGCCGCTGGCAGAACACGCTGGCCGCGGGCCAGAGCTGCTCGAGGGGAGTGGCGCTCGATCCGTGGTCGGGAGGGAGGACGAGGAGGTTGAACAGGTCGACTTGCGAGTCGGCGATGGCGTAGGCGGCGTCGTAGTCGGCCGCCTTCGGCTCCGCGCCGTCGTTGCCGGCCACGCCGCCGGCCTGCTTGCCCGCCGTGCCGTTGAGCCCAAGGCTGTAGTAGCGGACGTTCGTCACGAAGGGCACGGGCGTGAGCGAGAGCAGGTTCGTGGGGGCGGTGGCGAAGATCGCGCTGGGGACGACGAAGTTGTCGTCCCCGGTGGTGGGGAGGATGGCCAGCCGCGAGCCCCAGAGCTCGGCCTTCCAGAAGAACCGGGAGGCGTGGGTCGCCTGGTAGTTGTTGATCGCGTCCCGGATGAGCCCGAGCTTCTCGCGCACGCCGCGGACGGCCAGGACGGGATTGGTCGAGGTCGCGTCGTTCCACATGCGGGCGCCCGCGATGGTGCTCGTCTCGAGGTCCACCGCGATCTGTCCGCCCGGCGTGGCCACCACGTTCCCCGTCGCGTCCAGCTCGGTGAGCACGATCCGGTTGACCTTGTCCTGCTCGAGCGCGGCGAACTCGTTCAGGACGGCGAGGTCGCTGGCCACCAGGGTGATGCCGGTGGGAGCCGGCCGCCGCTGCGCGTGAGCGCCGACCTCGGTGCCGCCGTTGGCCTCGCCCAGCATCAAGAGGCGGGCGAGATCGTCGCTCGCGCTCGCGGACGAGAGGATCCGGACGTCGCCCTTGTTGCCCGAGGTCACGGTCAAGTAGCGAGTCACCGCCCCCGCTCCCACCCCCGCCGGCCCGGCAACGATCGCGGCGACCACCGGATTGGCCAGGACGATTCCCTCCAGCGTCAGCGCGGCCTTGATGCTCTTCTCGACTGCGTCCTTGAGGCCATCGAGCAGGGTGGCGACGCTGGTGTCGTCGAGAGTGTCCATGTCCAGGGGGTCCAACGGGTTCGTGGGGTCCCTGAGCTCGACCTCGACAGGGCGATTGCCGTCCACGCTGATCTGGAACCGGTGCCTCGCGCTCGCGGCCGTTCCCACAACGTCCTGCCAGGCCGACTTGAAGCTGGCCACGGTGCCGGTGTCCTGGACCGGCCGTCCCGACCGCGAGACGCCGTCGACGGGCCCCGGGAGGGTGGCGGCGGGGGCGGCGGACACGAGCGCCGACTTCTGCGTCAGGAACGTCGGTGCGAACGTCGGCGACGCCGGGTCCATGGACAGGTTCTTCCAGTCCTCGATATCCACCTTGACCGCGTTCCCGGCGGAGTCGATCACCCTGCGGAAGATCTCGATGTTGAAGGTGGCCTCCGGATACTGGCTGTTGTAGGTGACGGCGGCCCGGATGCCATCGCCGAGGGTTCCTGGGTTCTTGGCGGTCAGGGTCAGGACGCGGGTGCCGGCCTCGTTCTCGAGATCGACGGCCGCGGACTTCGCGCCGGCGGCGATGCGCATCACGTAGGCGTCCGCGCCCCCGTTCAGGAAGAAGAGCTTCACGTAGCGGGCCACGTCGCTGACCGTGTTGTCTTCCCCGAAGGCCCGCACGAAGTCGGTGTAACTGGTCAGACGGATGGGATCGTCCAGCGGCCCGCTCTTCGTCCGCCCGATGAAGAGGGTGATGGAGGTGCTGACGCCGACGATGGTCCGAACCCCGCTCGGGACCTCTTGGACGTAGACACCTGGATAGGTCGGGCTGACTGCCATGGTTCCCTCCCAGATCGTTTTTTTGGGGGTCGTGGATCGAGAACCGGAGAGGTAGCACAGAATTCGAGAACTGATCAAGCCTTTTTTTGGTGAATGCGTCCCATCAAGCGCTGGGCGGCGGCCTGCGCGCCGTCGCTGCGGCCCGCCGTGGCGATGGATCGGGCTCGGTCCGCCACGTCGGGTCGGAGGGGGTGCTCGAGAGCGCTCGTCAGCGAGTCGGTGGTCGGTATGCCGGGTGCATGCGCGGTTCCGATGCCGAAGTGGTGGATCCGTCCGGCCCAGTAGTGCTCGTCACGCGTTGGCGGGTCCTGGCCTCCGATGTCGTGTCTAGGCCAGGAGGAATCACATGCCGACGACTCCGGGGCGTACCGCGTGCCGCAGCCTGGCCCTGCTGGCCATCGTCGTGACGCCGCTCACCGTCGTCACACGGACGGCGTCGACCGCGACCGGCACGAACCTGATCTGCCAGACCTGCGATCCGCCCGACCCGCCCCCGTCTCCGAGGCCCTCACCGACTCCGACTCCGCGGCCGAGCTTCACCACGCTCATGAGCCGCTACACCCCGTACGACATCAACGCGGACGGGATTCGCGAGATCAACTCGCTCAAGCCCCTGTTCCCGAACCCCGAGCCCTACCGCGTCGCGGCCAACGGCGTCGTCATCGTCCTGGTCGATCCCAAGCTGGTCACCGACGAGCCGACCCTGCAGATGACGCGGTTCGAGATGTCGACCTGGCTCGGCATCCTGGGCAACGATATCTCCGCGGACGGTTTCTTCCCCTATTTCGTCGAGGCCAGCGTCTACTCCGGGCCCGTTCACCAGGACGGCCGGACGGTGCTCGCCCTGCGGCGCTTCCTCAAGGAGGTACGGAGCTACTACCCGCTGGCGGGAGTGTTGCTCGTAGGGTCCTTCCCCGACGCCGCCATCGTGCGCAGCGTGCTCGTCAAGGCCACCTCCTACGCCGACGAACCCCTCGACTTGACCTCCGGGAGTGAGCCGATCACCGGGTACGTCGGACACCACCTGTCGCTGAAGGCCGACTACGTCACACCGCGGGCCGAGATCGTGCTCGGCGACCTCGATGGCAACTGGGAGAGCCTGTACAAGCCCACGTTCAGCGTCACCGACTACGAGGCACTGCCGTACGAGCCGTCGGGCTCGTACCCGCTGGACGGCCAGGTCATCGAGACCTCCCGCTTCAGCCTCAGGACCAACTGGTTCCAGGACGCGTTCTTCATTCAAGACCACCAGGTCACCGCGACGGCATCGGGTGCCGGGTCGCTGACCCTGTCGATCGCCAGCCTCGACGAGCCCAGCCCGGAGGCGACCGCCGCCGATCGGCAGCGCCCCAACCGGATCGCGCGCCCCGAGATCCTGGTGAGCCGGATCGATCCGCTGCGCGTGGCCATCATGCCCACCGCGCCGCCCGACCTCGACGGCAAGTCGCCGCTCGACGCCTCCGGGCGGCCCCAGAAGCTGCGCTACGACAATCCCTACAACGCGCCTCCCTACATCTCCTGGCGGCGCGATCGCAACCTCGAGCGCAAGCTCGTGGCCGATTACATCGCGCGCAGCCACCGCTTCCGGCTCGGAAGCGACGACTGGCTGCCCTTCCGTACGTCGGCGGTCCGCTCCGACGACCTCCTCCTGACGTCGCCGGCCGACTTCAACAAGCTGCTGCGCCGGGCCTCGGGCTCGTTCCAGCCCTCGACCGCGGCCGACGACGCCACCCTCTTCGACTACGTCAACTGGCTCAAGCAGCCGGCCGTGCTGCGGGGCATCGCCGCCCACTCGAGCGAGGTCGACTCGCTGTTCGGGCCGGTGTCGAACCCGGTCGCCCTCGAGCTCGCCACCGGCGGCTACGACCTCGCCACCGGTGCCCACGTCTGGCGGTGGGTGGCGAGGCGGCGGGACGGTGAGTGGCTGCTGGAGCCCTCGTTCGAAGGGATCCAGGCGCGCGCCAATTTCCACATCTACCGCACCATGTGGGAAAGCGGCATTCTCGATGACGCGGGTGCGGGTCAGACCTTCATCGTCCACGACGGGTGCAACGTGATGCGCCCCCTCAACGCGGAGTCGGTCCCCTACGACAGCCCCTCGTACGGCCAGGGGGACCCCACGGGCACGGTCTCCAACGGCGAGAGCCTGATGTTCTACGGCAACGGCCTCGGCCTGATGGCGCGCAACAAGATCTTCAACGACACTCCGTCCGGCTACTACGAGGCGATCAAGAGCACCGGAGGACGCTTCGGGTACGGCTGGCGGGGCTATTTCCTCACCGATGCCGGTAACCCCGACCTCGATGAGCGGGCCCTCGACCCCACGGTGGTGAAGCCGGGCTCCGACCGCCGGGACCGCACCCTCCAGCGCAAGCGCAGTTACTTCTGGAACACCATCGGCGACTTCACGCTGAAGATCCGGTATTAGCGGAGCCTCTCGATGGCGCATCTCGGACACGCGCTCAGACGATCACGCCCACCTCGCGGCCCGCGGACATCGCCATGGGCGCGTAGGCCTGCCA
>JBGPBV010000115.1:0-22733 GCA_041481445.1 Vicinamibacteria bacterium
CACCAGAGGCAGGTCTCGCGCACGTCAGCTCGGGCGACGCCCCCTCGGCACCAGGAGCACGCCGGCCACGACCGTGAGCGCCGTCTCCCCGAGGAGCAGCCACGACTCCCGCAGCGCCTGCGCGGGGTTGTCCGCGGTGGGGGACGGCTTGAAGAAGAGGGCGCAGGCCATGGCGATGAACAGCCAGCACACGACCGACGTGATCCAGGCGGCGCTCATCCCGCCGCCCATCCGGTACGGCCGCGGCTGGTCCGGCCGCCGGTAGCGCAGCACGAGGAAGGCGGGGAACAGGAGCAGGTACGAGAGCAGGAAGCAGATCCCGGAGAGCTTGAAGGTCATCCAGAAGACGTTGGACGGGCGGTCGGAGAGGAGCGCGTTGCCGAGCAGGAGCACGGTGCTGATCGCGCCCATGATGAGGAAGGCCATGTAGGGAGTGCCGTAGCGCGGGTGGAGGCGCGCCAGCGACGCGGGCAGCGTGCGCTCCATGGCCGCGGTGGCGGCCACGCGGTTCACGCCCAGGCTCCAGGTCACGATGTTGGCGATGCAGGCGTAGAGGAAGCCGAGGCCCAGGAGGCGGACGAGCAGGTCCCCGGCGCTCCCCCAGAGCGGACCGAGCACGCGCAGCGCGTCCCAGGTGCCGGTGACCAGGCTCAGGTCCTTCAAGGGCACCGCGAGCAGGATGCCGGCCACGCCCAGCGTGTACACGATCGCGATCAGCAGGCCGGACACCAGGACGACGCGGGGCACGTCCCGCTGGGGGTCGCGCATCTCGTCGCCGGCCGAGCTCATCAGCTCGAAGCCGAGCGCGTTGTAGACGAGGACGGGCAGGAAGGCGAGGGAGTCGCTCCATTGCGGCACGAAGCGCGCGAACGAGAAGTCGTTCGCGGGAGGCCGCCCGCTCAGGAGCGACTGCACCCCGAGCGCGCCCAGGCCCACGAAGATGGCGACCTTCACGACCGCGCCGAAGTTGGGCAGCCACTTCGACACCTTCAGGCGCAGGAGGCCCACCACCACCGTGGCCCAGGTCACCACGATGGCGATCCCCGCCTGCAGCCACGTGGCCCCCGGGCCCTCCTGGAGCGACGGCGGCAGGACCGGCCTCAGGAAGATGGCGTGGAAGGTGCCGGCGAAGATCATGTAGACGGAAGGGATCCAGTAGGCGTTGTTGATCCAGTAGAGCCAGGCCGCCTGGCTCCCCCATCGCGGCCCCAGCGCCTCCCGCACCCAGACGTAGAGGCCGCCCTCCGAGGGCCAGGCCGCGCCCAGCTCGGCGGTGATGAGGCCGTAGGGCACGAAGAAGACCGCCATCATGATCCCCCACCACGTGAACCAGCTCACGCCCATGCTGGCCGCGGAGGCCAGGCTGTCGATGGTGAGGATGGCGGACACGGAGAAGAGGACGAGGTCGCCGCGGCCGAGGACGCGCGCCAGCGAAGGGTGAGGGGGGCCGGAGGCGGAGGGCGACGGTGCGGCGCTCAGGCCGGGAGCTCTCGCACCGCGCGCCAGGCGTGGTCGATCGCCCCGTCGGTGTAGGCGTAGGCGCCGGCGTCCGCGTTGGCGATCGCGATGCGGCCATGGGGACGGCGCGCGACCTGGCAGGGAGTCGGCCCGCCTTCCAGCCAGAAGGGGTCGAAGAGCGAGTTGTACTGGTAGGCGTAGCCGTGGGGCCAGCGGTTGACGGTGATGGCCTCGACGTCGCGCGCGGGATCGAAGCCGCCCGGCCCCAGCGTGCGCGCGAGCTGCCCGCGCGTCTCCCGCTCGAAGTCCGCGAAGGTGGTGGTGAACAGCTCCAGGCGGCCGGCCCGGTGCTGGTCGCGCGCGGGGCGGCCGGGCAGGCAGGGGGCGCGGGCGAGGTGGACGACGATCGGCTCCTCCGGCGTGCGCGGCGGGCGATAGGTCCCGATGGCGACGGGCGCGTTGAGGGTGGCCTCGCCGTAATACGCGCCCGGGCCGTACACGTCGGAGACACCCAGCTTCCGGAAGGACGTCCAGTCGCGGAGGAGCACGCTCGTGTACACGAGCGGCACCTTGATGGCCTGCCCCAGGGCCTCCTTCTGCGTCTCCGGCAGCTCGGGGCAGATGTGGGGAACGATCCCGTGCCAGCAGGCCAGCACGACGTGGCGTCCGTGCACGGACGCGAGCTTGCCCTCGCGCACGTAGGCGACTTCGACGCGCGTGGACCCGGGGAGCTTGCCCTCGTGAGCCACGCGCGCGACCGTGCTCGACAGGCGCACGCGCACCGGCGCCCCCGCGGTGTCGAGCCTGGCGTAGTCCGTGTGGGCGGTCACGACGTCGTCCGCGGTGCGTCCGGGCACGGCGGCAGGGACGAGCGACCGCAGCAGCAGGCGCGCGATCGAGGCGCTGCCGTCCGGGAAGTGGAAGAAGTAGCTCTCGGCCGCCTTGCTGCGGATGGAATCGAGCCCTTGCCCGGGTCCGGGCCCGGGCGCGAGCCCCATCCCCTCGAAGCCGGGGAACCCGAGGCCCCAGGCGTCCTGGGCGGACACGCCGTCGATGCCCATGCCGTACAGGCTGTGCGGGCGGGCCTGGAGGTACTTCGCCACGTCGGCGTGCGCGCGCACCATCGTGGTCAGGAAGTCGGCGTAGCTGATGCGCGCGAGCTTCTGCTTCTTCTGGACCGACGTGAGCCCGGGCAGGTAGTCCACGCGGTCGAACATCAGCCGCACGAGGTCGCGGCGCGCCGGCTCGGCCAGGGGCGCGGCGGCGGCGAAGGCCACCCAGGCCGCCCGCTCCTCGCGCGCCGGCGCCTTGACCAGGCGATCGACCCCGAAGGTCTCCTTGTCGAAGAAGACGCCGGGGCCCAGGCCCAGGGACGGGTACAGGGCGCCGTCCCGCAGCGTCTCGTAGCGCGACACGTCGATGCCGAGGTCGGCGATGAGCCTGCGCGCGACCGCGCTGTAGGGCGCGGGGCTCTCGATGGCGTAGGTCCCCCCGAACCCGAGCATCATCCGCGGGCCGCGGTGGAACTCGTTGCGCCGCGCGTGGCCTCCGAAGTCGTCGTGGTTGTCGAGGACGAGGATGCGCGCGGACGGCCCCGCCTTCTGCCGGAAGAAGCGCGCGGCGGCCAGCCCGCTGATCCCCGCCCCCACGACGACGAGGTCGTACTCCTCGCCGGTATCGGTCGGCGCGCCCGCGGTGGCCCAGAACGTCTCGTCACGGAGGGAGTGCGCGACCTCCCAGGCGCCGTCGTGGCTGCCGCGCAGGCCGGTGAGGGCGGGCGGGTACCGCTCGGCGGCGGCCTCCGCGGCCTCCAGGGCGCGCAGCCAGGGAGGGACGGCGAGCGTGCCGCCCACCGCGAGCGCCATCCCGTTGAGGAAGTCGCGGCGGGTGATGTTGCGGCCCAGGCCCAGGTCGCGTTCGCGTCGTGTCATCGAGAGTCCCGGTCGCGCGAAGACTAGCGCAAACGGGCGGACCCGGCCACCGCCACCCTTGACACCCCGCGGCGGCGGGACCTACAGTCCGACCAGGTTTTCGCCGCCGTTCGAATTCAATTGGGAGGACACATGAGCCGCGCTCGTCGAACCCCTGGATGGCGACTCGGCGTGCTGGCGGCGGTGCTGGCCCTTCCCCAGGCCGCCTACGCCCAGCGGACGACCGGCTCCATCGTGGGGACGGTGGGCGACGAGAGCGGCGGGCGCCTGCCCGGAGTGACGGTGAGCCTGCAGGGCCCCGCCGTCGTCGGCGTGCAGACCACGCAGACGACCGACGCCGGCTTCTATCGCTTCGCCGCCCTGCCCCCGGGCACGTACTCGCTGAGCTTCGCCATGAAGGGTTTCGGCACCGTGAATCGCCCGCAGATCCGGGTGCCCGTGGGGTCGACGGTCGAGGAGAACGTCTCCCTCAAGCTGAGCCAGAAGAGCGAAGAGGTCACGGTCATCGCCGAGGCCACGGTGGTGGACACCACCAGCAACCAGGTGAGCACGAACTACGACAAGGACTGGGTGCGCAACGCCCCCATCCCGCGCTTCACCTTCTTCGACCTCATCAACGCCGCCCCCGGGGTCAACCAGGCGGTGGCGGGTGACTCGCGCTCCACGTCCATGGGCGCGGCCTCCTCGGAGAACTCCTACCAGCTCGACGGGACCGACTTCACGGCGCCCCTCACCGGGGCCGCCTGGCCCTGGCCGAACACCGACGCCATCGAGGAGATCGAGGTCCTCTCCGTGGGCGCCCCCGCCGAGTACGGCAAC
This sequence comes from Vicinamibacteria bacterium, assembly GCA_041481445.1. GTDB lineage: Bacteria > Acidobacteriota > Vicinamibacteria > Fen-336 > Fen-336 > AA29. The sequence continues at coordinate 4,209 of JBGPBV010000115.1, forward strand.
GTGCAGGGGGCGGTCTTCAACGTGGTCACGCGGCAGGGCAGCAACGACTTCCACGGCGACGTCAACTTCTACTTCCAGTCCGACGGCCTGACCGGCCGCAACACCACGGAGGCGGAGGACCAGGGCAACCCCTTCTTCCGCGACAAGTACAACGACTTGACCGGCCAGATCTCGGGGCCGCTGCTGAAGGACAAGCTCTGGTTCTTCGCCTCCTACCAGTACCAGCGGGACTTCTCGGCCCCGGTGGGCGTGCCGCACGAGTTCCCGAACAAGTTCCAGGCCGACCGCGTGTTCGGCAAGCTCAACTGGCAGATCTCGGCCAAGAACAAGCTGCAGCTCGCCTACCACGACGACTACTACCGGATCCCCTGCATCGACAACAACTGCAACGCCCTCACCGCGCCCAGCACGATCAAGGTCGAGCACGGGCACAACCCGTCGCCCAACGTCACCTTCACCTCCGTCGTCTCCCCCAAGACCTACGTGGAGGCGCGGGTCTCCGGCTTCTACGGCAAGGACCACGCGGACCCGCTGCAGGACGGCGAGCCGCGCGTGAAGCCGCGCTACCTCGACCTCGACAGCGGCGAGATCACGGGCGGGATCTACTCCTGGTACGACGGGAACATCTGGAAGACGGCGGCCTCGGTCAAGGTCTCGCACTTCGCGGACAAGTTCCTGGGCGGCAGCCACGACTTCCGGTTCGGCATCCAGGCCAATGACGGGGGCGCGGACTACGTCGGCGGGTACAACGACTACATCCGGACCTACAGCGGCATCCCCGCCTACTCCTACGGCTACCTCACCCCCGGCCACCAGGCCGGCTCGACGCGCGGGATCGGCGCCTTCGTGGACGACACCTTCCGCGTCAACTCCCGCCTCGCCCTCAACCTCGGCCTGCGCTACGACTACAACCGCGCGTTCATCGGGTCCTACCCCCTGCTCGACCGCGAGGGGAACGAGACCGGCCAGTCCACCGCCGAGATCAGCGACCTCTACCACTGGAACTCCTTCTCGCCGCGCGTCGGCTTCAACCTCAAGCTGACCGCGGACGGGAAGACCGTCTTCAAGGGGCACTACGGCCGCTACTACCGTGGCGTCATCACCGGCGAGTTCGACGATCTCGCCCCCTCCAAGCCGCCGATCGTCTCCTTCTCCGGCTTCTACGACGGCAATGGCAACCGGATCGGCGAGGAGGTGGTCGCGGACAACTCGCAGCTCGCGGTGGACGCCGGCTTCAAGAACCCCTACACGGACCAGTTCGTGGCCGGGCTCGAGCGCGAGCTGGCCAAGAACCTGGGGCTGAGCGTGACCTACATCTACAAACGCGGGAAGAACTTCGGGGGCTGGAAGGACGTGGGGGGGAGCTACACGCCCGTCGTCTATGCCGACACGCAGGGCGCGGAGGCCTCCGGCGGGAACATCACGGTGTTCCGGCGCGACAGCGACCCCACCGACTCGATCTTCCTGCTCACGAACCCGGGCGAGATGTTCAGCCGCTACCACGGGGCCACCTTCCAGCTCCAGAAGCGGATGGCCAACAACTGGCAGGCGGTCGTGTCCCTCGTGTTGTCCAAGACGACCGGCCGCATCGGATCGAGCAACCTCGGCCCCACCGACGAGCCCAACTCGGTGGCGCGCCGCTTCGGCCAGAACCCGAACGACTACGTGAACACGGACGGGCGCCTGACCTACGACCGCCCGGTCACGGCCAAGCTGCAGTTCGTGTACATGCTGCCGCACGGCTTCCTGGTCGGCGCGAACTACACCTACCAGCAGGGCCGTCCCTGGTCGCGCACGGTGCAGCTCCCGGACGCGCTCGTGAGCTTCCCGGCCCAGGTGCTGACGGAGCCGATCGACGGGTCGCGCCGGGTCGGGAGCTGGAACCTGCTCGACCTGCGCCTGCAGAAGGAGTTCGCGCTCGGCAAGCGGGCGGGGATCGCGCTCTTCGCGGACGGGCTCAACATCTTCAACAACGCGGCCTACGACGGGGTGGGCAGCCGGCTGGGGACGAGCGACAGCTTCGGGCTCCACACCGACTTCGTCCTGCCCCGCCGCGCGATGGTGGGCGCGAAGCTGAAGTTCTAAGTGTTGTAACCCCCCACCGCGGCGCCGCCGCTGCGCGGCGCCGCGCTCCCTGTCATCGCAATTCCCTCAGGCGATCCGCGGCGGCGGTGAAGCCGGGCTGGAGCGCGAGCGCACGCTCGAACTCCGGTCGGGCCTCCGCGGTCTTGCCTTGACGCGCGAGGGCGAGCCCGAGGTTGTAGGCGTACTCGGCGTCGTCCGCCTCGCGTGCGAGCGCCTCGCGGAACGCGGCCTCCGCCTCCCCGAGACGCCCGGCGGCGCCGAGCACCATCCCCAGCGCGTTCCAATAGGACGCGGGTCCGGCGTCGAGGGCCAGGGCTTCGCGCATGACCGCGGCCGCGCCCGCGAGGTCGCCCTGGTCGCGCAGCAGCTCCCCCAGGCGGATGCGCAGGAGCGCGTCCCGGGGGGCGGCGTCCCGGCCGCGGCGCAGGGCCTGGATCGCGCGGCGGCGGTCCCCGGTCGCGACCTCGCACTCCGCCAGCGCGCGGTAGGCGGCGGCATAGGCGGGCTGATAGCGCAGCGCGCTCTCGAAATGCCCGGCCGCCTCGCGGAACCGCTTCATCCCCACCAGCGCCCGCCCGAGGTAGTAGTGCACCTCGAAGCTCTCGATGCCCTTGCCGAGCAGCTCCTGGAAGCGCCGCGCGCTCCCCTCGAGGTCCTTCTCGCGGAGACGGATGAGGCCGTCGCGGATGGTCTCGTTGGCGACCTTGAACTCCTCGATCTTGTCCTTCGGGTCGGCCCCCGGGGCCGAGGACTGCGCGGGTGCGCCCGCCCCCAGGTACCCGAGCGCGCCCAGCTTCTCGAGGAGGTCCGCGGGCACGCCCGACGTGCTCGGGGCGGCGTCGGCGATCGTGCGCTCCTGGGCCAGCCGGCGCGACAGGGCGGCGCGCAGGGCCTCCGCGCGCGCGGGCTGATCGGCGGCCAGGTTGCGCATCTCCCCGGGGTCCTCCTGCAGGTCGTACAGCTCCGGCCGCGGGGCCTGGATGTACTTCCAGCGCCCTTCGCGCAGGGAGCGCAGGTCGCTCCACCCGAAGTGCAGCAGCGGAAGCAGCGACTCCGCGGTGGCGGGCTCCTCGGCCAGCGTGGCCGGACCCCGCAGGGCGGCGGCCAGGCTGCGCCCGCTCGGCTTCATGACCGCGGGCACGGCCAGGCCGAGGAGGTCGAGCGCCGTGGGCAGGACGTCGATGGTGCGGGCGGTGACGGCCAGGCGGCCGCCCGGCACCACCCCCGGGCCGCGGACGAGGAGCGGCACCGCGGTCGTGGTCTGGTAGAGGAAGAAGCCGTGCACGGTCTCGCCGTGCTCGCCCAGCCCCTCCCCGTGATCGGAGGTCACGACCAGCAGCGTGTCGCGGGCGAGCCCCAGCCTCCGGAGCGCGGCGTCGAGGCGGCCCACGAGCTCGTCCGACCACGCCACCTCGCCGTCGTAGGGACGCCCCGCGTAGCGCGTCGCATACGGCTCCGGCGGCTCGTAGGGATCGTGCGGGTCGTAGAGATGGACCCAGGCGAAGAGCCGGCCCGCCGCGCGGTTCTCCTCCAGCCAGCGGAGCGCCGGCTCCAGGGTGCGGTCGCCCCTCTTCTGGATCGTGTTGAGGAAGCGGACGTCGGAGCGCTCGCCCTCGAACCGGTCGTCGTAGGTCTCGAACCCGCGGGCGAGGCCGGACTGACGCGAGAGCACGATCGAGGAGACGAAGGCGCCGGTGCGGAACCCGGCGGACCGGAGAGTCTCCGCGAGCGTCGGGACCCTGGCGGACAGGGGCGGCGAGACGTTGTCGCGGACGCCGTGCTCGGCGGGAAGGAGCCCGGTGAGGAGCGAGACGTGCGACGGGCGGGTGAGGGGCACGTGCACGGCCACCTGCGGGGCCATCGCGCCCTCGCGGGCGAGGCGATCGAGGTTCGGCGTAGCCACGGTCGTGCTGCCGTAGCAGCCCAGACGGTCCGCGCGCAGGGTGTCGATGGTGACGAGGACGAGATTCCGGGCGGCGGGCGCCGGAGACGGGGCCGCCTCGTGGTGCGCGCAGCCGGAGACGGCGGCGCTCAGGACGAGGAGGAGCGGCCGCGCACGGCCGCCTCTCCGCTTCACCGTCCGCCCGCCGCCCGCTCCGCCGCCGCCGCCTCCCGCGCCGCGTCGCGCGCACGGCCCTGGCGCGCGTAGATGTCGGCCAGGACGTAGTGGCCCAGCGGCGCCGTCTCGCGGTCGGGCTTGCCGGCCAGGCCGGCGCGCGCGGCCTGCTCCGCCTCGGCCAGGTGCCCGGTGTCGAAGAGGGCCTTGGCCAGGTACAGGCGCGCCACCGCGAGGTCGGGACGCGCGGCCAGGGCCTGGCCCAGCCGCCGTGCCGCCTCCTCGGGCCGGCCCGCCTTCAGGAGGAGCCGCCCGAGGTTGAAGGCGGCGCGATAGGCGTCGTCGTGCGCCGCGATCTCCTGCTCGTACTCGGCGATGGCCCGCGTGGTGTCGCCGCGGCCCTCGTGGACCAGGGCCAGGTCGTAGTGGGCGGCGCGCAGATCGGGCCGCCGCCGGAGCGCGTCCTGCAGCGTCCTCTCCGCCTCGTCGTACCGCCGCGCCTCGAGGTAGCACTCGCCGAGCTTGAGGAGGTAGGCCGGCGTGTCGCCCTTCAGGGTCAGCGCCTTCTGGAGGAGGGCGATCGCGCCGTCGTGGTCGCCCTTCTGCATCCGGATGTCGGCAAGCTGCCAGAGCGGCCGCGGCAGGCGGGGATCGAGCTGCCGGGCCCGCTCGAAGCCGGCTTCCGCGTCCGCCATCCGTCCCAGGCTCTTGTAGGCGAGGGCGAGGCCGAAGACCGCCCCCTGGTGGCCGGGGTCGTGGGCCAGGGCGTCCTTGTAGGCGCGCACGGCCTCCTCGTCACGATGAGCCTTCGACTGGAAGTTGCCGAGGAGCGCGTAGGCCTCCACCACCTCCGGGTCCTCCGCCACGACCGACCGCACCTTGGCGATGGCCTCCTCCACGCGCCCGCCCATCGCGTCGCCCCCGGCCTCCTTCATCCGGTTGTAGAGGCCGATCTTGTCCTTGGGGTCGCCGCGCGGGCGATCGTCCAGGTTGCGGGCGCTGACCGGGCCCGACACGTAGCCGAGCGCCTCCAGCCGCTCCTGCACCTCGGGATCGACCGCCGACGGCTCCCGGGCCGGCGACGACCCGCCCAGCCGCGCGCGGAGGTCGCGGAGCGCCCGCGCCATCGCGCTCACGCGCTGCGGCTCGCCCGCGGCCAGGTCCCTCGTCTCTCCGGGATCCGCGGCCAGGTCGTACAGCTCCGGGCGCGGCGCCTGGATGAGCTTGTAGCGACCGTCGCGCAGCGAGACGAGCTCGCTCCAGCCGTAGTGGTAGCGCGGGTACCAGCTCTCGGCGATCGCCTCTCGGTCGGCCGCGGCACCGGGGGCGCCGTCCCCGCGAACCAGCGGCACCAGGCTCGTCCCCTGCACCCCGGCGGGGACGACCGCGCCCAGGAGCGCGAGCGCCGTCGGCATCACGTCCACGATGCGCACGGGCGCCGCGACCACGCGCGCGGGCACCCCCGGCCCGGCCACGATGAGCGGGACGTGCGCGACCGCCTCGTAGATGAAGAAGCCGTGGGTCGGCTCGCCGTGCTCGCCGAGCGACTCGCCGTGGTCGCCGACCACGACCACGACCGTCCTCTCCAGACGGCCGTCGGCGGCGAGGGCGTCGAGGAGCCGGCCCACCTGCGTGTCCGTCCAGGCGATCTCGGCGTCGTAGGCGCCGGCGGCGTCGGCGGCGAAGCGCGAAGCGAAGGGCTCTGGGGCCTGGTAGGGGGCATGCGGGTCGTAGAGGTGCACCCAGGCGAAGAACTCTCGCGCGCGGTCCTCGGCCAGCCAGGCCAGGGCGCGGTCCACGACCTCGTCGCCGCGGCGCTGGATCGCGTCCATGCTCGCCCCCTCGTAGCGGCCGAGGTCGAAGTCGTCGGCGTACCGCTCGAACCCCTGGGAGAGGCCCCACCGGCCGTCGAGCACGAACGCCCCCACGAAGCCCCCCGTGCGATAGCCGCGCGCGCCGAGCACCTCCGCCAGCGTCGTCTGCTCCTCGCCCAGGTAGAAGCCGCCGTTGTCGCGCACGCCGTGATGGGCGGGGAAGGTCCCCGTGAGGAGCGACGAATGCGCGGGCAGGGTGAGAGGCGCGACCGTGCTCGCCTGCTCGAACCGGGCGCCGCGCGCGGCCAGCGCGTCCAGCCGCGGCGTCTGCGCCTCGCGCCGGCCGTAGGCGCCGACATGGTCCGCCCGCAGGGTGTCGATCGAGACGAGGAGCAGGCTCGGGTGGGCCGGCGATCGCGAGAGCCGGGAGCAGGCCGGGAAGAGCAGGGCCAGGAGCGCGAGCCCACCCGGTGCCACCCGTGCCCGCCGCATCGAAGGTTATTCTCCCGCACCGCCGCGCGCGGAGGCGAGCGATAATCGCCGCGTGCGGATCGTCCACCTGACGGATCGGCTGACCGACCGTGGGGGCGCGCCCCGCCATCTCCTCTCGCTCGTCCGGGCCCAGGCCGAGCGCGGGCACGACGTCCACGTCGTGGCCGGGAGAGAGGGCCCCCTGTCCGAGGACGTTTCCGCCGTCCGCCACCGGCTCCCCGGCCTGGACGCGCGCACGGCGCGGCGGGTCGGCCTCGACGCGCTGCTGCTGGGTCTCGAGCCGGACGTCGTCCACGTCCACACCGTGATGAACCCGATCGCGCTCGACGCCGCCGCGGCCTGGGGCGCGGTGTTCACCGTCCAGGACCATCGCCCGTTCTGTCCCGCGCGCGGCAAGTGGACGGCGGGGGGCGCCGTCTGCCGGCGGCCGTTCTCGCCCGAGGTCTGCGCGGAGTGCTTCGACGACCCGGCCTACGAGGCGGAGATGCTCGGCCTCACGCGCGCCCGCCGGACGGCCCTGGCCGGCGCGACCGTGGTCGTGCTCTCGGACTACATGCGCGGTGAGCTCGTCGCCGCCGGACTGCGGCCGGACCTCGTGCACGTCGTCCCGCCCTTCGCCGACTTCCCGGAGGACCGCCCGCCGGCGCCGGAAGCGGCGGGACCGCCCTGCGTCCTCTTCGCCGGGAGGCTGGTGGCGGCCAAGGGACCGCTCGACGCCGTCGACGCCTGGCGCCGGTCCGGAGTCGGCTTGCCCCTCGTGGTCGCGGGCACCGGGCCCTTGCGCGACTCCGTGGAGGCCGCGGGCGCCGAAGTGCTCGGATGGACGGCCCATCGTGACCTGCCCGCGCTCTTCCGGCGCTCGCGCGCCCTCTTGATGACCTCGCGGTGGCAGGAGCCGTTCGGGATCGTCGGCCTGGAGGCGGCGAGCTTCGGCGTGCCGGTGGCGGCCTGGGATTCGGGCGGGATCCGCGAGTGGCATCGTGGCCCCCTCGCGGCCTGGGGCGACCTCGACGGCCTCGCCCAAGGGCTGCGCGACGCGGTCGGGTCGCGCGCCTCCGCCCCCGAAGGCTTCGAGCGCGACGTCCTCATGGACCGCCTCGAGCGGATCTACGGTCTCTCGGAATGCCGCATGAGCCACCGGTGACGCCGCGGTACTTCCGGTCGCCGGACGGGTTCCGGCGCTGGCTCGAGAAGAGCGGCGCGACCACGCCCGAGCTCTGGGTCGGCTTCTACAACCAGCGCTCCGGCCGGACCGGGATGACGTACAAGCAGGGCGTGGACGAGGCGCTCTGTTTCGGGTGGATCGACGGCCTGCGCAAGAGCGTGGACGACGGGCGCTACAAGGTGCGCTTCACGCCGCGGAAGCCGAAGAGCATCTGGAGCAACGTGAACGTCAAGCGCATCCAGGAGCTGATCGCGCGCGGCCGGGTCACTCCGGCCGGCCGCGAGGCCTTCGGGCGCCGCGATCCCGCGCGCTCCGGCGTCTACTCCTTCGAGCGGGAGGCGGCCGAGCTCGGACCGGCGTTCGAGCGGACCTTTCGCGCCGACCGGCGCGCCTGGGCCTATTTCCAGTCCCGGCCCCCGTGGTACCGGCGCCTCTGCGCGTTCTGGGTCGTGAACGCGAAGAAGGACGAGACACGGTCGCGCCGGCTAGCGACGCTCATCGAGAGGTCGGCCAAGGGGTTGCCCGTCGGTCCGCTCGACCGGACTCCGCCCGGAGCGCGCGGGGGCTCGAAGGCGTGAGGCGGACGGGCGCCGTGCTTCCGCCGATCCTCCTCCTCGCCGCCGCCTGTGGCGGGCGCGGCGGGCTCGGCCCCTCGGCGCCCGTCGCGGCCGCGAGCGCGTCGCCATTGCCGGTGGCGGTGGCGTCGCCCTCCCCCATCGCACCCGCCCCTCCAAGCGCGCCGCCGGACGAGCCGGAGCCGGAGCCCTCGCCCGACTGCATCCACGACAGCGACCACGGCGTCGACTCGGTCTCGCTCGGCATCTACTTCCTGGAGTGCGGAGGCAAGCGCATCCCCGGATCGCGCGACATCGTCGACGTCCCCCTCGGCTGCCGGATCCACTTCAACGCGACGCCGCGGGACGGGATGGGCGCTCCCACCTGCAGCCGCACGTGGCCGGAGTGGCAGGTCGGCCCCGCGGAGGTGGTCAGCGGAGGAGGCCTCCAGACCTTCACGCCCGCCTACCGGACCCTGCAACCGGGCCGCATGTCCGCGCGCTGCATCGTGGACGGCGTGCGCTCCGACTGGATCGTCTTGAACGTCGTCCCTCCCTGACTCTGGTGGTCGGTGATGCGGTAAGGGAGTTCGTCACCGCGGGGCCGCCCGGCGAAGAGGGCTCGGGCTACAGTGGATTCATGCCTTCTGCGCCCGCCGCGACCCCCATCCGCCGCAACGAGCAGCACCGCTGCGCGCACTGCCACTCGCGGTTCGAGGTCTGGCACGCCGCGGATCCCCTCGAGCCCCACGTGACGGTGGAGGTGAGGTGCCCCTGCTGCGGCGCGGCCACGCCCGTGTCGCTTCCCCGCGGCGCGGAGAAGGACCTCCGGGTCGAGAACCTACCCGGCCTGGAGCCCGACACCGGCGGCGGGGACTGACGCGAAACCCGACGGTTATCGGATCGAGAGCGCACGGGGGCCGGCCGGCGGTGCTGACCCTCATCGCGCTGTTCCGCCTGGGCAAGGCCGCGTTGCTGGTGGCGGCCGGGCTGGGGGCGCTACGGCTCGTGCGTCCCGGGGTGGCGGTGCATGCCCATCGCTGGCTGGCCACGATGCCGTTCGTCGCCCATCATCGGCGGCTGGAGGCGGCCGCGCGCGAGGTGACGACCGCCTCTCCCCACCACCTCGAGATCGTGGCCTCGATCGCGCTGGCCTACGCCGCGCTCTTCGTCGTGGAAGGGGTCGGACTGTGGCGGCAGAGGGTCTGGGCGGAGTACCTGACCATCGCCGCCACCACGTCGTTCATCCCGATCGAGATCTATGAGCTCGCGCGGCGGGCCACGGCCGTGAGGGCGGCGGCCCTGGCCGTCAACGTCGCGATCGTGGCCTACCTGATCGTCCGCCGCATCCGCGCTCCTCGTTAGTCCTTCTTCGGCGTGGCCACCATGGCCTTGGCCTTGCCGCGCACGTAGCCGTACGTGTTCGAGAGGCCGTTGAAGTCCGCGGCCTGGACGCCGGCGTTCTTGGCCCCCTGGAGGTCGCCCTTGCCCTGGAGCGCGACCGCCGTCAGGTAGAGCACGCCCGGGTCCTGCTGGTTGGCCTGGCGCAGCTCGGTGACCGCGGTCGCGTAGTCCTTCTGGACCAGGGCGAGGCGGCCGGCCAGCTCGTGGCTCTGCCGCACCTCGAACGGGATCTTCCGGGCCTCGACCGCCGTCGCGTAGGCGGCGGCCCTGGTCTTGGCCGTGGCCGGGTCGCTCCGGGCCAGCGCCACCCGCGCCTCGTCGAAGATCGCCTGGCGGTGCGTCGCCTCCTTGACCTGGGCGGGGGCGTCGGCCTTGTCGATGGTGGCGACCTGCTCCTTGTACTTCGCGGCCGCGTCGTCGATGCGTCCGGCCTCGAGGAGGACGTTGCCCATCTGGTTCTGCGTGCCGGAGAGGGCCACGAGGTCGTTGCCGGCCTGGTCGATGGCGGCCATCTGCTGGAGCTCGCTCATCGCCTTGTCCGTCGCCCCCTCGTGCACGTACGACTGGGCCGTCCAGAAGTGGGCCTGCAGCTTCTCGCCGTCGGTGCGCGCCACCGAGAGCAGCTTGCCGTAGCTCTTGCGCGCCTCTTCCGGCTGCCCCATGAACACGCGGTCGTTCCCGATGCCGATGTAGGAGGCGATGAAGTTGGGATCGACGGAGAGGGCCTTCTCGTAGTTCTTGATCGAGTCGTCGAAGCGCCCCATCTTCATGAGCAGCTCGGCGTAGGAATCGTAGGGGTTGGGATCGTTCGGGATCAGCTCGATGTACTTCTTGAAGGCCTGCTCCGCTTCGGTGTACTTGCCCATCGCGCGGTAGGCGTACCCGAGCTGGTTGTAGGGGGGCGAGTACTGGGGGTTGAGCGCGGTCGCCTTCTTGAACTCGTCCACCGCCGGCGCGTACTCCTGGCGGCCGAAGTGGTAGAGCGCCATCAGGTTGTGCGCGCGCTCGTCGGCCGGCGCCGACTGGAGCAGCTTGGTCAGGCAGTCCTGCTGGCGCGCCGGCTCGCCCTTGGCTCCCGCGTCGAGCGCGCAGATGAGCTGCCGCTCGGGCTCGGAGGCCTTGTCGGCCAGGGCGACGGCCTTGGCGACGCCGTCGAAGAACTCCTTGGCCGTGCCCGCGGTGTTGGCGAGGCCGACCTGGGCCAGGGCGAAGCCCGGGTCCTTGGCCATCGCCTGCTCGAACAGCTTGCGGCCGTCGGTGGCGCGCAGCTTCTCGGTGAGGTCGCGCCCCTTCAGATAGAGCTGTCGGGCCTCCTCCGACGACGTCGTGATCGGGATCTTGTCCCCCGCGGACGCCGCCCCCACGAGCGCGGTCGCGGCGAGCGCGCACAGGACGGCTCCGCGGGCCATGGCTGGTCTCGGCATAGGGTCCTCCTCGATGGATCGAGCCTACTCCGGACCCCTCCGGCTCGTCATGAGTTTCTGCGTCGACCCATGAGTTTCCGGATGAGTTTCGGCGTCCAACGGCTTGAATCGAGGATTTGATTCGCGACAAACCAGAACCTTCTGCCGCCCTCGGACGTTAGGAATGCAGGAGGCGATCGATGGAGATGGCGAAGAAGGAACGAGCCCTGGTCCTGGCCGGCGCGGCGGCCCTTTTCCTGGCGGCCCCGGCCGGATCGAGGGCCCAGGGTCCGTCGGCCACCCCCGGCCACGGCGCCTGGCTGCACGTCAGGGTCGACGAGGGGGCACGCGAGGCGAAGGTTTCGGTCAACCTGCCCATCGCGGTCGTGGACGCCGCCCTCCAGGCCGCCCCCGAGACGGTGGCCTCCGGTGGACGTATCCAGCTCGGCCATTGGGGCCACCACGAAGGGCGGGACCTGTCGATCTCCGACCTCCGCCGCGCCTGGAGCGAGCTGAAGAACGCCGGGGACACCGAGTTCGTGACCGTCGAGGAGGAGGACCAGAAGGTGCGGATCTCCCGCGCCGGCGACCTCGTCCTCGTCCACGTCGACAAGCCGGGTGGCCGCGACGAAGTGCGCGTCGAGGTGCCGATCGACGTCGTGGACGCGCTGCTCTCCGGCCAGGGCGACGAGCTCAACGTGCGGGCGGCGTTCACGCAGCTCCAGAAGCGCCGCGGCGACATCGTGCGCGTCCGCGACGACAAGTCGACCGTCCGCATCTGGATCGACGAGGGCAACTAGCATGCTGAAGATGGTCCTGGTCGGAGCCGTGGCCGTACCCGTGATCGCCGCGGGGTCGGTGGCCGCCACGGGCGTGGTGGTGGTCAACGTGACCGAGCCGCGCGGGGGGCATCACATCGTGGTGCCGGTGCCGCTGGCGCTGGCGCAGGCGGCCGCCGCCTTCGTGCCCGAGGAGAAGATGCGCCTCCACCTCGGGCACCACGCCGAGCGCTACCTGCCCGTGGCCCGCCAGGTCCTCACCGCTCTCGCCGCCGCCGAGGACGCGGAGCTGGTGCGGGTGGAGGAGCCGGGAAAGAGCGTCTCGATCCGCAAGGAGGGCGACCTCCTGCGCATCCACGTCGAGGAGCGCGACCAGCAGGTCAACGTGCAGGTCCCCCTCTCGCTGGCCCTGTCCGTGCTGCCGGAGGCGGGCGGGCAGGTCACGGCCTCCCAGGCGGTGTGGGCCCTCCAGCACGCCCGGCTCACGCAGATCGTGGACGTCCAGGGGAAGGACGGCGAGCACGTCAGCGTGACGGTGTACTGATCGTGAACGGCTCGCGCTGCTGGAGGTGGCCGCCGCCCGCCTCGTCGCGCACGTCGAGGACCAGCTCGTAATCGCCGTCGGCCATCCCGTCCAGGCCGAGGCCGATGAGCCGGACCACGCGGCCGTCCTGATCGGCGGCGATCCGTGACGGGGGCGCCTGGCGCACGATCGCGCCCTCCGCGCTCCGGACCTCGAGCGCGGAGGTCACGTTCGGGGCGCCCGAGCGGTCGCGCGTGGCGCCGAACACCTCGAACTCGCAATAGAGCGCGCCCGCGGGCTTGAACACGCGGTGCGCGGCCAATGCCGCGCGTGGCTTGCCGTCGTTGCCGGGAGGGCGGACGACCTGGTCGGTGACGACCGGGGTCGAGAGGCGCAGCGCGCCCGCGCGCGGCACCTCGAAGCGCTGGGCGACCGCTCCCAGCGCGCCCGTGGCCGAGTCGCGGACCACGAGCCGGGCCTGGGCCACCCCCGCCGGGAGATCGAACTCGCGCGCGACGGAGCGCCAGCCCGGCGCCGTCCCTTCGGGCGCACGCACCTCCACCCGCTCGTCCGCGAAGAGCGTCTTGCCCGTCTCGCGCTCGGTGACGGCGACCGTCACCTCCAGGCGGGCCGCCCGCGCGTCCCCCGAGCCCTCGAAATGGAGGTGGCCGGTGTCGAACTCGGCCGCGATCAGGACGCGAGCGGTGTCCTTGGGACGCGGCTCGAACACGTAGGCGATCGCGCGCAGGGGGATGTCCACCGCGTCGTGCACGGAATCGAGCGCGCTCTCCACGGCGGGGGCGAGCTTCCGCGTCTCCTTGCCCGGCCCCCCCTTGCCACCTCCGGCCTTGCCCGCGCCGGACCGGGCCGCCGCTTCCGCCGCCGCCTGCAGCGTGTAGCCGCGCCGCGCGCGCACGGTGAGGCCCTCGCGCTTCACCCGGACCTGCAGCTTGCGCCACTCGCCGGGCGGCTTCCCGGGCGGGGCCGGGAAGCCGAGCATGTAGAAGACGCGCGACTCCGCGGCAATGCGCGCGGCGCCGGCGGCGGGGTCGGTGTCGACCACGGAGAAGCCGCCGGAGTCGTCGGCCAGGGTGCGCGTGCCCGCGGAATCGAGGACCGCGTCCTCGAAGGACATGGTCCCGAAGAGGGAGGGATCGGGCGTGCCCGTGGCGTCGGACACGGACTGGGTGCCCGGCTGCGACACCAGGCCGCGCACGCTCACGAAGTACACGGCGGTGTTGGCCTCGCGGGAGGCGGCGACCACGCGGCGGGCATCCGGCCCCGAGTCCTCCAGGAACCCGTGCGAGAAGAGCAGCAGGGACTTGCGTCCGCGCACCGGGCCCAGGGCCAGCAGGCCGCGGCGCACGGTGTCGAGCACGCCGCGGACGCGCGCCTGGCGCTGGGCATCGAGGGAGGCGGCCCGGGTGCGGACCATCTGCAGGCACGACTCCGGCACGCGCTGCCCGCCGCTCGCGCTGATGCAGGCCTGGTTCTGCAGCCAGCGGGCCACCACGCGCTGGAGGACGGGCCCGCTTCCCCCACCCGCCGGCTCCCGGTTGGTGATCAGGAACGCCTCGTAGTCCGTCATCGCGTCGAACGAGAGCGAGGGATCGGCGGCCCGGCCCTTGAGGCGCGCCAGGACGGCCTGCAGATCCTGGCCGCCCTCGGGAAGGCGCGCGCTCCACCAGGCATCGCCGGTCGTCGTGGCCAGCGTGACCTCGTCGCCCTCGCGGACCGAGCGGTCGAGGAACGCGCCGACGGCGCGGCGGGCCTCCACCGCCTCGCGGCTCGTGATCCCGGCATCGTCGACGACAAGGGCGAACGCGCGCGCGCTCGCCGGCGGCTCCCCCTCGTTGCTGGCCAGCGCGGCCGGCCGGGGCGGCTCCGGTGCCGAGGGCTCGGCCACGAAGGCCTCGAAGGAGACGATCTCCTGCGGCCGTCCGTCCTCCTCGACCACGAAGTCGTCGCGCGTGAGGCCCGATACCGGCCGCCCCTGGGCATCGACCACGACGGCATCGACGGTGACGATCTCGACCTTCGCCGGGAACGTGGGACCGGGTTGCCCGGCCGCCCCGGCGACGGCCGCCACCGCGACGACCACGGCCAGGCTCGACGGTGGACCCGATCGCACTCGGGTACTATAGCCGCCCGCCAGCCTCGCGCCGGATCGATCTACGATGGAGGGATGGACGAGGACCCGGCCGGCCGCGCGGGGCCGGTCGTGGCGATCGTCCTGATCGCCCTGGCGCTCCCTTGCCCACCCGCGTCGTCCCAGTCTCCTTCGCCGCGGCCCTCACCCGCTCCGTCCGCGTCCCCGTCGCCCTCCGCCGCGCCGTCCGGTTCCCAGCCGATCCGGTCCTCCGTCGAGCGCGTCGTCGACAAGATGGAGAGCCAGCGCGAGGATCCGTGCAAGAAGGCGGGCGCGGAGGGCCGGCCGTGCTTTCCCGTCTCGACCACCGCCGGGCCGGTGTACTCGGTCCGCGACTCGCTCGCGGAAGCGCTCGGCAAGGGCGGCGGGCGCGCGCCCGCGGGCGCCCCCACCGTCTCGGAGATGAGCCGGTATCGCCCGGGGTCGCAGACCCCGATCGTCGGCATCACGTTCGATCCCGGCTGCATGGCGAAGTCGGCGCTCAAGAGCCTCAAGGGCAAGAACGACGTCTACTATCTCTACCGTTTGCGCGACGTGCACGGAGAGCGCGTGGCCCTCTACGATTGGAAGATCGATCCGTCGGCCTTCCAGGGCGAGGTGGCCTTCCTCGGCCGTTTCGTCGGCGAATGCGACGCGCTGGCCGCGTACCATCACGAGGAGCTGATCCACCCGCCGAGCCCGGCGCCGAAGCCGGCCCCGCAGCCGAGCCCGAGCGCCGCGCCACGCGCGCAATGACGCGATGACCGCCCCCGCCTGCCGCTTGCACGTCGTGCTGGCGCGCGAGGCCCCGGTTGCGGTGATCCTGCGGCGCGGGCCCAGCGCCTGGTACCAGGTGATCCTCTGGCACACCGACCGTGATCGCTTCGAGGACGGGGCCTGGTTCAAGGGGCGTCTCTACGAGGAGCGCTGCGACCTCTCGCCGGACGGCCAGCTCTTCCTCTATTTCGCCCTCCAGGGCGCGCGGTGGCGGACGAGCTACAAGGGCACCTGGACGGCGGTGAGCCGGCCGCCCTGGCTGCACGCGCTCGTGCTCTGGCCCCAGGGCGACACCTGGGGCGGCGGCGGGCGATTCATCGGCAAGAGGAAGGTGGCCCTGTTCACGGGCCTGCCGCTGGCGACGCATCCCGACCATCCGCTCGTGGGCCTCGAGGCCGTCAACGCGACCGGGACGATCGCCGGTCCGTCCTCGTTCTTGCGGACGGCGACGCGCGATCGCGACGCGGAATGGTCCGGGCGCGATCAGGCGGGCGAGGAGGTCTTCACCTCGAAGGGGAGGCTCTTCCGGCGGCGCCGGGGCCGCGATCTCGAGCTCGCGGACTTTCGCGGCCGGACGCCGGATCCGCAGCCGGCTCCGGACTGGGCCACGGCGCCGCTGCCGCCGCTGCCGCGTCCTCGGCGCCCCCGGCGACGCTGAGCTGGGCTACGATCGAATTCCGTGGCTGCGCTGAAGTCCGAAGCGACGACGGAGGCGGCGGGGGGCGAGCGGCTCGACCTCTGGCTCGACGTCGCCTGCCTGTTCAAGACGCGGTCGGAAGCGCAGCGGGCCTGCCGCGGCGGCAAGGTGGACGTGAACGGGCAGGCCGCGCGCCCGAACAAGCTCGTGCGGACGGGCGACCTCGTGGTCATCACGCGGGGAGGCGGACGCCGCCAGACCGTGATGGTGCTCGGCACCGCCGAGCACCACATCCCCAAGGCCGAGGCCCGCGCGCTCTACGAGGACCGGACGCCGCCGCCCACGCCGGAACAGGTGGAGGCGCGGCAGTTCGAGCGCGCGTGGCGGGCGTCCACTCCCAAGGGCGCGCCCGACCGGCGAGATCGACGGCGGCTACGGCGTCTCAAGGAGCAGCCCGATTGAAGCTCGAGCCATGAAAGGGAACGCGAATGGATGACCGCCCGACGCTACATACGAGGAGCTTTCGGCCTCTCCTTCGCCGCGGTAAGATCATCGGTCGGGCCCCGCGCATCCGGGCCACACATTCAAACTCATGAATCCTGAGGGAGAGCGATCGATGCTCATCGTGTCCGTCGCGAGCGCGGCCCTGATCGTGCTCGCCGCTGCGGCGTCGGCGCCCGCCGCCACCGCCGCCGAGGCCAAAGTGGACAACCCGCTACTCGCACCCTGGACCGGACCCCATGGGGGAGTTCCCCCGTTCGACAAGGTCAAGGTCGAACAGTTCAAGCCGGCCCTGGAGGCGGCGATGACGGACGCGCTGGCCGAGGCCGACCAGATCGCGGGCGACCCCGCCCCCCCCACCTTCGCCAACACGATCGTGGCCCTGGAGAGGTCGGGGCGCGCCCTGGACCGCGTGACCAGCATCTTCGGCATCTACCGCTCGACCATGAGCATGCCCGATTTCCAGAAGGTCGAGGAGGAGATGGCCCCGAAGCTGGCCGCCTTCTCGGACAAGATCACGCAGAACGAGAAGCTGTTCAAGCGCATCGCCGCCGTCTACGACGCGCGCGAGTCCTCCAAGCTGACCCCGGAGCAGAAGCGGCTGGTCTGGCTCAACTACACCAACTTCGTGCGCGCGGGGGCGAAGCTCGACCCCGCGGCCAAGACGCGGCTCTCCGAGATCAACCAGCGCCTGGCCACCCTGTACACGAAGTTCAGCCAGAACCTCCTGGCCGACGAGACCGACTACGTCCTGTTCCTCGACAAGCCGGAGGACCTGGCCGGCCTGCCCGACTCCCTGCGCTCGGCGGCGGCGGCGGCGGCCGAGCAGCGCGGCCAGAAGGGCAAGTGGGCCATCCTCAACACGCGGTCGAGCATGGAGCCGTTCCTGAGCTACGCCGACCGGCGTGACCTGCGCGAGAAGGTCTGGAGGACCTACTACAGCCGCGGCGACCACGACGACGCCCACGACAACAAGGCGATCATCACCGAGATCCTCAAGCTGCGCGCGGAGCGGGCCAAGCTCCTCGGGTACCAGACGCACGCGCACTGGCGCCTCGAGAACGCGATGGCGCGCACCCCGGAGCGGGCGATGGAGCTGATGGAGGCGGTCTGGAAGCCGGCGGTGGCCCGCGTCCACGAGGAGGTCGCGGACATGCAGGCCATCGCGGACAAGGAAGGGGCGAAGCTCAAGATCGAGCCCTGGGACTACCGGTACTACGCGGAGAAGGTGCGCAAGGCGAAGTACGACCTCGACCAGAACGAGGTCAAGCCCTACCTCCAGCTCGAGAAGCTGCGGGAGGGGATGTTCTGGGTGGCCGGCCAGCTCTTCGGCTTCCAGTTCGCGCCCGTCACCGACGTGACGGTGTGCCAGCCGGACGTGCGCGCGTACCAGGTCACCGATCGCGCGGGCAAGCTCGTCGGCCTCTGGTACTTCGATCCCTACGCGCGGCCGGGCAAGCAGTCGGGGGCCTGGATGAACGCCTACCGCAGCCAGGAGAGGTTCGAGGGCGAGATCACGACCATCGTCTCCAACAACACGAACTTCGTGAAGAGCAAGCCGGGGGAGCCGATCCTGATCTCCTGGGACGACGCGACCGCGCTCTTCCACGAGTTCGGCCACGCCCTGCACGGGCTGAGCTCGAACGTCACCTATCCGTCCCTGGCGGGGACGGCGGTGGCGCGCGACTACGTGGAGTTCCCGTCGCAGCTCCTCGAGCACTGGCTGGAGACGCCGGAGGTCCTCGACAAGTTCGCGCTGCACTACCAGACGGGCAAGCCGATCCCGGCCGCCCTCGTGGAGAAGATCCGGAACGCTTCGAGGTTCAACCAGGGCTTCGCCACCGTCGAGTACCTGGCCAGCGCGCTCGTGGACATGAAGCTGCACCTGGCCGGCGACCAGACCATCGACCCGCGCGCGTTCGAGAAGAAGACGCTGGCCGACCTCGGCATGCCCTCCGAGATCGTCATGCGCCACCGCACGCCGCAGTTCGGCCACGTGTTCTCCGGCGACGGCTACTCCGCGGGCTACTACAGCTACATCTGGTCGGACACCATCTCCGCGGACGCCTGGGAGGCCTTCACCGGCGCGGGCGGGCCCTACGACAAGGTGGTGGCCAAGCGGCTCTACGACGACATCTTCTCGATCGGCAACACCGTGGACCCGGCGGAGGCCTACCGCGCGTTCCGCGGGCGCGACCCGGGCATCG
>JBGPBV010000116.1:0-22704 GCA_041481445.1 Vicinamibacteria bacterium
GCGCCCATCACGCCGCCCAGCATCGATTCGCCCGCCCACGGCTCGCGCGTGGCCACCTCGCATCCGACGCTGGTGGTCAACAACGCGTCCACCTCGGAGCCGGTGCCGCTGCGATACACGTTCGAGCTCTACGCGGACGCCGCCCTCAACGTCCCCCTGCCGGGCGCGTCCGGGATCGCGGAGACGCCGGCGCGCACGGGCTGGACGGTGCCCACGAACCTCGGAGAGGACCAGACCTACTACTGGCGCGCGCGCGCCACCGACGGCTTCTCCTCGAGCCCGTGGTCGGCGGTGGCGTCGTTCACGGTGGACGCGGCCAACCGGCCGCCGTTCGCGCCGCTGCCGGACCAGCCGGCGGCGGGGGCGCGGGTGGCCTCCCGCGAGGTGACGCTGGTCGTCCGCAACGCGACCGACCCCGACGGCGATACCCTGACCTACGACCTGCGCCTGGCCACGGATGCCGGCATGACGGCCATCGTGACCAGCGTCGCCGGGATCGCGGAGACCCCCGCCTTCACCTCCTGGGCGGTGCCGCTCGTGCTGGACGAGGACGCGACCTACTGGTGGAGCGCGCGCGCCTTCGACGGCTTCGCGTACTCGCCGTGGTCGGAGCCGGTCTCCTTCACCGTCGACAGCGTCAACGCCTCGCCCTCCGCGCCCACGCCCTTGAGGCCGGCGGCGGGGGCGGACGTCACCACGCTCTCGCCCGAGCTCGTGGTGGCGAACGCCACCGACCTCGAGGGCGATCCGCTCGCCTATCACTTCGAGATCGACGTCTCGGCGTCGTTCGACTCCGCGGAGCGGCAGGTCTCGCCCGCGGTGCCCTCGGGGGCGACGGAGACGGCCTGGACGCCGCCCTTGCCGCTGCGCGACAACACCGCCTACTTCTGGCGCGCGGCCGCGGACGACGGGCACAGCACGGGGCCGTTCGCCTCCAGCCGGTTCTTCGTCGACCTCGTGAACGAGCCGCCGAGCGTGCCCGTGCCCCTGGCCCCGGCCGCGGGAGCGGTGGTGGCCACGCCCACGCCGACCCTGCGCGCGCGCAATGCCACGGATCCCGAGCACGACGTCCTGACCTACGAGTTCGAGGTGCGCGACGCCGGGAGCGTCGTGGTGGCGACGGCGGCCGGCGTGCCCGAGGGACCGGCGGAGACGACCTGGCCCGTCGCTCCCGCCCTCGGCGAGGACCAGAGCTACTCCTGGCGCGTGCGCGCCTCCGACGGCCCGCTCGCCAGCGGCTGGAGCGCCCAGGTGCCGTTCCGCGTCAACGCCCAGCCCGACCCGCCGACCGCGCCCACCTTGATCGCGCCGCCGGAAGGGGCCGAGGTCGGCGTGCGGAGGCCGGCCCTGGTGGTGGCCAACGCGACCAGCCCCGACGGGTCGGCCCTCACCTACGAGTTCGAGCTGTACCGCCAGGCCGCCGACGGGACGCTCACGCTGGTGGAAGCGGCCGCCGGTGTCCTCCCCGGCCCCGACCGCACCTCCTTCACGCCCACGGCCGACCTCCCCGACGGGGCCTACAGCTGGCGCGCCCGGGCCCGCGACGCCCGCCAGGCCGGACCCTGGATGGCCAGCGCGCACTTCACCGTCCTCGTGGACTTGCCGCCCGCTCCGCCCACCGGGCTCCGCGCCGTGCCCGGCGATGCGCGCGTCACGCTGTCCTGGAACGCGAGCCCCGAGCCCGACGTGACGAGCTATCGCGTGTACCGAGGCTCCGTCACCGGCGGTCCGTACGTCCTCCAGGGGACCACGACCACGCCGTCGTTCCTCGACACCGCCGTCGTCAACGGGACCACGTACTACTACGTCGTGACCGCGCGCGACGCGCGCCAGGAGAGCGCCTTCTCCGCGGAGGTGGCGGCCACGCCGCGCGCGGCCGGCGGCGTGATCCAGGCCGAAGTGAGCTACAGCCCGGACACCGTGGAGGCCGGCTGCCTGCTGTGCCGTTGCGTCTCCGGCGGGGACCACGGCCACGGCAATTCCCGGGAGGGGCACGACGAGGGTGACGTCTGCGACGACGACGACCATCACCAGCGGGACCATGCGCCTCGCGATGGGCATGACGAGGGCCACGGCGACGACGATCACGGCTGTCCCTTCTGGATCTACGCGACGATCGAGCTGCCCGGGGGCCTCTCCCCCTCCGGCATCGACCGCAGCTCGCTCCGCCTGGCCGGAGACGTCCCCGCCGATGCACACTTCGCGTCGATCGTGGATCACGACCATGACCACCTGCTCGAGCTCTCCGTGCGCTTCCGCCTCTCGCTCCTGTCCCCGCACCTCCTGAGCGGCGCGAACGTCCTTCGGCTCACCGGCCTCGTGGACGGCCGGCCCTTCGAGGGGAGCGCCACCCTCCGGGTGTCGGCGCTGGCGGTGAGCGCCTTCATCACGCCGCGGACGCTGAAGCTCAAGTCGCAGGGCCAGTGGGTGCAGGCGCAGCTCGAATTCGAGTCGGACTGCGGACGGGCCGACGACGTCGACGTCTCCAGCCTGAGGCTCAACGGCGTCGTCCGGGCCGGGCACACGGAGACGGCCGGCAGTGGAACGCTGATCGTGAAGTTCGACCGCCGGGCGGTGGAGGCGACGGTGTCCCCCGGCGAGCACGTCGAGATGCGCGTCACCGGCCGGGCTCGCGGCCTGCCGTTCACGGCCGTGGACTACATCCGGGTGATCCGGTGAGCGCGGACGGAGGGGTGACCTCGATGAGGATCGGGATGCGAGGGCTCGTCGCCGTAGTCGGGTTGTGCCTGGCGCCGTGCCTGGCGCCGTGCGTGGCCGCCCAGGAGCGGCACGAGGAGCATCAGGTCCAGCCGCCGCCCGGCGTCCCCGGCGCGGCGGAAGGCGCCCCGTCCGAGATGAGCGCGCCCCCCGCGCCCCCGCCGGGACCGACGGAAGCGGACGTCCGCGGCCAGTTCGACCCGCCGGCCGGCGCCGGCCGCGATCCCGCCCGCGTGGCGCAGTCCCGCCTGGTGGCCCTCGAGAACGGGACGGCCCGTCTCCAGTTCCCGGACGGGGAGGCCCTGGTGCGCGTCGGCAGCGTGATCGGCGGCGACGTCGTCAAGAGCGTGCGCGGGCGGCAGATCCTCCTCGAGCGACGCCCGGCCGCCGGGGCGTCGGGCGGGGAGGGCCTCGTGGTCGTGACGTTCGGCGCGGACGGCCGCGCGCGCGTGCGCGTCTTCTGGACGAAGGACCCCTCGGCCGCGGCCGCGCCGGAGGTGCGCTAGCGTGAAACGGGCCTCCGCGCTGCTCGTCGTGACGGGCCTCCTGGCCAGCGCTTCCGGCGCGGCGGAAGCCAGCGAGGCCGCGCGCCTGCGCCGCGCGCTCGAGGAGGCGGGCGAAGGCCGTCTCCGGGCCGGCCAGGGCGTCGCCGGCCTCGGCCGGTTCGAGGCCGAGGTCGAGGCGCAGCGGGCCGCGTTCCGGGCGGCGGCGGCGCGGCCGCTCCCCCCCAAGGCGACGGCGCGGCTCGCCGAAGCCCGCGCCAACTACGAAGCCGGTCAGGGGCGTCTCCTCGAGATGCTGAAGCTCTTGAACGCGCCCGCCCCGGGCCCGGGGCCGGCCTCCCCGGCCGACGCCCGCGCCCGCGCCGCCTCCCTGGAGGACGCGCGCGCGCTGGCCGCGCGCATCGAGGAGGCCGAGCGCCGGGAGCCGCTGTCGAGCGAGCTGCGCGTGCGCGCGCCGCGTCTGCGGCCGCCCGCCCTGCCCGTGGCGGCGCCGGGCGCGGCCCCGCAGGCGCGGGCCGCGCTGACGGGTGCGACCGAGGAGCGTCCGATCGGGCCGGTGTCACCCCTGCTGCGACAGGTGGCGGCGGGTCTGGGCGGGGCGCTCGAGATCTATACCTTCGTCCGCAACAGCATCGCCTCCGAGCTCTACTACGGCGCGCTCAAGGGCCCCGTCGAGACCTACCTCGAGCGCGGCGGCAACGACGCGGACACGGCCGCCCTCCTCATCGAGCTGCTGCGCGCCAAGGGGATCCCCGCCCGCTACGTGGTCGGCACCGCCGAGGTCCCGTCGGCGACCCTGCTCCGGCTGGCCGGGACCGCCGGCACGATCGAGGACGCCGTGCGCGCGCTCGACCGCGCGGGCATCCCGGGCGAGCCGGTGCTTTCGGCGGGCGGGATCTCCGCGGTGCGGATGGCCCGGGTCTGGGTCGAGGCCTACCTGCCCTACGTCAACTACCGCGGGCTCGACATCGACGCCCAGGGCAAGGCCTGGGTGCCTCTCGACGCCGCCTTCAAGCTCCACGAGGCGGCCGGCGGGCTGGACGCCGTCTCGGAGCTCGGCTTCGACCCGCGGGCCGCGTTCGACGAGTACCTGCTGGAGCCGCGCACGGAAACGCCGCGTGAGTTCGTACGGGCCCGCGTCGAAGCCCTCCTGGCCGCGCAGCGTCCGGGTACGACCTACGCCCAGGTCCTGGCCTCGGCGGGCGCCGCCGGCGAGACCCTCGGCCTCCTCCCCAACACGCTGCCCTATGCGGCGACCGGAGCCGAGGTCTCGTACGCGCTGCCCCCGGCCCTGACCCATCGCGTCGGGTTCCACGCGGAAGCGGGGTCGTCCTCCCTCCTCGATCACGAGCTCGATGCCGCCGACGTGCTGGGCGACCGCGTCACCATCGACTTCGAGCCGTTCGACGACGAGGACCGCGCGGTGGTGGCGCTCTACGGCGGGATGCGGGAGACGCCGCCCTACCTCTTCGAGGTGCGGCCGGTCCTGCGGCTGGGCGGCGTGGTGGTGGCGGGGGGCGGTGCCGTCGGCTTCGGCGTGAAGTACACGCTGCGCCTGGACCTGCGCACGCCCTCGGGCACGGAGACGGTGACCAATACGCTGCTGGCCGGGAACCTCACCGCCATCGGCTTCGGCGGCCGCCAGGGCACGACGAGCGAGACGAGCCAGGACGAGGCGGCGCAGATCCTGGCCGGGATCGCCTTCGGCTACCTGGAGCGATGGAACGAAGGGGATGCGGAGCTGGCCGCCCTCCTGCGCGTGGTGCCGATCCGGCCCACGCTCTCCGCCTGCTTCGCCATGTCCGACATCGACGTGCAGTACGCCGGCGGCGATGCCCTCTTTCCGCTGACCTTCGACTGGAAGGGCGTGGCCATCGACGCCGACTTCCGTCCCATGGCCCCCGTCGGGATCGAGACGCGCGCGCGCGAGGCGCAGTTCGCGCTGCTCTCCGGCCTGGAGGGCACCGTGCTCGAGGAGCGCGTCCTGGCCCAGAGCCTGGAGGTCGAGTCCGTCTCCACGGCCAGCGCCCTGCAGCTCGCGCACGCCCAGGGCGTGGAGGTGGTGGACGTCACGGGCGCGAACGTCGACACCGTAGTCCCCGCCCTGCCCTTCGACGACTCGGTCAAGGAAGAGATCCGGGGGGCGGTCGAAGCCGGACGGCTGGCGCGCGTGCCCGTGGCGCCCGTTACGAAGCTGGCCTGGACCGGCGTGGGCTACATCCTGCTGAACGAGGAGACGGGCGAGGCCGCCTACCAGCTCCAGGGCGGGCACTCGGGCGGCGTGACGGCGGCCGCCGTGGACGGCTTCCCCCCGCGGCTCCGCCCGCTCCTGCACGATCCGGGGACGGAGACGGCCGACTGCCAGGACCCGAAGAAGAAGCTGCCGGCGAGCCTGGAGCCCGTCTCCGAAGCCGTGAGCCTGGGCGTCGTCAACACGAAGCTGGACGAGCCGATCCGCGTGCGCGTGAAGGACGCCGAGGGCAACTTCCTCCCCGGCGCCTGCGTCGCCTTCACCGTTCTCGTCGGGGGCGGCCAGCTCGTCCTGCCCTCCACGCAGGCCGAGGGTGACCAGGTGGTGGTGCTGTCCGACGGTTCCGGAGTCGCGGCCGTGGACTTCCGGCCGGGCAAGAGCACGCGCATCGTGCCGCGCTTCTTCTGCGAGGACGGGCGCAACTGCACGGGCGACGACCCCGACCAGTACACGCAAGTGGGCCTCAACCAGGTCACGGTCTCGGCGGGGGGCGCGCGCCTGGCCGAGCCGTTCACCGTCTACGCCCTGCCCGACGGGCAGTGCGGGCACCCGGGCGGGGCCTGCCAGGCCAAGCTGGCTCTCAACACTCCCCGCTTCCAGACCGGCGCCTTCAACATGTCGGTCGGCGGGCCGATGCAGGTCGCCGTCCTCGACCAGTACGACAACCCGCTCTCGAACTACGCGGTCCGCTTCGCGGCCGAGCCCACGCCCACCATCGGCACGCCGCCGGACGGCTGGTCGCTGTTCCGGGAGGAGGCCACCCAGACGCCGGGCAAGGTCCTCAAGCCGGCCGACCACCGCAAGTGCATCGAGGCCGATGCCAGCCCTGGCCTCGGGGACTGCGCGGGCGAGGCGGCCGACGTGACCGTGCGCTCCTCGCCGGTCGGCGCCATCGCCTACGCGGTGGTGGGGGACAGCCCGTACAGCCGCTACGACTACGACATCGGCACCGCCGCCGAGCAGAAGCGGCTCGTCGTCTCCTACGGCACGGTGGGGTGGCTCTGCGGCAGCCCGCGACGCACCGATTGCTCCAACGTCGACGAGCCCACGACGATCGTCATCAACGGCACGCGGCCGCGGCGGGTCAACCGGCACAACGACTTCATCGAGGCCTACAAGGTGGGCACCACCGGCGACGTGACCGTCTGGGCCACCTCGATCGAGGAAGGCAATACCATCTACAAGGATGGCGACCCGGACGAGGACGGACCGAACTTCCGCACGCGCGGCAACAACACCTACAAGCGGAAGCGCCTGGAGGACTCCAGGTTCGTGGGGAAGCCCCTGACCGTCGGCACCGGGGTGATCCCGGCGGTGGCGGCGCACGTCGGCAACGGGAACTACCGCGCCGACATGCGGCTCTCGACCACGCCCCAGGACAACATCGTGGACTTCGACACGATCCAGACGCCGCCGGTGATCCGCTACCTGAACGAGTTCCCCGGCAATCATCGCGGCAGCTACTACCGGGTGGCGCCCCTCTACCTCGATTTCGCCAACAACGCGGCGCGGCGCGCCCCGAACCCGAACCTCCCATGGCGGGGCGGCTTCCAGTTCACGCTCTGGGGCGCGAAGGTGGAGATCGCCAAGGTCTCTCCGACCAGCATCCTCCTCGCCGACGGCCCGCTCACCACGGCCGGCGAGCCCGCGTCTCCCACCACCACCCACAGCGTCCAGGTCAAGCACCTCATCCAGCCCGAGGGGTGGCGCCGGATCCTGGATCCCTGGCTGGTCTTCTTCAGCCTCCAGGACGCCCAGGGCGCTGTCGTCGCCGCCACCCAGGCCGGAGACGACTTCAGCGCGCCGACCTCCGACCGTTTCTCGATCCCGCGCGGAGTGTCGCTCGCCCGCGGCGACTACACGGCCAACCTCGAGGTCCAGTCGGTGGGCAAGGATTCCATCGGCGCCCCCGGCGGTGGTATCAAGGCCGACCCGAAAGCGATCAGGGCCAGCCGGGTCAACTTCGTGATGGACGCCAACAACGACACCCTCGTCGACGAGAAGGACGAGGAGACGCTGCGCAAGCAGCCCGGAGCGACCTTCCACTTCTGGGAAGGCGATCCCGACCGCGCCCTGAAGGCGGAGTCCCCCCAGGACGGCAACGGCCTCCACCTGCTCGAGGAGTACGCCACCCTGCGGGTCGTCCTCGACGACGCGCTCCCCGGGGGGGAGCAGTTGTCCCTGCGCCTGGCCGGGGCGGGCCTCGCCATGCGCGTCGTCCCCCACGTCGGCGCCAGCAGCGGCTGTGGCACCAAGTCCTATCTCTGCAACCTGCAGCTGGCCCAGCAGCAGGACGGCCGGCGATTGATCCAGGAGCAGCACTCCCTCGACGACGTGGTCAAGCTGCAGCTCCCGCTCCCGGCCGGCAAGAACGACTACATCTACCGCTGCTCGCCCAACAAGACCGCGGGCGAGACGTGCTCGGGCGTGCTCAAGCTCGTGCGTGACGTGGACGGCACGCTCGAGACCCTCATCGAGCGCAACGTGAGCTTTCCGCCCATCGAGAGCCTCCTGAGCGTCTACTCCGCCCGCCTGCCCACCGAATCGACGACGGTCGCCTCCAGCGCCTCCGCCGTTCCCGGCTGGGCCGCACTGCCTCCCGCCTCCGAAGCGCCCAAGATCTTCGTCTTCGTGCACGGGTACAACGTCCCGCTGTCCAACGCCCTCGACCGATGGTTCCCCATGGTCTTCAAGCGCCTCTACTGGGTCGGCCTGCCCCTGATCAAGGAGCAGAAGGAGAAGGCCGAGGAGCGCTTCCACATGGTCGGTTTCACCTGGCCGGGCAACCAGGGGTCGATCCTCGGCACCGACACCTCGCCCTATCCCCCGAACGAGTTCAACGCCATGCAGGCAGCGGTGCCCCTCGCCATGTTCCTGACCGACGACGGGAACGACGGCGTGTACCGCCGCGACGTCCAGGTCATGGCCCACAGCCTGGGGAACATGGTGGTGAACGAGGCCCTGTCGATGGCGCCCGGGGGGACGGTGAAGCGGTACATCATGAACGAGGCCGCGCTGGCCGCGGAAGCGTTCGCCCCCTCCCTCTACAATCCGTCGACGCTCGAGCTCGACGAGCTGGACTCCACCGTGCACAAGTGGGGATTCCCGGACGACGCCCAGGACACCTCGGTCGGGAACTGGGTCCGGCAGGCGCAGGCCATGCACGACGAGCGGTTCGTCCCGAGCACCGCCTGCACCGGCCCCTCCACCGGTCCTCCCCCGCCAGGCCCCTCCGACCTCATCCGCTGGGAGAGAGCGAAGGAGGACGCCAAGAACGCGAACCGGGACCTCCCCGAGCCCCTCTACGACCGGCGCTGGCGCCCCTTCACCAACACCTTCAGCGCCTGGACGGGCGTGTACGCGAACGTGCCGGCCCGGACCCAGCTCTTCAATACGTACAATCCTCGCGACCCCGCCATCACCATCGGCGACACCAGCGGTTTCCGGGCCTGGCGCTTCGTGCAGCGGAACCTCAAGCCCTTCGTGCCCCCGCTCGGCCTGGGTCACGACGACCGGTGCACGCTCTTCTGGGCGCCCCTCGTGGACCAGGACGCGGCCCAGCAGGACGCCGTCTGGCTCAACGGGCGGACCTGGCCCGGCCTCGGCGCCGTCAAGCCCGCGACCGAGATCGGACGGCTCACCCGCCGGTGGGGAGAGCGTGCATACTGGTTCGCCACGCGCTCGGGAGCCGCGGGCTCGATGGTGATCACCCAGTCCTCGAGCAGCATCGAGCAGCGCTCGTTCGAGGCGGTCGGCGGCGACCGGCACAACTACCTCTTCCGCGAGCGGGCGCTGCCCCCGCTCTGGGACACCTATGGATATCTCAAGGACGTTCTGCTGCGCTGAGGCGCGGCGATGGCTCGCCGCCGCCCTCGTGGCCTGGGCGGGGGCGGGCGCGCACGCCGCTCCCGCTGCCGCCGACGATCGTCCGGTCATGTCCGAGCCCTATCGGAAGGCGTCCGAGGGGTTGCTGGCCGTGCTCTTCCCGGGGGCGCGCCGCGACTGGACCAACGGCGATCTCATCTGGCCCGACGGCCGCCAGCAGAAGCTGAGCTTCACCGGCCTGACCTGGGCGCCCCGGGACGGCGGCTGGTGGGTGGCCTCGGCCGTCGAGTTCCCGGACGCGTTCGACGAGCAGGTGCAGCGCCTGCTCCGCCTTGAGCGGCCGACCGAGCGCCAGGCCGCGCGGGTGGTGGTCGCGCGGGCGGACGCGGGGTTCCACGTCCTCGAGCAGCGTACCTTCGACCTCGATTCCGAGAGCCCGCTGGCCCGGCTGGTCAGTTTGGATTGGCTGCACTTCCCGGCCGGACCGGCCGCCGCCACCGGATGGCCGACCCTGGGTGTGCGCGCCTCCTCCGGGGCCCTGGTCGCCCGAGGGGCGGGGCTCATCTGGTGGGGTGGTGAGTTCGACGTCGGCGCCATGTCGTGGTCGCGACGGGGGCCGTCGGAGTCCTGGCGCAAGGAAGCGAACGGCACGGAGACGCGCGAGCAGGTGGAGCCGGCGAGCGCCGCCACGTGCCCGCCGTCCTGCGACGCCCCGCCCTTCGCCGCGCTGGAGGCGGCGGCGCGACGATCACCGGCGCGAGCGCAGCCCTCGCCCCGGTAGCGGCGACGGTCCTCCGGCCAGGGGCGGACGCGCTTCTCAGCGCGGTCCGAGAGCGGCCAGCCCCTCGCGATGCGTCTCGTCGAAGCGGCCCTCGAGCCAGGCGTTGACGTCGCGGCAGCCGGCGACGACCTGGGCCGCCCACTCGAAGTAGGCCCGCTTGCGCGCGAGGTCCCAGTCCTTGGGCGGGCTCTCCGCGATGCCCCGGAGGTTGCTGATCTTGTCCGCCATCTTGATGATCTTGGCCCGGTCGGACTTGTGGGGCGCGCTCTCGACCTGCCGGCGCTTGCGCTCCGCCTTGGGCAGGCTCTTGTCGTCCGTCACCTCCGCCACCAGGCGCGCGACCTCCGGCCCGAACTCGGAGGCGATCTCGGCCTCCGTCGTCCCCGTGTCCTCGATCGTGTCGTGGAGCAGCGCGCCGAGGACGGCCACGGGGTCGTGCCCGCCCGTCGCGTAGGCCACCAGCCAGGCCACCTCGGCCAGGTGATTGACGTAGGGCTCGGCCGCCTCCCCCTTGCGGCGCTGGCCGCGGTGGCGGTGGGCGGCGAACTCGAAGGCCCGGGCCAGGCTCACGAGATCGGCAGGTCCGACGGGATCAGGCGTCTCCCTCATGCCGGGGCAGGATATGAACCGGGGCCCCCGGCGTCAATCGTCCCCCGCCCCCTTGACATCAGCCACCGGACGACGTATTAAACGTTCGGATGATTGATTCAATCATCCATTTGGTCGATTTGAGAGGAAGGATGGGCCGGCGGCCGGGAGCGCGGACGGCGGGGAGGGAGGGGACGCGGGTGGCCCTCCTGCGCGCGGGCACGGAGCTGTTCGCGGAGCGCGGCTTCCGGGGGGCGACGGCCGAGATCATCGCCCGCCGCGCCCGGGCCAACAAGGCGATGATCAACTATCACTTCCGGAGCAAGAAGGGCCTCTACGAAGCCATCCTGGTCGCGACGTTCGGGGCCCTGGCCGAGCGGGTGGCGGCCATGCCCGCGGACGGCGAGGGGCCGCCCGAGCAGCTCCGGCGGTTCATCCGCGTCTTCGCGCAGACGGCGCGGGAGCATCCGTCCTTCCCGGCCATGCTCCTGCGGGAGATGGTCTCGGGAGGGGAGCACCTCGGTCCGGAGGCCTTCCGGCGCCTGGGCTCCGTGGCCGGCGTGGTGATGGAGATCGTGGAGCGCGGCGTGCGCGAGGGGACCTTCCGGCGCGTCGACCCGTTCATGACGCACCTGACGATGGTGGGAAGCCTGGCCTTCTTCTTCGGGACGGCGGCCTTCCGCCGCCGGGCGATGGCGGAGGTCGGCCTGCGTCTCCGCGAGCCGGACGCGGAGGCCTTCGTCGCCCACGTCGAGGAGCTGGTGACGCACGGCCTGGCCGCCAGCCCGGCCGCGCGGGGGCGGAGGACGGCATGACGACCGAGAGGAAGGACGGGCGGAGGCGGGGCCGGTGGACGGCGCTGGTCCTGCTGCTGGCGGCCGCGGGCGCCTGCCGGGCCGACCGCGACCCGGGCCTCATCGCGGCCTCCGGGCACGTCGAGGCCACCGAGGTGCGCGTCGGCAGCGAGGTGGCGGGCAAGGTGGAGGCCCTGCCCATCGAGGAAGGCAGCCCGGTGGCGGCGGGACAGGAGATCGCGCGGATCGATCGCACCGACATCGAGCTCGCGCGCACGACGGCGCGCGCGGAGCGGGCCCAGGCCGACGCGGAGCTGCGGCTCCGGGTGGCGGGGTCGCGGCCGGAGGACGTCGCGGAGGCGCAGGCGCTGGTGGAGCGCGCCCAGGCGGACCTCGTGGGCGCGCAGAGCGATTTCGACCGCATGGTGGGGCTCCTCGCCTCCGGCTCCGGCACCGAGAAGGCCCGCGACGACGCGCGCAGCCGGCGTGACCAGGCCGCGGCCGCCGTGCGCGCGGCGAGCGAGCGGCTGGCCCGGCTCCGCGCCGGATCCCGCAAGGAGGAGATCGACGCCGCCCGCGCCCGCGTGGCCGCCGCCGACGCCCGGATCGCGGAGCTGGACGAGCAATGGAAGGACGCGGCGGTGACGGCGCCCGTGGCGGGAGTGGTGACGGAGAAGCTCGTCGAGAGGGGCGAGCTGGTCACCCGCGGCCGCGCCCTGGCCGTGGTCACCGACGTCGCCCATCCCTGGCTGACCGTCTACCTCCCCGAGCCCGACCTCGGCCGCATCCGCCTGGGCCAGGAGGTCGACGTGGCGACGGATTCGGGGCAGCAACGGAAGGGGCGGATCACCTTCATCTCGCCCCAGGCCGAATTCACTCCCAAGAACGTCCAGACTCCGGAGGAGCGCGCCAAGCTGGTCTACAAGGTGAAGATCGCGCTCGACAACGCGGACGGGCTCTTCAAGCCGGGCATGCCCGCGGAGGCGCGGCTGCGCGCGGCGGCCGGGGACGGCCGATGAGCGCGGAGGTCCTGCTCCGCCTGGTCGACGTCACCCGCCGCTACGGCGCGCTGGTGGCGGTCGGCTCCCTCTCGCTCGAGGTCCGGCGCGGGGAGATGTTCGGCCTCATCGGGCCGGACGGCGCGGGCAAGACGACGACCCTGCGCATGGCCCTCGGCCTCCTGCCCCCGCAGGCGGGACGGATCGAGACCTGCGGCCTCGACCCCCAGCGCCGGCGGCGGGAGCTCTCCTTTCGCGTCGGGTACCTCTCGCAGCGTTTCTCCCTCTACGGCGACCTGAGCGTGGACGAGAACATCGCGTTCTTCGCCGCCATCCACGAGGTCCAGGAGTGGGAAGGCCGCCGCGACGCGCTCCTCGAGATGGTGCGCCTGACGCCGTTCCGGAGGCGCCTGGCCGAGCGGCTGTCCGGCGGGATGAAGCAGAAGCTGGCGCTGGCCTGCACCCTCGTCCACACCCCGGAGCTGCTGGTGCTGGACGAGCCGACCACCGGCGTCGACCCCGTCTCCCGGCGCGACTTCTGGCGCCTCCTCGCGCGACTGCAGCGCGACGGGCTGACCATCCTCCTCACCACGCCCTACCTGGACGAGGCCGAGCGCTGCTCCCGCGTCGCCCTCATGGACGCCGGGCGCCTCCTGGTCGTGGACACGCCGGACGCGCTCCGGTCCGGGACGGGGCTGCCGATCGTCGAGCTGATCGCCCGGCCGCGGCGGGCGGCGGTGGACTGGTTGCGCGCGCGCCCGGAGGTGGTGGACGTCGAGACCTTCGGCGAGCGGCTGCACGCCACCCTGCGCGTGGGACAGCACGAGCTCTCGGCGGCGGTGGAGCGGCTCCTGGACGGCCTGCGCGCGGCGGCGGTGACGGTCGAAGACCTCCGGCCGACCACGCCGTCCCTGGAGGACGTCTTCATCCAGCGTCTGCGGGAGCGCGACCCGGCTTCGGCCGCGGCGGGAGGTGCCGCGTGATCGGACGGAGGCCGCTCGTTCCCGCGCTCGTCGTCGCCGCCGCCACCGCCGGCGGGGCTCCCGCGACGGCCGCCCCCGCGGTCGAGCACCTCACGGTCGCGGAGGCGGTGGCCCGCGCCCGCGCGCACTCGCCCGCCCTGGCCGCGCTCGGCGCGCTGGCCGAGGCCGCCCGCGCCGACGAGCGGGCCGCCCACGCCGCGCGGCTCCCCCAGGTCGACGCCGGCGCCGGCTACACGCGGCGGTCCAACGTGCCCGAGCTGAGCCTGGTCTTCCCGGGCCAGGAGCCGCTGACGATCTTCCTGAACCTGCCCAACAGCTACCGCACCGGACTGAGCGCGGCGGTTCCCCTCTACACCGGCGGGCGCCTGGGCGCGGCCGCGGAGGCCGCCGCGGGCGAGGAGCACGCGGCCACCCTCGACGTGGACACGGGTAGCGCCGACCTGGAGCTGGAGACGACCACCGCCTACTGGGCGCTCGTCACCGCGCGCGAGACCGAGCGGCTCCTGCGCGAGTCGCTCGGCGCCTACGACGCCCACCTCGCGGACGCCCGCAACCGCGAGACGGTCGGGCTCGCCGCGCGCAACGAGGTGCTCGCCGTCCAGGTGGAGCGCGACCGGGCGGAGCTGGCCCGCCTGCGCGCGACCAGCGTCGCCGACGTCGCGGAGACGAACCTCATCCGGCTGGTCGGCCTCGCCCCCGGCACGCGGGTGGAGCCGGACGAGCCGCTGGCGGCGGTCGAGGGCCCGCCCGCCACGGCCGACGAGGACGTCGAGGCGCTGGTCGGCGCCGCCATCGCGCAGCGGCCGGATCGGGCCGCCCTCGTGGCGCGGGTGGGGGCGGCCCAGGCCGCGGTCCGGATCGAGAAGGCGGCCCGCCTCCCCCAGGTCAGCGCCGCCGCCGGGATCGACTATGCGAACCCGAACCCGCGCATCCTGCCCCCGGTGGACCGCTGGCACGAGACCTGGGACGTCGGCCTGAGCGTGGGCTGGACGGTCTTCGACGGAGGCCGCGCCGGGGCCGCCGTGGGGCGCGCGGCCGCCCGGGCCGAGGCCCTGCAGCATCAGCTCGAGGACCTGGACGCGCACGTCCGTCTCCAGGTCACCGACCGCCGCTCGAGGCTCCAGACCGATCGCATCGCCCTCGAGGTCGCCCAGCGCAACGTGACCGCGGCGCGCGAGAACGCGCGCGTGGCCACCGAGCGGCATCGGGCCGGGCTCATCCCCTCCTCCGAGCGGCTCGACGCGGAGGTCGCGCTGATGCGGGCCGAGGTGGACCAGGCGGAAGCCCTGGCCGCGCTCCGCATCGGACAGGCCGCCCTCGACCGCGCCCTGGGACGCTGACCCCGTGGCCGCCGCCGTCGAGCTCGCCAGCCTGACCAAGCGCTTCGGGGCCTTCACCGCCGTCGACCGCGTATCGCTCGTGGTCGAGGAGGGCGAGGTCTTCGGCTTCCTGGGGGCCAACGGCGCCGGCAAGTCCACCACCATCCGCATGATCTGCGGGCTGCTCGCCCCCACCGCGGGCACGGCACGGGTGTTGGGGGTGGACGTGGCGCGGGACCCGGAAGAGGTCAAGCGCCGCATCGGCTACATGAGCCAGCGCTTCAGCCTCTACGAGGACCTCCCGGTGCGCCAGAACCTGCGCTTCTTCGGGGGGGTCTACGGCCTGCGCGGGCGCGCGCTGGCCGAGCGCGAGGAGTGGGCGATCGAGATGGCGGGGCTGCGCGGCAAGGAGGACGTGCTCGCCCGCCTTCTCGCCGGCGGCTGGAAGCAGCGCCTGGCCCTGGCCTGTGCCATCCTCCACCGGCCGCGCGTGGTGTTCCTCGACGAGCCGACGAGCGGAGTGGATCCGCTGTCGCGGCGGCGGTTCTGGTCCCTGATCGACTCCATGTCCGCGGAAGGCGTGACGGTGTTCGTGACCACGCACTACCTCGAGGAGGCCGAGCACTGCCACCGCCTGGCCATGATCCACGCCGGCCGCCTGGTGGCCCTGGGCACGGTCGCGGAGATGAAGTCGGTCTTCGCGCGGCAGGCCGTGCTCGAGGTGCGCGTCCCGCGGGTGGCGGAGGCCCTCGACCTCCTGGCCGGCCAGCCCTTCGTCCGCGAGGTCTCCGCCTTCGGGACGCGCCTCCACGTGACGGTGGACGACGAGGAGGAGGGCCGCCGGCGCGTCCTCGACCTCCTGGAGCGCTCGGGCGACGTCCCCGCCCATGCCGAGCGGATCGTGCCCTCCCTGGAGGACGTGTTCATCCATTACGTCGAGGCGGAGGAGGCGCGCGGGACGCCGGAGGCGGTCCGGCAGTGAAGAAGATCGCGGCGGTCGCGGTGAAGGAGCTGCGCCAGATCGTGCGCGATCCCCTCAGCCTCCTGATGCTGCTCGGCCTGCCCGCCTTCATGCTCGTCCTCTACGGCTTCGCCCTCAACTTCGACGTCCGCCACGTGGCCCTGGCCGTGCAGGACCGCGATCACACCGCGGCCAGCCGCGACCTGGTGTCCGCCTTCGTCAACTCGACCTATTTCGACCTCGCGGCCACCCCCGCGCCGGGGGCCGACCTCGAGCGCCTCCTGGAGCGGGGCCGGGCCCGGGGCGTGCTGGTGATCCCCGAGGACTACGGACGCCGGCTGGCCGCCGGGGAGACCGCGCCCGTCCAGCTCCTGCTCGACGGCGCGGACGCCAACACCGCGACGACCGTGCTCGGCTACGCAGGGGCGCTGGTGGCGGAGGCCAACACGGAGGAGCTCCGGCGCACGGTGGTCCGCGCCACCGGCCGCGACCTGCCCTCGCCCATCGAGTACCGCCCCTACGTCTGGTTCAACCCGGAGCTGAGCACGACGCAGTTCCTCGTGCCCGGCCTCATGGGCGTGCTCTTGATGCTCACCGCGGTCCTGGCCACCGCGCTCTCCGTCGTGCGCGAGAAGGAACGGGGCACCATGGAGCAGCTCCGGGTGGCGCCGCTGCGCACGGCCGAGCTCATCCTGGGCAAGACCCTCCCCTACCTCGTCATCTCCCTGGCCGCCGCCGTCATCATCCTCGTGGCCGCGCGGCTGCTCTTCGCGGTCGAGGTCAAGGGGTCGTACCTCGCGCTGCTCGCGGCCACCCTCCTGTACCTCGTGGGGGCGCTCGGCCTGGGGATCCTCATCTCGACCCTGGCCGACTCCCAGGCCCTGGCCTTCCAGGGTGGGCTGCTCGTGTCGCTGCTGCCCGCGGTGCTCCTCTCCGGGTTCATCTTCCAGATCCGAACGATGCCCGCGGCCCTCCAGCTCGTGACCCACGCGGTGCCGGCGCGGTACTACCTGGTGATCCTCCGCGGGGTCATCCTGAAGGGGACCGGCCTCGGACCCTATTGGGACCAGATGGGCGCGCTGGCCCTGTTCGCCCTGGCCACCCTGGCCCTGGCCTCGCTCCGCCTGGTCCGACACGAGGGCTGACGTGTACGTGCTCTGGCGGATCGTGGTGAAGGAGTTCCTGCAGCTCGAGCAGGACCGCCGGATGATCCCGGTGATCTTCGTGGCCCCCGTCCTCCAGCTCGTGATCTTCGGCTTCGCCGTGAACACCGACGTCTCGCACGTTCCCATCGTCCTCGTGGACCAGGACCGGACGGCGGCCAGCCGGGAGCTCGTGGACCGGTTCACCAGCTCGAGCTATTTCGAGCTGGTGGGAACGGAGGCCTCGGTGAGCGCCATCGACGGATGGCTGGTCGCCGGTCGGGCCCAGGCCGCGCTCGTGATCGAGGCCGGCTACGGCGCGGGGGGGGCGGACGGGCGGGCGTCGCGGGTCCAGCTCGTCGTGGACGGGAGCGACGCCGGTCCGGCCACGGTGGCCCTGGGCTACGGGGCGGCGGTGGTGGCCGCCGCCGGCAACGACCGGCTGGCCCGGAGCCTGCGCGCGGCCGGGGGAGAGGCGGGGGTCGACCCCGCCGCCCCTCCCCGCGCCGGACGCACGGAGCTCGCGCCGCGGGTGTGGTACAACCCGGACCTCCTGAGCCGCTGGTTCTACGTGCCGGCCGTACTGGCCATGATCCTCATGATCATGACGATGCTCTTGTCGGCGATGGCGGTGGTGCGCGAGAAGGAGATCGGCACGATGGAGCAGATCATGGTGACCCCCATCCGCTCCTGGCAGCTCATCGCGGGCAAGCTGCTGCCCTTCGCCGCCATCGGTCTGGTCCAGGTCTTCCTGGTCACGGGGGTGGCGGTGTTCGGTTTCGGCGTGCCCCTGCGCGGCTCGTTCCTGCTCCTCCTCCTCCTCACCCAGCTCTTCGTGCTCAACACCCTGGGGCTGGGGCTGCTCGTCTCCACCGTGGTCCGCACCCAGCAGCAGGCGATGATGACGGCCGCCTTCACGATGATGCTGCCGATGGTGTACCTCTCCGGCCTGATCTTCCCGATCGAGAACATGCCGCCCGCCATCCAGTACGTCACCTACGCCATCCCGCTGCGCTACTACGCCGACATCATCCGGGGCATCTTCCTGCGCGGGTCCGGCCTGGACGTGCTCTGGCCGCAGGCGCTGACCCTGGCCGTGATGGGCCTCGCCATCCTGGCCGTGGCCTCGCTGCGCTTCCGCAAGCGCCTGGACTGACCACCGTGCCCGAGCTGCCCGATCTCCTCTATATCCAGGCCCGTCTGAAGGAGGCGCTGGTCGGCCACCGCGTG
Source organism: Vicinamibacteria bacterium (assembly GCA_041481445.1). Lineage (GTDB taxonomy): Bacteria > Acidobacteriota > Vicinamibacteria > Fen-336 > Fen-336 > AA29. The sequence goes on from JBGPBV010000116.1 coordinate 18,094, forward strand.
ACCGGCGAGCGCCTGCGCGAGCCGGTGGTGATGCGCTTCGCGGTGCGCGGCAACCTCTCGCTGTTGCTGGGACGCCGCCTGGACGACGTCATCCGGCACGCGCACTTCCTGGTGTTCCGCTTCGAGGACCTGGACCTGGCCGTGAACCCGATGCTGGCCGGCCGCTTCCGCCTCGCGCCGCCGGAAGAGAAGGAGGAGAGGGACCTCGTCTTCTGGCTCGGGTTCGACTCCGGCACCCAGCTGCGATACCGCGACGAGAAGAACATGGGCAAGGCCTATCTCCTGGCCAGGGGCGACTGGAAGGCGGCCGCGGGCATGGACGCGGCGGGCGGCCTGGACGTCCTGTCTCCGGAGTTCACGCGCGAGCGGTTCGTCAGCCTCCTCAAGCGCCGGCGCGACCAGGTACGCGTGTTCCTGCTCGACAAGCGCGCCCTGGACAGCATCGGCAACGCCTATGCGGACGAGATCCTCTTCGAGGCGGGGATCCACCCGAAGACCTTCTGCCGGTCGCTGTCGCACGAGGACGCCCTGCGCCTCCACGACGCGGTGGTCAAGGTGATGCGGGAAGCGGTGGAGGAGGTGGCCCGCCGCGCCGAGCCCATCGACGTCAAGGTCCGTGACTTCCTGAAGGTCCGCCTCAAGGACGTCTGTCCCCGCTGCGGGTCGAAGCTGCGCAAGGCCGGCGTGCGCGGCATGGACGCCTACTTCTGCCCGCACTGCCAGCCGGCCACGCGCTCCGGGCTCGTGGATTGGACGAAGACGGGCCGCTGAGCATGGACGGCACCGCTGCCAAGGACGAAGGACCGGGACTGGGCACCGCGCTCGCGATCGTGACCGTGGTCCGCATGATCACGGTCGGCTTCCTCCTGACCGACCTCTGGCACACCCAGGTCGCCAGCCACCTCGTGCAGGACATCCGGACCTGGCGCGACTTCTTCGTGGACACGCAGGCGGGCGCGATCCCCTACGTGACCATCACGAAGGAGTACCCCGTCCTGGGCGGGATCCTCTACTGGCTGATGAGCCCGTTCGTCCGCCCGGACGACTTGCGGCAGACCATCCTGGTCCACGCCGTGTTCATGACGGTGGCCGACCTCGTGAACACCGTGCTCTTCTTCCGCCTCGCGCGCGAGATCGCGCCGCGCTGGGCCTTCGCGGCCACCCTCCTCCTGGGCCTCAACCTCACCGCGATCGTGACCTCCCCCGTCCGCTACGAGAGCTGGATCGTGACCTTCGTCCTCCTCGGCTACACCGCGCAGCGGCGGCGGCGGTTCCTGTGGGCGGCGTTCTTCTGGTCCATCGGGTGCGGGCTGAAGTGGTATCCCGCCTTCTTCCTCGCCGCCCAGGAATGGCGGCTGCTGGTGGTCGAGCGGCGCCGCGGGCACTGGCTGGCCGCGGGCGCCGTGTTCGCCGCCGTCACCGCCGCCCTCAACCTGCCCTTCGCGCTCGGGGCCTGGCGCGAGACGGGCTCTTTCGACAACTGGACCTGGCCCTACAGGTTTCACGCGAACCGGCCGCTGTACTGGGACACCCTCCTCGGCGTGGGCCAGATCTGGCTGGGCCCCCTGCCCTGGGAGCGCTACGCGGGCCTCTGGAGCCTCGTCCTCATGCTGGCGGCGGTCGTGGTCCGGCCGCGGATGGGCCTCGAGTACAAGGGGGTCCTCGTCTGCCTGGCCGCCGTGCTCTTCAACCGCATCTACTCCACCCAGTTCAACCTCTGGTTCTACCCGTTCCTCTTCCTGGGCGCGCTGGGCGACGACGAGCGGGGCCGCCGGCAGGTGCTCGCCTGGTTCGTGGCCCTCGACGTGCTCAACGTCATCATCTACCCCTTCAGCTTCGCGGGCGCGGTCGCGGAGATGGGCGGCTTCTTCCCGGGGGCGGCGCGCGCGGCGGGCCGAGGGGCCACCCTCGTCTTCTCCGCCGCCATCTGCCTCCGGACGGTGGTGGTGGCGGGGCTGGGCGCGCTGATCCTCCGGCGCCCGGCGGCAGCCCAGGCTGGACAGCCGGCCGCGGCCACTACAGAATGATCCTTCCGGAAGAAATGGAGAGTGGATGAGCAAGGAAGACCTGATCGAGCTGCAGGGAGTGGTGACGGAAGTGCTGGCGGGGGGCAACTACAAGGTCAAGTGCGGGGAGAACCACGAGGTCCTGGCCCGCCTCAACGGCAAGATGCGCCAGTACCGCATTCGCGTGATCGCGGGCGACCGCGTCACCGTCGGCGTCTCCCCCTACGACCTCAAGCGCGGTCTCATCACCTACCGCGCCAAGTAGCCCCGCCCGCCTTCACCTATAATCCGGCGCGGAAAGCCGCATGGACGCGCTGCTGACGATCCCCCGCGAAGCCACGCCCGCGGTCGTGTTCCTGCGCAGCGAGATCCCGGCCGAGCATCCCTCCTCCGCCATCCTCGGCCAGGAGCGGCTGGGGGCGGGCGTGGCCGTGGCCCCCGACCGCATCCTCACCGCGCACTATCTCGTGATGGGCGCGCGCGAGGTCGAGGTCACCGGCTTCGACGGCCGCCCGCGGGCGGTGCGGCGCATCGCCGTCGACCACACCACCGGCCTCGCCCTGATCACCTTGGACGGACCCGCCCTGCGGCCGGCGCGAGTGGAGGAGGAGCAGGAGCCGCGGCCGGGGATGCCCATCTTCCTCCTCACCTGCACGCGCGAAGGCGAGCGCAAGGCGACCACCGGCCACGTCTCCGTGGTGGGGCCGTTCGAGGCCTTCTGGGAGTACATGCTGGACCGCGCCATCATGACCACCGCGATCAACCCCGGCCTGGCGGGGGCGCCCCTGTTCGACCTCGACGGCGGCCTCATCGGCCTCGTCTCCCTCGGCCTGGCCGCGGTCGGGCGCTACAGCCTGGCCATACCCGTCGGGCTGTACCTCTCCCGCCGCGAGCAGATGGAAGCGGAGGCCGGGCCGCGCTCCGGCCGGGCCTGGGTCGGCTTCTTCCCGCAGGCCTTCGACGGCGGCGTCATCGTCACCGGCGTGGTGGACGGCGGCCCCGCCGACCGGGCGGGGGTGGCGCGCGGCGACCTCGTGCTCTCCCTCGACGGGACGACGGTGTCGAGCCTTCGCGAGCTCTACACCGCGCTCTGGCGCAAGGCGCCCGGCCAGGCCGTCGGCCTCCAGATCCTCCGCGACTCCGCGATCCGGGTGGTCGAGGTCACCGCCGGCGACCGGGACGAGTTCTACAAGTAGCGCGGATGATCCTCAAGGTCGCGCGCATCGGGCATCCCATCCTGCGGTCCCCCGCGCGCGCGGTGCCCGCCGAGGCCGTCTCCTCCTCCGGCTTCCAGCGGCTGGTGGACGACATGGTCGAGACCATGCACGAGTACGAGGGCGTGGGGTTGGCGGGGCCGCAGGTGCACGTCGGCCTGCGCGTGGCCGTGATCGAGGTCTCCGCCTCCGACGAGCGGGCGCGCGAAGCGGTGCCGTTGACCGTGCTCCTGAACCCGCGGGTCACGCCTCTGGGCGAGGAGAAGGAGCCGGGCTGGGAGGGCTGCCTCTCCGTGCCCGACCTCCGCGGCGTGGTGCCGCGATGGCGCCGCGTCCGCCTGGAGGCCCTCGACCGGGCGGGCCAGCCGTACACGGTGGAGGCGGAAGGGTTCTTCGCGCGCGTGATCCAGCACGAGTGCGACCACCTGGAGGGCGCGGTCTACCTGGACCGGATGGAGGGCCTGCGCACGCTCACGTTCCTGCGCGAGTTCGAACGGTTCGTGGCGGGCGGCCACGACGAGTAGCCCCACCGCCGTGGCCTCCGCCCGCGCCCTGCCCTCCCTGACCGTCGTCTTTCCCATGCGCAACGAAGAGGCCTACATCCGCCGCGCGGTGGAGGCCGCGCGCGAGGTCCTGGAGGCGGAGCGGTCGGACTGGGAGGTCGTGATCGTGGACGACGCCTCCACCGACGCCACCCCCGCCCTCGCGGACGCCCTGGCCCGCGAGGACCCGCGCGTGCGCGTGGTGCACAACCCGGTGAACCGGAGGCTGGGCGGCGCCCTCCGCGCCGGCTACGCCGCCGCCACCAAGGACCTCGTCTTCTACACCGACGCCGACCTCCCCATCGACCTGCGCGAGCTGCCGCGGGCCGTCCGCCTGCTCGTGTACCAGGAGGCGGACGTGGTGGCCGGCTACCGCTTCGACCGCACCTCCGAGGGGCTGGTGCGCGCCGTCTACACGTTCTGCTACAACCACCTCGTGCGGACCCTCTTCGGCCTCCGGGTACGCGACGTCAACTTCGCCTTCAAGCTCTTCCGGCGCTCCGTGCTCGGCAAGTTCGCGCTCACCAGCGAGGGCAGCTTCATCGACGCGGAGTTCCTCCTGCGCGCGCGCAAGGCGGGCTGCTCGATCATCCAGATCGGGCTCGACTACTTCCCGCGCACGCGCGGCACCTCCACCCTGGCCACGGTGCCGGTCATCCTCGACATCCTGCGCGAGATGGCCGCGCGGTGGCGCGAGCTGCGCTAGCGATAGCGAGCGTCCTCATACCGCCGAGAACGGCCTGAGGGGGCGGACGCCCCCTCAGGGTCGGCGGTAACCTCTGGGTTGTGAGACTCGGAGGTTGCCATGGCCGACTACGCCACTCTATTGCGGGACCACGTGACGCTCAA
>JBGPBV010000117.1:0-22622 GCA_041481445.1 Vicinamibacteria bacterium
AGCCGATCTCGGAGACCTTCGGCCCCGCCCTTCCCAGCGGTCGGTATTGCATGCGCCGGATTATCGCGCGGCGGGCAAGCCCGGGAGCCACCCGCGGTCCCGGACGAGGCGATCGATCGCCTCCGCGATCAAGGCGTGGGCAGCGGAGTTGGGATGGCGGTCCCGGTCGAAACGCAGCGGCGGGGCGGCAGCGTCGGCGTAGTAGCGGGCCACCATGGGGGCCAGGTCGAGCAACGCGAGGTTGGACGCGTGCACGTCCTCGATCGCGGCGGTCAGGGGCGGGGGAATGGTGTTGGTCGAGCCCCGCTCGAAGTACGGGATGTTCACGACGATCAGGGGCGCACCCACGGACGCGGCCGCCCCGGCCATGTCGGAGAGGAGCCGCGCGAGGATCCGCTCGCGCGTGACGGGGTCGTCGGGCGCCTCCGGGCGCGGCGTGCGCAGCAAGCGCGCCGCCTCCGCCTCGCCCGCGGCCAGGACCTGGCGCGGGCCGATGGACTTGGCGAAGAAGAAGTCCTCCCAGAAGCGCCGGTTGACCGCGAAGAGCCGCGGATCGGGACGGCGGATCACCGGCGTGCCGTCGCCCTCCAGGCCCATGTACGAGAAGGGCAGGCACAGGGGTCCGTAGGCGGGCGCGCAGGGGGAGATGTTGCGCTTCATGTGGTCGGCGATGAACCCGTAGACCACGAGCCGCGGCCGCAGGTCGAGGCCGCGCCGGAGCATCTGGAGGGATTGCACGGTCCCGTAGGCGGAGAAGGCGAGGTTGGCCGCGGGCACGCCCCAGCGCGCGGAGAGGCGAGAGGTGTAGGTGTCCTCGTTCTCCACGCCGTGCCCCCACGAGAACGAGTCGCCGACGGTGAGCAGGGAGACCTCGGGCGCGGTGCGCTCGCCGCGGCGGCTCACGCGCGCACGCCGGTCGCTCGTGAACACGTGATAGGCGAGGCCGGCCCGGGGATGGCGGCGCAGGCTCGCGCCGTTCGGCACGGGCACGAACCCGATGTCCGCGTCCGCCTCGATCGGGAAGTCGCCTTCGAGGACGAGGTCCAGGTCGCGGTAGACGCGCGCCCGCCAGTACGCGTATCCGGCGAGAAGGCCCCCACAGACGACGATCGTGAACGATGCAGTGAGAAGAGCGAGCCGCCGGCGCCGGAGCGCGGCGGTCACGGCATGGCTCAGGGCCAGCCGTCCCTATCGCCGGCGGTCTTGCAGCTTGGCGAGGAGCCGCAGGATCTCGAGGTAGAGCCAGACGAGGGTGACGAGCAGGCCGAAGGCTCCGACCCACTCCATGTACTTCGGGGCACCCATGGCCGCCCCCCGCTCGATGAAGTCGAAGTCGAGGACGAGGTTCAGGGCGGCCAGGCCCACCACGAACAGGCTGAAGCCGATCCCGATCGGCCCGCTGTCGTGGATGAACGGGATCGTCTTGCCGAAGAAGGACAGCCCCATCGACACGAGGTAGAGCACGGCGATCCCGCCGGTGGCGGCCACGATGCCGAGCTTGAAGTTCTCGCTCGGACGGATGAGGCCGCTCGAATAGGCGGCGAGGAGCACGGCCAGCGTGCCGAAGGTCAGGCCGACGGCGTTGATCACGATGCCGTGGTAGCGCGTCTCGAAGACGAGGGACAGGCCGCCGAGCAGGAGCCCCTCGAAGGCGGCGTAGAGCGGCGTGGTGTAGGGCGCGGCCACCGGCTTGAAGATCGTGACCAGCGCGGTCACCAGCCCGCCCACGAGCCCGACCAGCACGAAGGGAAGCGGGAGCACGCCGTTCCAGACGAGGGCGGCGGCGCCGATGAGGATCAGGAGCGAGAGCCCGGTCTTGTTGACCGTGCCCTGAAGGGTCATCGCTTCTGCGCCCGCCACCCGCGGGAGCCCGCGGAACGTGGTCTCCTTGAGCACGGGGTTGCCGGTCCTGAACATCGTCGCTACCTCCGCCCGCGATTATACGTGTGAGCCGCCGCACGCCTCATTTGACGGCGCCGCGCCGATGATCGTAGGCTCGCCGCTTCCATGCCGTCGCGCCACGCTCCCTCGCCTTTCGCTCCTTCCGACGCGGAGGCCGACCGGCGCTTCCACTGCCCCATCTGCCACCGCTCGACGCTCGCGGACGAGCGCGTCGCCGCCACCGAGGTGGAGCCCGACCTCGTCGCGCTCGTCATCGCCAACACCCCGGGATGGGAGCCGCGGCTGGGCCTCTGCCGCGACTGCGCGCGGCGGTTCGGGACGGCGCTGGAGGCGCTGCGCCGCCACGCCATGCTGGCGCAGGCCATGCCCATCCTGCCCACGCCCCTGCGCATCGGAGCCCCCGAGGAGTTCCGCGGACGCGGGGTCACCATCGCCTTCCTCGACGCCGGGTTCTACGCGCACCCGGACCTCGTGGAGCCCTTCGACCGCATCCTCCGCTACGCCGACATCACCAATGCGCGCCGCCGTCGCGAGGACCTGGAGCGGCCGGACCATTCGAGCTGGCACGGGATGATGACGTCGGTGGTGGCCTGCGGGAACGGCGCCCTCTCCAACGGCTTCTACCGCGGGGCGGCCTCCGAGGCCCGCCTGGTGCTCGTGAAGGTCGGCGACGTCAGCCGCGTGACCCACGACAACATCCGGCGCGGCCTGGAGTGGGTGATCCGGAACCGCAGGCGCTACGACATCCGCATCGTGAACGTGAGCTGCGGGGGCGACTACCAGGCCTCCTACCTCCGCGACGCCCTCTCCCAGGCCGCCGAGCGCGCCACCCGGGCCGGCATCCTGGTGTGCGCCGCCGTCGGCAACCAGGGCCACGCCCCCGGCCACCCGGTGCTGCCGCCCGCCTCCGCGCCGTCCGTGCTCACGGTAGGAGGGATGGACGACCACAACCGCCTGGCCTTCGCCGGGTACGAGATGTATCACTCGAGCTACGGCCCCACCGTGGACGGGCTCCAGAAGCCGGAGGTGATCGCGCCCGGCATCTGGGTGGCGGCGCCCATCCTTCCCGGCACGCCCACCGCGGCCCAGGCCCAGCTCCTGTCCACGCTGGCGCAGGCGCGCGACGGGGAGCTCACGGCGGTCATCGAGGCCCACCAGGGCGTGGACAGCGACCTCGACGGCGCGCTCGGCCTGGAGCCGCCGCTCATCCGCCAGCTCGTGGCCGCGAAGATGAAGGGCAACAACGTCATCTCGGGCGCGTACAAGCACGTCGACGGCACCAGCTTCGCCGCGCCCGTGGTCGCCTCCATCGCCGCGCAGATGATCGAGGCCAACCCGGCCCTGGCCCCGGAGGAGACCAAGCGGCTCCTGATCGACACCGCCCGGCGCATCCCCGGGGAGTCGGTGGACCGCCAGGGTTGGGGCGTCGTGGACGCGGAGAGGGCCGTGCAGGCGGCCATCGACGCGCGCGGGCGGCCCTCGCGGCTGGGCGCGCCGCGGAGCCGCCCTCATCCCGCCTGAACGAGGCATTTCCCCGAGGAGAAGCATGAAGCGAGCCTGGGCACCCCTCCTGATCCTGGCCGCCGCCGTCACCCCCTCGACCGTCCGCGCCCAGTCCGCCGAGGCACGCGCCCAGTCCGCGGACGTCGCCCCCAACGAGAACCTCGTCCTGGACGGAGTCCCCCGGATCCCCGCCGGCGTCGCGGAGGCGGTGGGCCGGTACACCGAGTTCCGGACCGCCGGCCTCGCCGCCTGGCATCCCGTCCGCCGCGAGCTGCTCATCACCACGCGCTTCGCGGACACGAACCAGGTCCACCGCGTCCGCATGCCGGGCGGGGCGCGCACGCAGCTCACGTTCTTCCCCGACCGCGTGCTGGGCGTCTCCTACGAGCCGATGGCGGGCGCCTTCTTCCTGTTCGCCAAGGACAAGGGCGGGGACGAGTTCGCGCAGCTCTACCGCTACGACGTCGAATCGGGCACGGTCACCATGCTGACCGACGGCGGCCGGTCGCAGAACGGCGCCGTGCAGTGGTCGCACAAGGGCGACCGGATCGCCTACGCCTCCACCAGGCGCAACGGCAAGGACCGCGACGTCTACGTGATGGATCCGCGCGACCCCGGGACCGACCGCCTGGTGCTGCAGGTCGAGGGCGGGGGGTGGTTCCCGCTGGACTGGAGCCCGGACGACACGAAGCTGCTCGTGGGGGAGGGAATCTCCGCCACCGAGAGCCACCTCTGGATCGTGGACGTGGCCGGCGGAGCCAGGACCCTGCTGACGAAGAACGAGGGCGAGCCCGCGGACTACAACGGCGGGGTGTTCTCCCACGACGGCAAGGGCGTCTACACGAGCACGGACAAGGGCTCGGAGTTCCATCGCCTGGCCTACCTCGACCTCGCCACCGGCACGCAGACGCCGCTCTCGACGGCGATCGACTGGGACGTCGAGGGCCTGGACCTCTCGAAGGACGGCCGCACGATCGCCTTCGTCACCAACGAGGACGGCGTCTCCGCCCTGCGGCTGCTCGACACCGCCACCGGCAAGGAGAAGCCGGCCCCGAAGCTCGGCCTGGGGGCGGGGGTGATCGGCCGCGTCGAATGGCATCCCGGCGGACGCGAGCTCGGCTTCACGTTCGCCTCCGCGCGCACGCCCTCCGACGTCTACTCGCTCGACGTCGCCACGGGCAAGGTCGAGCGCTGGACGGAGAGCGAGACGGGCGGCCTCAACGCCGCCCAGTTCTCGGAGCCCGAGCTGGTGCGCTGGAAGAGCTTCGACGGGCGGACGATCTCGGGATGGCTCTACAAGCCGCCCGCGCGCTTCGCGGGACCGCGGCCGCTGATCGTCAACATCCACGGCGGCCCGGAAGGGCAGTACCAGCCCGGGTTCCTGGCCCGGTCGAACTACTACCTGAACGAGCTCGGGGTGGCCATCGTGTACCCGAACGTGCGCGGGTCCACGGGGTACGGCAAGACCTTCCTCAAGCTCGACAACGGCGTCCTGCGCGAGGACTCCGTGAAGGACATCGGCGCCCTGCTCGACTGGGCGGGGACGCGCAGGGACCTCGACCCCGCGCGCATCATGATCACGGGGGGGAGCTACGGCGGGTACATGACGCTGGCCTCCGCCACCCACTTCTCGGACCGCATCCGCTGCGCGGTCGACATCGTGGGGATCTCGAACTTCATCACCTTCATGGAGCGCACCGAGGCCTACCGGCGCGACCTGCGACGGGTCGAGTACGGCGACGAGCGGGACCCGAAGATCCACGCGTTCTTCGAGCAGATCGCCCCCCTCAACCACGCGGACCAGATCAAGAAGCCGCTCTTCGTGGTGGCCGGCCGCAACGACCCGCGCGTGCCCTACCAGGAGGGCGAGCAGATGGTGGCCACCGTCAAGAAGAACGGGACCCCCGTCTGGTTCCTGATGGCCAAGGACGAAGGGCACGGGTTCAGCAAGAAGCGCAACCAGGACTTCCAGTTCTACGCCACCGTGGCCTTCGTCCAGGAGTACCTGCTCAAGTAGACTGCGCCTCCGCGCGGGCGGACGCCGGCCGCGCCGCGAGACCAAACGCCATGATGACCCGCGAGGAGCTGCTCGCTCACTACGCGCGCGTGCGCGCGCACTACCGCCAGCTCGCCCCCGCCTACAACCGGGAGGCGAACCAGACCTGCGAGGGACGCTACCGCGACATCGTCCGCCGCGTGATGAACGGGCGCGGGCGGGTCCTCGAGCTGGGCAGCGGCAGCAACGCCCTGCTCGACACCGTCGGCCCTCCGGGGTCGGTGGCCTGCGACCTCTCGATCGACATGCTCCGGCAGCGCAAGACGATCGCCTCCACCGCGGCCGTGGTGGGCGCGGGCGAGCAGCTCCCCTTCCGCGACGCCACCTTCGACGGCGTGTACCACATCAACGTCATCGAGCACGTGGCGGACGTGGAGGCCGTCCTGGCCGAGGGCGCGCGCGTGCTGCGGCCGGGCGGGGTGCTGGCGGCGGTGACGCCGAACGGGAACTGGGAGCGCTGGCTCGACCTCGCCGAGCGCTGGAGCATGAAGATCCCGGAGGGCCCGCACGCCTTCCTCACCAGGCGCGCCCTCGGCGCCGCGGTCGCGCGCTCGTTCGAGGTCGTCGAGCACCGGACCTTCCTCGTCTGCCCGGGAGGGCCGCCCGCCTTGAGCGCGGTCGTGGACCGCGTTCCCGGCCTGGCCGCGCTGGGCTGGGGGTTCTTCCAGTACGTGGTCGGCCATCGCCGCTGAGGACGGCCGGCCGCCCTCGAATTCCGGAACCCCGGGGACGGGCGCCGCGTTGTACCTTTCGACGAGGCCCGCGTCGGGCGAACGGAGGACCCTGTGGACTGGCTATCTCGGGACTTGCGCCTGGCCGGCCGTCTCCTCGCGAAGGACAAGGGCTTCAGCGTCACCGCGATCCTGACCCTCGCCATCTGCATCGGCGCCAACGCCGCCCTGTTCTCCGTCGTCCACAACGTCCTCCTGCGTCCGCTGCCGGTGCCGGAGCCGGAGCGCATCCTCCTGATGAGCAACCAGTATCCGCGGGCGGGGGCCGACGACAGCACGAACTCCGGGGTGCCCGACTACTACGACCGCCTGCGCGAGACGAGCGTCTTCTCCGAGCAGGCCCTCTTCAGCCACAGCAGCCTGGCCATGGGACAGGACGGCCAGCCCACCCGGGTCCGCGTCGGCAACGTGACGCCTTCGTACTTCCGGCTGATGGCGGTGCCTCCCGCCCTGGGCCGCGCGTTCACCGAGGACGAGGGTGAGGTGGGCAAGGAGAAGCGCGTGGTGCTGAGTGACGCGCTCTGGCGCTCACGGTTCGGGGCCGACCCCGCCGTGCTCGGCAAGGACCTGCGCCTGGACGGCGAGCCGTACGTGATCGTCGGCGTCATGCCTCCGGGCTTCCAGCGCGCGGACACCGACACCGGGCTCTGGCGGGCGCTGGCCTTCACCGCCGAGCAGAAGTCCGACCAGCACCGCCACAGCAACAACTACTGGAACGTGGGACGCCTCAAGCCCGGAGCGACCCTGGCCCAGGCCAGGGCCCAGATCGACGCGCTCAACGCCGCCAACATGGAGCGTTTCCCACAGTACAAGGACCTGCTCGTCAACGCGGGCTTCCACACGACGGTCGAGGGCTTCGCGGCCCGTCTCGTCAAGGACGTGAAGGGCACCCTGTACCTCCTCTGGGGCGGCGCCGTGTTCGTCCTCCTCATCGGCGGCGTCAACGTCACCAACCTCGTGCTCGTGAGGGCGCGGGCCCGCCTCAAGGAGCTGGTCACGCGGATCGCCCTCGGCGCCGAAGCGCGTCACGTGGCGCGCCAGCTCGTGACGGAGAGCCTGGTCCTGAGCGGGGTGGCGGCGGTGGCGGGATTGCTGCTGGCCGCGGGCGCCCTCCGCTCCGTCGGGCTGTTCGACCTGCAGGACCTGCCCTACGGCTCGGACATCCGTATCGACTCGGCGACGGTGGTCTATGCCCTGGCCCTGTCGGCTCTCATCGGGGTCGTGATGGGCCTCATCCCGCTGTTCACGGTGCTGCCGGCGCGCCTGTCCGAGGTCCTGCGGGAGGAGGGCCGGTCGACCAGCGCCGGACGCAAGGCGGGCGCGCTGCGCCGGGCCCTGATCGTGGGCCAGGTGGCCTTCACGTTCATCCTTCTCGTGGGCGCCGGCCTGCTCCTGGCCAGCCTGCGCAAGGTCCTGCAGGTGGAGCCCGGGTTCGTGGCCGAGCGCGTGCTGACCGCATCGGTCGCCCTGCCGCGCTCGCGCTACGCCGACGATGCCGCGCGCCGGACGTTCACCGACGAGGCCCTGCGGCGGGTCCGCGCCCTGCCCGGCGTCGTGATCGCGGGCGCGACCGACGCCGTCCCCTTCGGGAGCAACCACAGCGACAGCGTGATCCTGGCCGAGGGATACCAGATGAAGCCGGGTGAGTCGGTGATCTCTCCCACCGCCGTCGACGCCACGCCCGGCTACTTCGAGGCCATGGGCGTCCGGCTGAAGCAGGGCCGCTTCTTCCAGGACTCCGACACCGTGCCCGGCCTGCCCGTGGTGATCGTGGACGAGACGCTGGCGAAGCGCTTCTGGCCGGGTCAGGACCCGATCGGCCGCCGACTGTACAAGCCGACCGACATCAACGACCTCCTGGCCATCAACGACAAGACCGTCTTCGTCACCGTCGTGGGCGTGATCGCGGACATCAAGCTGGCGGACCTGACCGAAGGCGGGCGCGTGATCGGGGCGTACTACTTCCCGATGGCCCAGGACACCTCGGGCCTCGTGACCTTCGCCCTCAAGACGGCGGCCCGGCCGGAGACGATGGCGGGATCCCTCCGCAACGCCGTGGCGTCGCTCGATCGCGAGCTGCCCGTCTTCGACGTGCAGACCATGGAGCAGCGGACGGACAAGTCGCTCCTCAACCGCCGCTCGCCGGCCGTGCTCGCCGGCGGCTTCGCGGTGGTCGCGCTCCTGCTGTCCGCGGTCGGCATCTACGGCGTGCTCGCCTACCTGGTGACGCAGCGGAGGAAGGAGATCGGGATCCGGATCGCGCTCGGCAGCACCTCGGCCCGGATCTTCGACCTCGTGATCCGCGAGGGCGTCTGGCTCGTCGGCACCGGCTTCGTCCTCGGCACCGCGGGCGCGCTCCTGCTCCGGAAGGTCCTCGAGGGCCAGCTCTTCGGCATCAGCGCCACCGATCCCGCGGTGATCGCCGCCGTGGCGGGAGTCCTGGCCGCGGTCGCCCTCTCCGCCTGCGCCCTCCCCGCCCGCCGCGCCACGCGGATCGACCCCGTCATCGTCCTCGGGGAGTAGCCCAGGCCCGCTAGGCAGGAAAGCGAGCGCCGACTTCACGTCGGCGCGAGCGAGTAGGGGGGTAGCCCGAAGGGCGCAGGGGGGCGCTTGCCGTGGAAGTGCGCCCCCCTGAATTGCCTAGGTCTCGCGAGAGCGAGCAAGAACGGAATGCAACGAAAGAAAAAGGGCGCCTTTGGGGGCGCCCTTCTTCACGGGTACTGGGGATGATCCCCTCTTTGGGGGGGAAGGATTCTCAGCGGGATTTTTGTAGGGTTGGAGTAGCCATCAGGAGTGCGTGATACATGGCCTTTCTGAAGGCTTATACGTAGCAACCCTCATGCCGGTTTGCAGAGGGGTTGTGAATTGATGTCAACTGGAATGATTTCAGTAACTTGCGCGAATCTCCGGCGGACCGATGGACGACAATTGCTGTCAAACAGGACAGAGGTGTCTCACGGCAGCCACCATGAGTGCGTCCCGGTGGCGACAAAAGCGTCCACGGCCGTGGCGTCAGTGTCCGCGGGTTCCGGGGGGCGGCGGCTCGAAGCTGCGCGCGCACTCGTGGCAGAGGAAGTCGTAGCCCGAGATGATGTCGTAGACCTGGAGGCATTCGGCGCAGGCGTAGCGCTCGCAGATGTCGCATTGCAGCAGCGACTCGTTGCGGACGACACTCGTCCCCCGGCGGTAGCTCAGGAGTCGCCCCGTAGCGGGACGGCGGCACGACTGGCACGTAGTGTGATCCATCGCGGGCTCCATCGAAAGCGTCAGGGTGTCCAGGATGGAGAAGGGATCCACGGAGTATAGCATCCCGGTCCACCGCGACCCGGGGAAGCGAAGCAAGAGACCGACGGTATAATTTGGACATCGCTCGGAGAGGGGCTCGCCCGATGAGAAAGTGGATCCTGACCCTGGCTGCGGTGCTCGTGGCCATACCCGCGCTCGCGGACAAGAAGCTGGACGACGCCGTGGCCAAGGCGGAGTCCCTGGCCGAGAAGGGCAAGCCCGAGGAGGCGGTGAAGGCCGTCCAGAAGGTCGCGGAGGGCTCCAACACGACGGAGGCCTACCTCGCCCTGGCCCGGCTGCAGAACCGGCTGGCCTCCCCCGAGGACGCGCAGGCGAGCGTGACCAAGGCGGTCGAGCTCTCGAAGGCGGCTCCCCCCGAGGCCCAGGCGGACGCGCTGGCCGCCCTCTCCGGCATGGACCTCCTCCGCGGCACCGGCCGCGACGCGCTCCAGCACGCGGAAGAGGCGGCCAAGGCCGCGCCCAACAGCGCGGGCGCGCTGGCCGCGCTCGCGCGCGCGCAGGCGCGGACCAAGGACGGGCCGACCGCGCTCGCCACCGCCGACCGCGCGGTGCAGGCGGGGGCCACGAACGGGATGGCCCACGTGGCGCGCGGCGAGGCCCTGCTCGCGATGGGCCGGGCCAAGGACGCGGAGGCGGCCTTCCGCAAGGCCCTCGAGGTCGATCCCAAGCTGACCCTCGCCCGCACCAAGCTCGCGACCGCGCTCATCGCCGCCGGCAACCCCGCCGCCGCCGAGGACGAGGCCAAGAAGGCCAGCGAGGCCGACCCCAAGTCCGGCGAGGCCTTCGCCGTCCTGGGCCGGGCCGTCCTCGCCCGCGATCCCAAGCGCTGGGACGACGCGATCGCCCAGGCCCAGCAGGGCGCTTTCCTCAACCCGCGCGATCCGCTGGTCCAGATGGCGGTCGGGCAGATCTTCGAGGCCGGGAACAACCCCGACCAGGCCGCGCTCGCCTACGGCCGCGCGCTGGCCATCGACCCCGGCTACACGCCGGCGCGCGTGGCCAACGTGCAGGTCCTGATCCGCAAGGGGCAGAGCGACGCCGCCCTCGCCGACGCGCAGAAGATCGTGCAGGAGATGCCGGGCAACGCCCAGGCCCAGCTCGTGCTCGGCCGCCTCTACCTGCGCAAGGGCGACTGGCAGAACGCGTACAACGCGCTCGACCTGGCCGTGAAGGGCATGCCCGCCGACGCGGAGGCGCAGGCGCGCCTCGGCACCGCCGCCCAGTACGTCGGGAAGAAGGCGGAAGGGCTGGCCGCCTACAAGAAGGCGGTCGAGCTCGACCCCACGAACGTGGACTACCGCACGACCTACGGCCTCCTCCTCGGCGTCAACGGCCAGGCCGACGCCGGCGCGGCCGAGCTCCAGAAGGTGGTCGCCACCCCCGGCTACAACAGCTCGGACGGCTATGTGAACCTGGGCTGGCTCTACCGCAATACCGAGCCCAAGAAGATCGAGCAGTCGATCGCTGCCTACAAGAAGGCGCTCGAGCTCAACCCCAAGGAGGAGCAGGCGGCGCTGGGCCTGGGCTGGTCGTACATCAACCAGAAGAACTGGGACGGCGCGATCGGCGCCTTCAACCAGGCGATGCAGATCGACCCGACGACCGCGCCCGAGGCCAACAACGCGATCGGCTGGTCGTACCTGTTCAAGAAGGACGGGGACAAGGCGCAGGAGTACTACGACAAGGGTGCCACCGCTGGCCGCGCCGACGCGCGCCTCAAGACCAACGTCGAGCGCCTGCGGAAGAATCTGGAGATCGAGGAGGCGCAGCTGAACGCGCCGCCCCCGCCGCCCCGCATCGAGCGTCCGGACGCGGGCACGCTGAGCGCGACGCTGGCGGGCGCGCGTGACGTGGGCTCGCGCCGGAAGGCAGCGCGCGACCTCGCGGGTTACGGCACGGACGGCGTGTCCGCCCTGATCCTCGCCGTCCGCGGCGACGCCGATTGGGGCGTCCGGGAGACGGCCGCCACCTCGCTCGGCACCCTCGGTCCGAAGGCCTCCTCGGCGCTGCCGCATCTACGTTCGATCCTGGCCAGCCCGCCCGCGCTGGAGAAGACGGTGATGAGCAAGGAAGAGATGCAGGAGAGCATGCGCGAGCAGGACTTCCGCCGCGCCGTCCGCGACGCGATCATCAAGATCCAGGGCAAGTAGCGGGATGTCTCAGGCGCCGGCGGCGAGCGCAGCCGCCGCCGGCTCCCAGAAGCCGGGGATCGCGCGCCGGCACGACGGACAGACGCCGTCCGGGATCCGATTCGACATCACGCGGAACCCCCGCCGTTCGATGACCACGGCGCGGCAGCCCGGACAGCGCGTGTCCTCCCACTCCCCCACCGCGCCCGGGATGTTGCCGGCATAGACGAAGCGCAGGCCCTCGCGCGCCCCGATCTGAGCGGCGCGCAGGAGGGT
Source organism: Vicinamibacteria bacterium (assembly GCA_041481445.1). GTDB lineage: Bacteria > Acidobacteriota > Vicinamibacteria > Fen-336 > Fen-336 > AA29. The sequence goes on from JBGPBV010000117.1 coordinate 11,904, forward strand.
CCGCACGCCGGTGTTCTCGGGTCCCGTCATCTTGTAGTCCTGGTGGAACGCGGTCACGTGCCAGGGGATGTCGGGCGAGACCGACACCAGGAAGCGCGCGATGTCGACGAGCTCCTCGTCCGAGTCGTTGAAGCCGGGCACCAGCAGCGTCACGATCTCGACCCAGATGCCGCGCTCGTGGAGCGACCGGATCGTCCACAGCACGCGCTCGAGGGTCCCGCCCAGCTCGCGATAGTGGCGGTCGCGAAAGCTCTTGAGGTCCACCTTGTAGAGCGAGACCCAGGGCTGGATGTAGTCGAGCACCTCGGGGGTGCCGTTGCCGTTGGAGACGTAGGAGCAGACGAGGCCGGCCGCCCGCGCCTCCCGGAACACCTCGACCGCCCACTCGCTCGTGATCAGCGGCTCGTTGTAGGTCGAGGTCACGATGCGCGCGTCGTGACGACGGGCGAGGCCCACCAGCTCGCGAGGAGTGACCGTTTCCGGGGGGACGACCGCGCGCGGGTCGCGCAGCGCCTGCGACGTGAGCCAGTTCTGGCAGTACCCGCAGTGGTAGTCGCAGCCGAGCATGCCGAAGGACAGGGCGCGCGCGCCGGGGAGGGCGTGGAAGAACGGCTTCTTCTCCACGGGGTCGACGTGCAGGGCGCCGACGTATCCGAACGGGACCTTGAGCGTCCCGCCCTCGTTGAAGCGCACGCGGCAGATGCCGTCGCGACCGGGCGGGATCAGGCAGCGGTGGCCGCAGGCGAAGCAGCGGACGCGGCCTTCGGGCAGCTTCTCGTAGAGCTCCCCCTCGCGCGTGTGGCGGGCGAGGAGGTCGCCGAGCGGAGACGTCGCGGCGGACATCGGGACCCTCAACCTCGATTATAGGGCTCCCAGGGACGCCGGGTCGGGTGATCTATACTGCCCGTATGTCGTCGATCCTGAAGGTCGGCCCGGAAGACGAGTCCGAGGAGGCCGAGATCGAGTTCGAGCTGAGGTACCTGGGTGGGCTGACCACCGCCCAGCGGTTCGAGATGATGCGGACGAGGTCGCGGGAAATGGCCGAGGAACTGCTCCGCCGTGGACACCGAGACCCTGCTCAGGTCGTTAAACGCGCATAGCGTCCGATACGTCGTCATCGGGGCGACGGCCTTCCCGATCCACGGATACGCTCGCGCGACCCTCGATATCGACATCCTCATCGAGCCCACCGAGGACAACGCGCGGCGCACCCATGCGGCGCTGACCGCGATGGGGTACGACCTCTCCGACGTGTCCGTCGAAGAGCTGCGGACCAAGAAGGTCCTGATCCGGCAGTACATCCTCGAGGTGGACATCCACCCGTTCGCTCGTGGCGTGAGCTTCGACGAGGTATGGGCCCGCCGCGTGGAGGACCAGCTCGGGTCCACGCCGGCTTCGTTCGCCTCCCTGGACGACCTGATCCGGATGAAGGAGGCGGCCGGCCGCGCCAAGGACCTCGAGGACCTCAAGTATCTCCGCCGCTTGCGGGAGCAGGGGCGGGGCTAGATCCACGCTCCGTGGCGCCGGTCACTCGCCGCCGCTGCCGCACTTGACGGGCCGCAGATAAGCGCGTACCGTTCGGTTTCCACAGAACGCGCGATGCGAGTGCTCCGACGGATCGCCCTCCGATCCGGGCGGCTGGAGTGGAGGCAAGTGATCCAGGTCGGTCGTCGGCTGGTCGGGCTCGTATCATTCGTCACCCTCCTCGCGGCCCCTCCCGCAAGCCCTTCGGGTGAGACGGTCAACAAGACGCTCGGGGTCCTTCCCGCCGGCAAGACCGTGGTGGTCCGCTTCAAGGCCACGGTCGACAGCCCGTTCCCGAGCCACGCCACGCAGGTCTCGACGCAGGGGACGGTGTCGGGGAGCAACTTCAGCTCCGTCCTGACCGACGATCCCGACGTCGGGGGCATGTCCGATCCGACGGTCACGCCCGTCGACGCCGCGCCCGACCTCGTGATCACGAAGACGGACGGGGCCACGTCGACGGCAGCCGGCCAGCTCGTCGTCTATGCGCTGGGCGTCGCGAACGTCGGGGACCAGGGCGCAGTGGGCGTCCAGATCTCGGAGACGGTGCCGGACGACACGACCTTCGACGCCGGGTCGAGCACGCCGGGCTGGTCTTGCTCCGACGGCGCCGTCGCGGGGACGGTGTGCACGTACGACGTGGGCACGCTCCCGGCCGGATTGGCGCCCGTGTCCTACAACTTCGCGGTGCACGTGGTGGCGAGCCCGGTGGGCACCACGATCGTGAACACGGCCTCGATCACGGACGACGGCACCAACGGACCCGACAAGAACCCGGCCAACAACACCGCGACCGACACCGACACCCTGGGCGCGTCCGTCGACCTCTCGATCACGAAGACGGACGGCCGCAGCCTGGCCGTCAGCGGGGCGAAGACGGTCTACACGATCACCGTGTCCAACCCGGGCCCGGCGGGAGCGGTGGGCGCCACGGTGACGGATGCGCCGCCGGCGACGCTGACCAACGTGACCTGGACCTGCGCGGCGTCCAACGGCGCGACCTGCACGGCCTCGGGCAGCGGACCCATCAACGACACCGTGAACCTGCCCAGCGGGTCCTCGGTCGTCTACACGCTCACGGCCACCGTGGATCCGCTCGCCACCGGCACCGTGTCCAACACGGCCACCGTCGCCGTGCCTTCGGGGACGACGGACCCCGTCCCCGGCAACAACACCGCCACCGACACCGACACGATCGTGGCGAAGGCGATCTCGAGCGACTTCGACGGGGACGGCCGCAGCGACATCGCCCTGTTCAACACGGTCACCGGCGAAGTCCGCGAGTGGCGGATGAACGCCTTCGTGGTGAACGACGTCTCGGTGGGCGTGCAGGGCAACCTCAACGCGCGGATCGTCGGCACCGGCGACTACGACGGCAACGGCCAGTCCGACCTCCTCTGGCAGGACCAGACGACCTTCGCCCTCACGCTGTGGATGAACGGCACGACCACCGGCCCGGCCCTGCCCGTGCCGCCGTTCGCCTTCGCGGTGGCGCCCTCGGGGGACTACGACGGGGACGGCATCTCCGACATCCTCTGGCACAACACGACGACCAAGGAGCTCGTGCTCTGGCTGATGGGGGCGAGCGGGGTGAACGCGTCGCAGTCGGTGGGCACGATCGGGCCCAGCCGCACGGTGCGTGGCGCGGAGGACTTCAACAACGACGGCCGGGCCGACGTGCTCCTCCTGAACGGGACGACCCTGGCCACGCAGGTCCGGTTCATGGACGGCTTCACGCCGACGTCCACTCAGGGAACGGGCCAGAACGCTCTTCTGGGCTTCGACGTGGTGGGCTCGACCCACTTCCGAGCCGATCCGCAGGCGATCGTGGTGTGGCACAAGTTCAAGGCCACGCAGCCGGAGCTGTGGATGATGAACGGCGCGAGCGTGACCCGCGGGTTCACCAGCCAGAGCAAGACGGGCAAGGTGGACGTGGTGGGCACCGGGGACTACGACGGTGACGGCCACGGGGACATCCTCTGGTACAACGCGAACAAGGCGCAGCTCCGCCTCTGGCGGATGAACGGCCTCACCGTCCTCCAGGACCAGAAGATCGGGACGTTCCCGTCGCCGGCCGCCAACTGGATCGTGGTGAGGGCCCGGTGATGGCGACCCCGACGGTCATGCGTCATCCCGTCCTGACCCTGCTCGCGGGCGCGCTCGCGCTGGGCGCCCTGGCTCCGCGGCCGGTCGCCGCGCTGGACGTCGACACGTTCACCACCGCGCAGGCCACCCTCACCAACACCGGCTCGTCGACCACGACCGGGGGGCCGGGGGAGATCCTCGGCGGGAACCGCGGCCTGGTGGTGACGCGGTGGTCGGGGGCGGGCAACGTCACGGTCGGGGTGTCGGGAGGGTCGCTGGCCTTCTCCGGCGGCGCGCCCGGCGAGGCGGTCGTGACCTGGGACGGCGATACCGATCCCTTGACGCTGTCGCCGACCGGCCTCGGCGGGATGAACCTGACCGCGAGCGGCGACGCCTTCCGGCTGACCGTGCCGTCCGCGGCCGCGGGGACGCAGCTGACGCTGACCGTCTACAGCACGTCCAGCGACGTGTCCGTGTACGGCCTCGTCCTCCCCGCCATCGCGTCCTCGACGGACATCGACGTGCCGTTCTCGTCCTTCGTGAAGACGAGCGGCCCTTCCGGCGCGAGCTTCACGAGCGTCGGCGCCATCACGTTGACGGTCCGCGGCAACGGCGCCTCGCTGTCCCTGGACCGCGTCCAGGTGGTGAGCTCCACGGCGACAGTGACGGCCTCGCTCACCGACAACGTCAGCTCCGCCGTGCCCGGCGACACGCTGAACTACACGGCGACCATCGGCAACACCGGCCCCGGCGCGGCCGCGGGCGTGACCTTGACCAACCCCCTCGACGCCGCGACCACGCTGGTGCCCGGGTCGGTCGAGGTCAGCCCGATCGCCTTCGACGACCAGTACCCTCACGTCGTCGCGGGCATGCCGTCCTTCTCGGTCTTCGCGCCCGGCGTCCTCGCCAACGACGTGGACGGGAACAGCGACCCGCTGGTCGTGGCGCCCGCGGGAGCGCGTCCGACGAGCCAGGGCGGCAGCGTCGATGTCAACGCGGACGGCAGCTTCAACTACGTGCCGCCTCCCGTGTTCCGGGGCCTCGACACCTTCACGTACCGGGCGGACGACGGGCACGGCATCCCCGGGCCCGGCCTCGTGACCATGCACGTGGAGTGCGGCCCGATCAACGTGAGCCCGACCACGCTCGCCGCCGCCACCAAGAACAGCCCCTACGGCCCGGTCACCTTCACCACGATCGGCGCCATCGGGACGGTGACCTGGAGCCTCGTCGGGACGCTGCCCACGGGCATGAACTTCTCGGCGGCAGGCCTCCTGGACGGGACGCCCACCCAGGAGGGCTCCTTCCCGCTCACGTTCGTGGCCACCGACAGCCTCGGCTGCAGCGGGTCGCAGGCCATCACGCTCGGCGTCAACAGCGCACCCGTGATCACGAGCGCGAACAACGCCACCTTCACGGTCGGCACTTTCGGGTCCTTCACCGTAACGACGACCGGCTTCCCGCCGCCGTCGATCGCGCGCGGCGGCGTGGCCCTGCCCGGCGGTGTCACCTTCAACGACAACGGCGACGGCACGGGCACGCTGAGCGGCACCCCGGATCCCGGCACTGGCGGCACCTACGCCCTGACCTTCACCGCCACCAACCTGGTCGGCTCGACGCCGCCCCAGTCCTTCACCCTGACCGTCCGCCAGGCGCCGGCCATCATCAGCGCCAACGCCACGACGTTCACGGTGGGAACGCCCGGGACCTTCATCGTCACGACCACCGGGTTCCCCGTCCCGTCCATCGCGCGCGGAGGCGTGGCCCTGCCCGCCAACGTGACGTTCCTCGACAACGGCGACGGCACGGGCACCCTCAGCGGCACGCCGCAGGTGGGGACGGGCGGCACCTACGCGCTCACGTTCACCGCCACCAACGTCGCCGGCTCGTCCGGCCCGCAGTCGTTCACGCTGACCGTGAACGAGGCGCCGAAGATCACGACGGCGGCCACGGCGACGTTCGCTCCCGGCAAGACCGGCCAGACCTTCACCATCGACACCACCGGCTTCCCGCGGAATCCGGGCATGGTCATCACGCGGACGGGAACCCTTCCGCTGAACGTGACGTTCACCGACAACAACAACGGCACCGCCACCATCGCGGGTACGCCGGCCGCGGGTACGCAGGCGGCCTCGCCCTACTCCTGGGTCGTCACCGCCAGCAACGGCGTCAGCCCGGATGACGTCCAGAACCCGTTCCTGTTCAACGTCACCTGCCCGGTCATCACCGTGAGCGGGGCGGCCAGCCTCGGCCTGACGTTCAACACGGCGATGAGCGCGTCGACGTTCACGCAATCGGGCGGCAACGGCACCATCACCTGGTCCGCCACCGGCCTGCCCGCCGGCGTGAGCATCGGCCCGGCGAACGGCCAGGTGACGGGAACGCCCACGCTGACGGGCACTTTCAGCGCCGTCGTCACCGCCAAGGACGCGGGCGATTGCACCGGCACGAAGAGCGTCACGGTGACGGTGGCCCCGGTGGCCGTCGCCGACGCCTACGGCACGGTCAACGCCCTGGTGGACAACACCCAGGCCTACGTGACCGGCGGGACGACCGCGACTCCGGCGACCCCGAGCGTGGCGCTCGCCGGAACGATCATCGCCAACGACCTGCCGTCAGGCCCCGGCAACGTGACGGCGGTGGCCGGCACTTTCGCGACCTCGGCCGGGGGTAGCGTCACGATCGCCGCTGACGGCACCTTCCTCTACACTCCACCGCAGCGGTCCGGGTTGGCTGCGATCACTCTGGACACCTTCACCTACACGGTCCAGAGCAACACCGGCGGGACGCCGACCCCCGCGACCTCCGCCGCCGCCAGCGTGACCCTGACCCTCGCCAATCGGGTGTGGTACGTCCTCAACAACGGCGCCGGCGGGAACGGCCAGTCGCAGAGCCCCTTCCTGACCCTTGCCCAGGCGCAAGGGGCCTCGACCATCAACGACCACATCTTCGTGTACCGGGGCAGCGGGACGACGACGAACTTGAGCAACGGCATCCTGCTCAAGGGAGGCCAGCGTCTCATCGGGCAGGGCATCGCCCTGGTGGTGAACGGCTTTACGCTGGTGGCCGCGACCTCGAATCCGCTCATCAGCAACGGCGCCGGAATCGGGGTCACGCTCGCGGACGGCAATACCATCGATGGGATCACCGTCAGCAGCCCGACCGGCGTGGGCATCAGCGGCAGCGGCGTCAACACGCTGATCGTGGGCTCGGCGACGACGATCTCCGGCGCGGGCGGCGGGGCCTTCGCGCTCAGCGGCGCCGGCAACGGGGCGATCGCCTTCGGAGCCGCGGTCACGAACTCGGCCAACCGCTCGATCTCGATCCAGAACCGGACGGGGAGCACGGTCACCATATCCGGCGCGATCACGGACACGGGGGCCGGCGTCTTCCTCAACAGCAACAGCGGTTCCACGATCACCTTGACCGGCGGCCTCAACCTCAGCACGGGCACCAACCCCGCCTTCACCGCCACCGGCGGCGGCACCGTCATTGCGACCCAGAACAACACGAGCATCGTCAACACGCTCGCCACCACCACCGGCGTCGCCCTCAACGTCGCCGGCACGACCATCGGCGCGGGCGGCCTGACCTTCCGGAGCATCGCGAGCAACGGCGCCTCCAGCGGCATCATCCTGAACAACACCGGGGGCACCGCCGGTCTCACCGTCACCGGCAACGGCGGCAGCTGCACATCCGCCGGAACCTGCACCGGCGGTGCGATCCAGAATGCGACCGCCGCCGGCATTTTGCTCACCAGCACGACCTCGCCGTCGTTCGATCGAATGTTCATCCAGAACACCGCGAGGAGCGGGATCAGTGGAACGCAGGTCGTGAACGTCACGATCACGAACTGCCGTATCAACAACACCGGCACCAGCTTCCCGTCGAACGCCGACGACGACTCGAACATCGGCTTCGGCTTCCAGGCGGCCACGACCGAGAACAATCTCTCCGGTGTCGTCACGATCACGGGCAATACGCTCACCAACGCCATGGAGCATGGGATCGACATCCAGAACTTCGCCGGAACGATCACGGACGCGAACATCAGCAACAACATCCTCACAAGCAGCACGTCATCGGGGACAACCCACGGCTCCGCCATCCGCCTCCTCGGCTCCGGCCACGCCGGCGGCGTGTCGAGCATCACCAAGGCACTCATCAACGCAAACACGATCACGAACTTCCCGGGCGGGGCCGGCATCACCGCGCAGTACGGGAACCCCGTTATCGGTGGGCCGGCGGGCGTCTGGGGAACACCAGGCAGCGCCACGAACCAGATCAAGATCACCGGGAACTTCATCAACGGCCAGAGCGCAGCCAATCCAGTCGGCGCGAACGCCATTCTGATGACGCTCACCGGCGCCGGCCAGGCGAATTGGCTGGCCGACAGCAATGGCACGGTGGGCAACCCCATCTCCAACATCGCCGGGACGGAGATCGGCGTCACCGTTCGTGGCGCGAACGCGGTGGCCACCTGCGATATCACCAACAATCACATCACCGGAATCGTCAGCGTCAACGCCCAGGCGATCGTGTTCGCCGCCGATTTCCACACATTGACGAGCGACGCACCGCAACTCAAGGGCACGATCAGCGGGAACGTGATCACTGGTCAAGACGGCGAAGGAATCCAGGTCCTGGCCACGGCCGGCAGCACCGCTCACATCGACGCCACCGTCACCAACAACTCCATCACGGCGCCGAACTGCGGCGGCTGCAATCGCTTTGGCATGACGGCGCAGGTCGGCTCGTCGAGCGCAAACACGACGGGCGCGCCCTCGATGTGCCTCGACATGCGGAACAACAGCGTCGCCGGAAGCGGCGTGAACACCGGGATCGGTATCCGCAAGAAGACGGCGGCCTACGTCTTCAACATCGAGGGTTTCGTGGGCGGTGGCGATCCGACCTCGTTCCTGAATTCCGCGAATCCATCGGGCGGCGGCGTCACCATGATCAGCCAAACGACGGGGTTTGGTAACTGCTCTTCTGCGCCTTGACCATTCTTAGCGCCGCGCCCTACGGCACGCATTCCCCCATCATCTAAACAGGAGGTCAACATGGCCGAGCCCTTCCTGTCGGAGATCAGAATCTTCTCCTTTGGTTTCGCGCCCAAGGGATGGGCGTTGTGCAATGGGCAACTCCTGCCCATCAATCAGAACCAGGCCCTCTTTTCACTTCTGGGCACGACGTTCGGAGGAGACGGCCGGGTGAATTTCGCCCTACCGAACCTGCAGGGCAATGTGCCGATTCACGTTGGAAGCGGCCACACTCTCGGCGAGCGGGGCGGCCAGCAGACGCATACCCTCAGCATCAGCGAACTGCCCACGCACACGCACGCGACCAGGGTGAGCACCACGATCGCGCCGCCGGGGATCGGCAGCACGCCGTCGAACGCCAAGATCCTCGCTCAAGCGCGAGGTTCATTTCTCTACGGCCCTTCCACGAGTCCGGGCGCGATGGACCCCCGGGAGATCGGGAACGTCGGCGGCAGCCAGGCCCACCTGAACATGCAGCCGTTCCTGGTGCTGAATTTCAGTATCGCCCTGCAGGGCATTTTCCCCTCCCCGAACTAGAGAAGAGGGACTATGGCTCAACCTTACGTTGGTGAGATCCGGCTGTTCGCCGGAAACTTTGCCCCTGCCGGGTGGATGTTCTGTGAGGGCCAGCTCTTGCCGATCTCGGAGAACGAGACGCTGTTCAACCTCATCGGCACGACGTACGGCGGCGACGGCCAGTCGACCTTCGCGTTGCCCGATCTTCGGGGCCGGGTTCCGCTGCACTTTGGCAATGCCTTTACGCTGGCGGAAACGGGCGGAGCCGAGGAGATCACGCTGACGCTGCAGCAGATCCCCGTGCATTCCCATCCGATGCTCGCCTCTCTGAACGCCGCGACCACGGCCGACCCGGCGAACAACGTCCTCTCCCTCGCGCCGCTGGCCACGACGTTCCCCTACGGGACGGACAACCCGCTCACGCCGCTGGCGCCGACGGCGGTGGCCCCGACCGGCGGCAGCCAGCCGCACACCAACTTCCAACCGTACCTCTGTATCGATTTCATCATCTCGTTGTTCGGGATCTTCCCGACTCCAACGTAGGGGACTGTGGAAGTAGCGGACCGGAAAGAAAGAGGAGTGGGATATGGCCGATCCATTCGTGGCTGAAATCCGCATCTTCCCGTTCAACTTCGCGCCCAAGGGATGGGCGTGGTGTGATGGCCAACTATTGCCCCTCTCCCAGAACACCGCGCTCTTCTCGCTGTTGGGTACGACCTATGGCGGCGACGGCAAGAGCACCTTCGCCTTGCCGGACCTGCAGGGGAGCGCGCCGATGCATCCGGGGCAAGGTCCGGGGCTGAGTCTCCACGATCTCGGCGAGACGGGGGGCAGCGACACGGTGACGCTTCTGGAGAGCGAGATTCCGGTGCACAGCCACTCCATGATGGCCTCGACTCAGGACGGCGGCGACAGCCACCCCCAGGGCAACCTTCTCGCCCAGGGCATCGGAATCGGGCAATACATCGACGCGGCCACGGGTCCCTTCACCACCCTGGACCCCGACGCCCTCCCGCCCGCCGGAGGCGATCAACCGCACAACAACCTGCAGCCGTACCTGACTCTCTACTTCAACATCGCGCTCCAGGGTGTTTTCCCGCCGCGGACCTGACGTCGCTGGCGTGCGAACAGGGCATCCGGCCGCCCGCGTGGGCGGCCGTTTCTCGCTTCAACCGAGGAGTTCGATGTCAGCTCGCTACTCCCTTCGGCCCGCCCGTCCCGAAGATCGAGAGCTGCTCTTCTCCGTATATGCCAGCACTCGCGAAGGGGAACTGTCGGTCGTGCCCTGGACGACGGAGGCGAAGGACAGCTTCCTCCGCCAGCAGTTCGAGGCCCAGGACGCGCATTACCGCCAGCACTACGACGGCGCGGCGTTCCTCGTGATAGAGGCCTCGGGGAAGGCGGCCGGGCGCCTCTACGTGGCGCGCTGGCCTCGCGAGATCCGCATCATGGACATCGCGCTCCTTCCCGCGCACCGGCGCCGCGGCCTCGGGACGGCCATCCTGGGCGACCTCCTCGCCGAAGGGGACGCCGCGGGCAAGGTCGTGTCGAT
>JBGPBV010000118.1:0-22419 GCA_041481445.1 Vicinamibacteria bacterium
CATCCACTACGCGGTGGAGGAGACGCCCCTGGGCACCGGGGGCGCGGTCAAGAACGCCCTTCCCTACCTCGACGACGTGACCATCGTCTTCAACGGAGACGTCCTCACCGACGTGGACCTCCCCGGCGTCGTCCGCGCGCACCGCGAGAGCGGAGCCCGGGCCACTCTCGTCCTCGCTCCCGTCCCCAACCCTGCCGCCTACGGCCTCGTGGAGACGGACCCCGCCGGGCGCGTGACCAGCTTCATCGAGAAACCGACCGATCCCAGCCAGATCACGACCGACACCATCAACGCCGGCATCTACGTCCTCGACACTTCGACCCTGGCCCTGATGCCCCCGGGACAGAACCTCTCGATCGAGCGCGTCTTCTTCCCGGGCCTCCTGAGGCGCGGCGACCTCGTGCGCGCGTGGGTCCATCGCGGGTACTGGATCGACATCGGGACGCCGGAGAAGTACCTCCAGGTGCACGGGGACATCCTGCGCGGGCGCTTCCCGGTCGATCTCGACGGAGAGCGGGCCCAGGGCGGCTGGGTCCACCCGGCGGCCGCCGTCGAGGCGGGCGCGGAGCTCGAAGGCCCCTTCTACATCGGACCCCGCTGCCACGTCGCCGCCGGCGCCCACGTGGGGCCGGAAGCCACGCTGACCTCGGCCGTGCGCGTGGCCGCGGGAGCCTCCGTCCGCGACTCCGTAGTCTGGGAGGGAGCCGAGGTGGCGCGCTCCGCGAGCGTCGAGGGCTCCCTGCTCGCCTCGCGGGTCCGGATCGGCCCGCACGCCCGCGTCTTGCCGGGCGCCGTCCTCGGCGAAGGCACGAGCATCAGCGATTACTCGCGGACGGGCTGAGCAACGAAGCTCGGCCGGGGCGGCCGCTTCGGAGCCTCGGCCGCCCCGGCCGAGAGCATCGGCATACAATCCAGGCATGACCACCGTGGACCCGAGCATCTTCAAGGCCTACGACATCCGCGCCATCTACCCGAGCCAGATCGGCGGCGAGACGGCACGCCGGGTGGGCCGGGCCTTCGTCGACTACCTGGGGGGAGCGCCCAGGCGGATCGCGGTCGGGCGCGACGTGCGCCTCTCCTCGCCCGAGATCGCGGGCGGCTTCATCGAGGGCGCGCGCAGCGAGGGCGCGGAGATCACCGACATCGGCGTGGTCGGGACGGACATGATGTACTTCTACGTCGCCTCCCAGGACCTGGACGGCGGCGCCATCATCACCGCCTCCCACAATCCCAAGGAGTACAACGGCATCAAGATGGTGCGGCGGGGCGCGATCGCGCTCAGCGGCGACGCCGGGATCAAGGAGATCAAGGAGGCGATCGTGGCCGGCCGCTTCGCGGACAAGGGAGGGAAGGAGGGCACGGTCGTCGCGCGCACGATCAGCGACGAGTACGCCGACCACGTCCTGTCCTTCATCGACGCCAGGAAGGTACGGCCCATGAAGGTGGTGCTCGACACCGGGAACGGGATGGGCGCGATCGGGGCCAGCGCGATCTTCAAGCGGCTGCCCCTGGACCTCGTGAAGATGTACTTCGAGCTGGACGGCACCTTCCCGAACCACCCCCCGGACCCGCTGGAGGAGGCCAACCGCCGCGAGATCATGCAGCGCGTGGGCGCGGAGCGGGCGGACCTGGGCATCGCCTGGGACGGCGACGCCGACCGCTGCTTCTTCATCGACGACACCGGGGAGTTCGTGCCCGGCGACTTCGTGACCGCGCTCCTGGGCGAGTCCTTCGTCCGCAAGGAGCCGGGCGCGAAGATCGTCTACGACGTGCGGGCCTCCCGCGCCGTCCGCGACCGCGTCCACGAAGCGGGCGGGACCGCGCTCATGAACCGCGTCGGCCACGCCTTCATCAAGAAACGGATGCGCGACGAGAACGCGGTGTTCGGGGGCGAGGTCTCGGGCCACTTCTACTTCCGCGAGAACTGGTACGCCGACAACGGGCAGATCCCGGCCGTGCTCGTCCTGGAGATGCTCGGAAGCGAAGGGAAGAAGTTCAGCGAGCTCCTGGCCCCCCTGCGGTCGAAGTACTTCATCTCGGGCGAGATCAACTCGCGGGTGTCCGACGTCGAGGGCGCGCTCGGCCGGATCGAGGACCGCTTCCGCGACGCCGAGATCACGAAGATGGACGGCGTCTCCGTCGACTACCCCGATTGGCACTTCAACGTGCGGCCCTCCAACACGGAGCCGCTGCTGCGGCTGAACCTCGAGGCATGCTCGAAGGCGGACATGGTGCAGCGCCGGGACGAGGTGCTGGCCCTGATCCACGGATAGTGCGGCACGGCTGGATGGGCTTGACCCCATCCGCCGACGGTCGCTATGATGCGACACTGGCGTCCATAGAGCGGGCGTAGCTCAGCTGGTAGAGTACGAGCTTCCCAAGCTCGGAGTCGCGGGTTCGAACCCCGTCGCCCGCTCCATAGTCGTCCCGACTGGTCCCTAGAACCGTCCAGGAGGAACCATGGGTATCTTCGGAAAAGAACCGGAAACCAAGCCGGCGGAGCCGCCTCCCCCCACCCGCACGCCGAGTCTGCTCTCCCCTGACAGGGAGAAGCCGACGCCGGCGGCGGCGGCCGCCGCCTCTCGCCCGGGCACTTGCGTGATCGCGGCCAAGACCGTGGTCAAGGGCGAGATCTCGGGCGACGAGGACATCGTCGTGGAAGGCAACGTGGAAGGACAGATCAAGATCACGCGCGACCTGCGGGTCGGCCCGGGCGGCGTGGTCAAGGCCACCGTCGAGGCGCAGTCCATCATCGTGAGCGGCGAGGTGACGGGCGACTGCCAGGCCTCGGTCCGCGTCGAGATCCAGTCCACCGGCCGTCTGACCGGCAACATCCGCGCCCCCAAGATCGTCATCGCGGAAGGAGCCATGTTCCGGGGAAACTCAGACATGTCCGCCCGAAAGGACGATAAGAAGGTCGCCGCCCTGTGAGCGCGACCCTCCCCAAGGCGGACACCAGGAATGCAGGGGCGAGGCCTTCCTCCTACGGCAACTACATCGACGGCAAGTGGGTGCCCGCGGCGTCGGGGAGGACGTTCGAGAACCGCAATCCCGCCGACACCCAGGACCTGATCGGCACCTTCGCCGAGTCCGGCCCGGAGGACGTGGAGCGCGCGGTGGCGGCCGCGCGCGAGGCGTTCCCCAGGTGGCGGGCCCTCCCCGCCCCCAAGCGCGGCGAGATCCTCTACCGGGCGGCCGAGATCCTGGTCCGGCGCAAGGAGGAGCTCTCGCGCGACATGACGCGCGAGATGGGCAAGGTGCTCCCGGAGACGCGCGGCGACGTCCAGGAAGCCATCGACATGACGTACTACATGGCGGGCGAGGGACGCCGCCAGTTCGGCCAGACGACGCCGTCGGAGCTCCAGAACAAGTTCCAGATGTCCGTGCGCATGCCCGTCGGCATCGCCGGCCTCATCACCCCCTGGAACTTCCCGATGGCGATCCCCTCCTGGAAGATGATGCCCGCCCTCGTCCTGGGCAACACGGTCGTCATCAAGCCCGCCACCGACACGCCGCTCTCCGTCGTCAACCTCGTCAAGGTCCTCGAGGAAGCCGGGCTCCCGAAGGGCGTGCTCAACATGGTCACCGGCGGAGGGGGCGACGTGGGCGCCCCCCTGATGAAGCACCGGGACGTCCACATCGTCTCCTTCACGGGCTCGACCACGGTCGGCCGCAAGGTGTCGGAGGCCTGCGCGCCCGCCTTCAAGCACTGCCACCTCGAGATGGGCGGCAAGAACATCATCATGGTCATGGACGACGCGCGGCTGGACCTCGCGGTGGACGGCGCGGTGTGGGGCGGGTTCGGCACCACCGGCCAGCGCTGCACCGCGGCCAGCCGCGTGGCCGTGCACGAGAAGGTCTACAAGGAGTTCGTCGCGCGCTTCGTCGAGAGGGCCCGGGCCCTCAAGGTCGGCAACGGCCTGGCCGACCCCTCGGCCGAGATGGGCCCCTGCGTGAACCAGTCCCAGCTCGACACCGTCCAGAAGTACGTGAAGATCGGCCTCGACGAGGGGGCCACCCTCCTCACCGGGGGCCATCGCCTCCCGGGCCCGCACGCCCAGGGCTATTTCCACGAGCCCACCATCTTCGGGGACGTGGACCCCAGGATGCGGGTCGCCACGGAGGAGATCTTCGGCCCGGTCGTCTCGGTGATCCCGGTCGATTCGCTCGACGAGGCGATCGAGGTCGGCAACTCGGTCGACTACGGCCTGAGCGCCTCGATCTACACCCAGGACATCAACTCCGCCTTCCGGGCCATGCGCGACATGTACACGGGCATCTTCTACGTCAACGCCCCCACCATCGGCGCGGAGACGCACCTCCCCTTCGGCGGCACGAAGAACACGGGGAACGGGCACCGCGAGGCCTGCGTTCAGGCGCTCGAGGTCTTCTCGGAGTGGAAGTCGATCTACGTCGACTACAGCGGGCACCTCCAGCGCGCGCAGATCGACACCGAGGCGGGCCAATAGCTATAATTCGTTAAGGGGTCCGCAGTTCTGGCCCGCGGGAGCGGCCCCCAACAGGATGGTGGGCTGAGGCCCTATGACGAGTCCGCCTCTCGACGAGCGCAGCCGGGACGTCCTCAAGTCCCTCGTCCAGCTCCACGTGTCCACCGGGGAGCCGGTGGGGTCGGAGAGCCTCGCCCGCGCCCTCGGGCGGACGCTGTCCTCGGCCACGCTCCGCAACACCATGGCCGAGCTCGAGAAGAGGGGGTACCTCGAGCAGCCGCACACGAGCGCCGGGCGCCAGCCCACGGACGAGGGCTACCGGGTCTACGTGGACAGCCTGATGAGCCACACCTCGCTCGCCCCCCGCGACGCCGCCGCCATCGAGTCCGAGCTGCGCACCCACGAGGGATCGCCGAGCCACGTGATGGAGACCGCCTCCCACGTGCTCTCCCACCATTCCGGCAAGGTCGGGTTCGCCCTCGTCCCGGACATGGCGCGGGCCACCCTGCGACGGGTGGACCTCGTGCGCCTGCCCTACCCGCGCATCCTGGTCGTGATGGTCTCCCTCACCGGGCTCGTGACCAACCGGATCATCGAGGTCGAGGAGGAGATGACGCAGGAGGAGCTGCAGGCCTGCGCGAACTACCTCAACGCCCACTTCTCCGGCCTCGCCCTCACCGCCATCCGCGCCCGCCTGCTGGAGCTCATGCGCCAGGACAAGGCCCTGTACGACTCGCTGCTCAAGACCGTGATCTCCGTCGGAGGCCAGGCCTTCTCCGCCAGGGGCGAGGCCGACCTCTACCTGGAGGGGACGTCCAACCTGCTCGAGGCCACCGAGCTGAGCGACCTCGCGCGCATGCGCTCGCTGTTCAAGACCTTCGAGGAGAAGGGCCGGCTGGTGAAGATCCTCAACGCCTGCCTGGGCCGCGACGGCGTCCGCATCACCATCGGGCACGAGAACCCCGACCCCGACCTGCGCCAGGTGGCGGTGGTGACGGCCACCGTCACCCTCGACCCGGACGAGGCCTGGGGCATCGGCGTGGTGGGCGGCACGCGGATGGAGTACGCGCGGATGATCGCGCTCGTGGACCACGTGGCGCGCGCGCTCAACCAGACGCTCAAGGAGCTGCGGTCGTGACCGCGGGCGGGAACGGGCAGGACGATCGGGACGACGCGCCGGAAGAAGCCCCGGCGGACGAGCCCCGCGGCGTCGCCGGCGTGGACGTACAGCCCCTCCCGCCCCTCGATCGCGAGCAGGCGGAGGCGCTGCGCCGGGAGCGCGACGACCTGCGCGACCAGCTCCTCCGCAAGCGCGCGGAGTTCGAGAACTACCGCAAGCGCGTCGAGCGCGACCGCGAGCTCGCGGGGGTCGATGCCGCCGCCGCCGTCCTGAAGGCGATCGTGCCCACCATCGACAACCTGGACCGGGCCCTCCAGGCCACGGGGGTCGAGGGCACGCTGCGCGACGGCGTGGAGCTGACGCGCCGCGAGCTCCTGGCCCTCCTCGAGCGCCAGGGGGTGAAGGTCGAGGATCCGGTCGGCCTTCCGTTCGACCCCGAGCGCCACCAGGCCCTCTCCCACGAGGTCGTGCCCGGCCGGCCGGAAGGGACGGTGGTCGAGGTCTTCCGCAAGGGCTACTCCTTCAAGGACCGCCTGCTGCGCCCCGCGCTCGTGAAGGTGGCCAAGGCGGGGGACGACGACGCGGGCGAATCGGGCTCGGACGCGGTACACTGACGCTCCATTGAACGAGGCGAGGTTTGGGTAAGGTCATCGGGATAGACCTCGGGACGACCAACTCATGCGTGGCGGTCATGGAGGGCGGCGCTCCCCAGGTGATCCCCAACCAGGAAGGCGCACGCACCACTCCTTCGATCGTGGGGTTCACGGCCAAGGGTGAGCGCCTGGTCGGGCAGATCGCCAAGCGCCAGGCCCTGACCAACCCCAAGAACACCGTGTTCGCGGTGAAGCGGCTCATCGGGCGCAAGTTCCGCGCGGGCGAGGTCGAGCAGGCCCGGAAGTTCCTGGCCTACCAGCTGAGCGAGGCGCCCAACGGGGACGTTCACATCCAGATCGACGACAAGCTCTACTCCCCGCCCGAGATCTCGGCCTTCGTCCTCCAGAAGCTCAAGGCGGCGGCGGAGGACTACCTCGGCGAGGCGGTGGAAGAGGCCATCATCACCGTCCCCGCCTATTTCAACGATCCGCAGCGGCAGGCGACCAAGGACGCCGGCCTCATCGCCGGCCTGAAGGTCTCGCGCATCCTCAACGAGCCCACGGCGGCCGCCCTGGCCTACGGCCTCAACAAGCACGCGAAGGGGCAGTTCGTGGCCGTGTACGACCTCGGGGGCGGCACCTTCGACATCTCGATCCTGGAGATGGCGGAGGGCCTCTTCCAGGTGCGGGCCACCGGCGGCGACACCTTCCTGGGCGGCGAGGACTTCGACCAGCGGGTGATCGACTGGCTCATCGCCGAGTTCCAGCGCGAGACGAACATCGACCTCAAGCAGGACCGCATGGCCCTGCAGCGCCTCAAGGAAGCGGCGGAGAAGGCCAAGTGCGAGCTGTCCACCGCGCAGCAGACCGAGATCGTGCTGCCGTTCATCTCCGCCGACGCCAGCGGGCCCAAGCACCTCAACACGATCCTCACGCGGCAGAAGTACGAGTCCATCACGGACGACCTGATCGACCGCACCATGGAGCCGTGCCGGCGCTGCCTCTCCGACGCCGGCCTCAAGGCCGAGCAGATCGACGAGGTGCTGCTGGTCGGGGGCCAGACGCGCGCGCCCAAGGTCAGCGAGGTCGTGCGCAAGGTCTTCGGCAAGGAGCCCAACCGCACGGTGAACCCCGACGAGGGGATCGCCATGGGCGCGGCCATCCAGACCGGCATCATCGCGGGCGAGGTCAAGGAGCTGGTCCTCCTCGACGTCACTCCCCACACGCTGGGCATCGAGACCAAGGACGGCACCTTCACCCCCCTCATCGAGCGCAACAGCACGATCCCCACCCGCAAGAGCCGCGTGTTCACCACCGTGGCCGACAACCAGACGAAGGTCGAGGTCCACGTCCTGCAGGGCGAGAGCGACATGGCCGCCTACAACAAGAGCCTGGCCAAGTTCGAGCTCACCAACATCCCGCCCGCCCCCAAGGGGGTGCCCCAGATCGAGGTCTCGTTCGAGATCGACGTCAACGGGATCATGTCGGTGAGCGCGCTTGACCAGGCCACCGGCCGCAGCCAGTCGATGGTCATCCACGCCTCCGGCGGCCTGAGCCAGTCCGAGCTGGGCAAGCTCGTGAACGAGACGCGCCAGCGCGAGCAGTCGGAGAAGCACAAGAAGGAGCAGGAGGCGGTCGTTCGCCAGCTCGACGGCCTCGTGAGCAACACCATGCGCTCGGTGCAGGCCCTCGAGGGCAAGCTGACCGCGGACGAGCAGACCCGCATCCTCGCCGCCATGGAACGCGCCAAGAAGGCGCGCACGGAGGCCGACCTCGACGAGCTCAAGACGCGCCTGGCCGAGATGGAGAAGGCAGCGAGCCTCATCGGCCAGGCCATGCTGAGGCCCTGACCCCCCCGCCGGGATGACCACCACTCGCGATTACTACGAGATCCTCGGCGTGGGGCGCAACGCCTCCGAGGCCGAGATCAAATCCGCCTACCGGAAGCTCGCCCTCCAGCACCACCCGGATCGCAACCAGGGGCACAAGGAGGCGGAGGAGAAGTTCAAGGAGGCGGCGGAGGCCTACGCCGTCCTCTGCGACCCGCAGAAGCGCCAGCGCTACGACGCCTACGGCCACGCGGGGCTGGGCGGCGCCGGCGCCGGGTTCGACCCCACCATCTTCTCCGACTTCGGCGACATCCTCGGCGACCTGTTCGGCTTCGGGGACGCCTTCGGCCGCCGCCGCGGCGGACCGCGGCGCGGGGCCGACCTGCGCTACAACCTCGAGCTCACGTTCGCGGAGGCCCTGTTCGGCACCGAGACGAGCATCCAGATCCCGCGCGCGGAAGCCTGCGGCACCTGCCACGGCACCGGTGCCGCCCCGGGAACCTCACCCACGACGTGCTCCGCCTGCCGGGGGCGCGGGCAGGTCACCTTCCAGCAGGGATTCTTCAGCGTGGCCCGCACCTGCGGCCGCTGCCAAGGCACCGGGCAGGTGGTGGCCACGCCCTGCAAGGACTGCGGGGGGCAGGGGCACCTCACCGTCGAGCGCAAGCTGCAGATCAAGATCCCGGGCGGAGTCGACACCGGCAGCCAGCTCCGCATCAGTGGCGAGGGCGAAGCGGGCAGCGCGGGCGGTCCCTCCGGCGACCTCTACGTCGTGGTGCGGGTGGAGGAGCATCCGTTCTTCCAGCGCGAGGGCTCGGCCCTCCTCTGCGAGGTGCCCATCGGCTTCGCGCAGGCCGCGCTCGGCGCCTCCATCGAGGTCCCCACCGCGGACGGAGGCCGGACGAAGGTCACCGTGCCCGAAGGGACGCAGAGCGGCACGACCTTCCGCGTGCGCGGCCAGGGCGTGCCCCACCTCGGTGGGCGCGGCCGCGGCGACCTCCACGTCACCGTGCGCGTCGTGGTGCCGACCCGCCTCTCCGCCGAGCAGCGCAAGATGATCGACCAGCTCGCCCGCTCCCTGCCCTCCCCCGAGGAGCAGGAGAAGGACCGCTCCTTCCTCGGCAAGGTGAAGGACATCCTCGGCTGAAGGCCTTTCGCCTCCTCCTGCCGCCGGAACACGAGGAGGCGCTCTCGGCCGCGCTCTGGGAGCTCGGCACCGCGGGCCTGCAGTCGCTGGCCCCGGAGGGCGCGCGCGCGGTCGTGCTCGCCTACTTCGCCGATGACCCGCGGATCGAGGACGAGCTGGCCTCCTCCTTGCGCGGCCTGGACGTCGAGATCGCTCCGGTGCCGATCCCCGACGTCGACTGGGTCGCCCGCGTGCGCGAGGGGTTCCGCCCTTTCCAGGTCGGCTCCTTCCGGGTAGTGCCGGCCTGGGAGCCGCCGTCGTCATTCGCGGCCGGCGGCGACGGCCACCTGCTCGTCGTGGAGCCGGGCCTCGCGTTCGGCACCGGCACCCACGAGAGCACGCGGTTATGCCTGGCCGCGCTCGAGGCTCTCGCGGACGAGGGTCCGCTGGGCGACCTGCTCGACGTCGGCGCCGGCAGCGGGATCCTCTCCGCCGCCGCCGCCCGGCTCGGCGCGCGCCGGGTGGTGGCGGTCGAGATCGACGAGGAGGCCCTGCCCGTGGCGCGAAGGCACGCCGAGCTCAACCGGGCCGCGATCCGGCTCGTGCGCGGCGACGGCGCGCGCCCCATCCGGCCGGGCTCTTTCGACCTGGTCGTGGCCAACCTGAGCGCGCCCCTCCTGATCGAGCGCGCCCCTGAGCTCCTGGAGGCGCTGCGCGAGGGCGGACACCTCGTCCTGTCCGGGCTCCTGAGCGAGGATGCCCGCGCCGTGGGCGCGGCCTGCCGCGGTGCGGCTCTCCTGGCCACGCGCGCCGAGGGCGCCTGGTCCGCCCTCGTGCTGCGCCGGCAGGGGCAGCGCCCATGAGCGTGCCCCGCTTCCACGTGCCGGAGGCGGCGCCGGGAGCCCGGGTGAGCCTGCCCGAGCACTCCGCGCACCACGCGCGCGACGTCCTCCGCCTCCGGCCGGGGGCGGCGGTGCGCGTCTTCGACGGCCGGGGCGCGGAGTTCGAGGCCGTGCTCGACGCCGTCTCGCGCCAGGGCGTGTCCGCTCACGTCACCGGCCTGGCCGCGGCGCGGGCGGAGTCTCCGTTGCACGTCGTGCTCGCGCTCTCGCCCCTGCGCGGCGACCGCATGGAGCTCGTCGTGCAGAAGGCGACCGAGCTCGGGGTGGCGGAGATCCGGCCGGTGGTGACCGTCCGCACCGACGCCGCCGCCCGCCCCGCCCTCAAGGGATCGCGCCAGGAGCGTTGGGACAAGGTGGCCAGCGGCGCCGCCGAGCAGTCGGGTCGGGCGGTGGTGCCGGCGGTGGCGCCCACGACCACGCTGGCCGGCCTGCTCGACGAGCCGTTCGACGGGCTGAAGCTCCTGTTCCTCGAGCGCGCCCATCCCGCGCGCCTCTCCACGCTCGCGCCTCCCGTCCGCGTCCTCATCCTGGTCGGGCCCGCCGGCGGCTGGGAGGACGCGGAGGTGGAGCGCGCCACCGCGGCCGGGTTCCTCGTGGCCGGACTGGGGCCGCGCATCCTGCGCGCGGAGACGGCCGCCCTGGCCGCCCTCGGCGCGGTCCAGGTCCTCTGGGGCGACCTCGGATGACCGGCTGCTGATGGACGGCCGCGCCTCCCCGTGGGTCCGCTGGCCGATCCTCGTCGGGCTCTACCTCGCCTCACGCCTGGCCGCGCTGTCCGCCCTGCCGATGTTCCTCGACGAGCGCATCCACCTCCGCTGGGCCTACTGGATCGCGCAGGGCCGGCGGCTGCGCCTGCCCTTCATCTCCGGGCGCGGGCTCAGCGTCTACCTGCTGGCCGCGGTGGCCCCGGAGTCTCCGGATCCCCTGCAGGCCGGGCGCCTCCTGACCGTGGCCGCCGGCCTGGGGGCCATGATCGCCTGCCATCGCCTCGCGTGGCGGGCCACGCGCGAGAGCCGCGCGGCCGACCTGGCCGCCCTCTTCTACATCGCCTGCCCGTTCACCCTGTTCCACGACCGCATGGTGCTCACGGACAGCTTCCTGGCAGCGTTCACCGCGCTCGTGCTCGTTCTCTCCCTGGCCCTGGCGGAGGCCCCGCGCCTGCGCACGGCGGTCGGGCTCGGGTTCGCGATCGGGCTGGGGGTGGTCTCGAAGACCACGGGGCTCGTCCTCTTCGCGGTGCCCGCCCTCGCCGTCGCCCTCCTCTCCCGCCCGGCCCGGCGCGCGCTCGGACCCCTGGCCGCCGCGTACGCGATCGCGGCCGCCGTCGCCGCCTACCCGCTCTGGCTCTTCTTCCGGAAGACGGACGAGCTCTCCGGCGCCATGGGCGTCCGCGACAACGAGTCCTCCTTCGCCGGCAACGCCGGGGCCAACCTCCGCCTGGCCCTGGAATGGCTGTGGGCCTACTGGACTCCGGGCCTCGCCCTCCTCGCCCTGGCCGGCCTGGCCTTCGCCCTGGCGCGCCGAGACCGCGGGCCGGCCGCCGCGCTGCTCGCGCTGGTCGCGTTCGCGCCCACCATCGCGTTCGTAGCCGTCTCCGAGATCTGGTACCCGCGGTACCTGCTCTTCACCACGGTGCCGCTCCTGCCCCTCGCCGCCTGGGGCTTCGTCGCGATCGTGGATGCCGTCCGCGCGCGCGCGGCCCTCGGCCGGGCCGCCACCGCCGCCCTGACCGTCGCCTTGCTGGCCGCCGTCCTCGTCCCCGCCCTCCGCTTCGACCTCGCGCTCTGGAGCGACCCCGCGCGCGCGCCCTTTCCCGCCCTCGACCGGTTCCAGTACGTGACGGGCTGGCCGTCCGGCTACGGCGCGCGGGAGTCGATGGCGTTCCTGCGCGGGGAGCGCGAGCGCCACCCTGGCGGCCTCCTGCTCGTGACCCCGGGGCCGTCGACGACGGCCAGCGCCGTCCGCCTGCTCTCCGGGCGCGATCCCGGGGTGGAGGTCCGCTACGTCGATCCGGCCACCCTCGAGGACCTGCGGGGGCTGGCCAGGAGCGAGTCCCCGCGCGCCGTCTTCGTGATCGTCTCCCGCGCCGAGAGCGTCCGGCTTCCGCCTCTCTGGGCCCCCGCGCTCGCACGCGCGTTTGCGTCGTTCAAGCCCGACGGCGCCGCCGCCGACGAGATCTACCGCGCCTGCCCCACCGCCGGCTGCCCCTAGCGGAGCCGGCGGAATATCACGAGCGGAGGCTCGGGGTCGTCGAGGTTGACGCGCTCGTACCGGAGGCGCGTCTCCGTGTCGTGCTGGAGAGGGGAGCCGCCGGGCACCACGAGGTAGGCGAAAGGCACGGCCCGCTCGAGCCGGCGGAGGCCCTCGCCGTCGGGTAGGCTGGAGACCACTTCCGTCCCTTCGTGGCGCCACCCGTAGAGGAACCCGCTGGGCAGCACGATCCGCTCCGGGGCCGCGGGAACGTAGCGCTCCACGTAGTCGGCGATCCCGGCCTGCCGCTTCTGCCGCGAGGCCTTGTAGTCGTTGAAGACCACGCGGGCGCCCAGGACGAGGACGGCGCCGGCGGCGGCGAGCGCTCCCGCCACCGCCCAGGCCGCGCGTCCGCGCGGGAGCACGAGCGGCAGGAAGGGCGGGACCAGCAGCAGGGCGTAGCGGTAGCCGCTCCACTGCGCGACCACGTAGACGCCGAAGAGGAGGGCGAGCACGGCGCCGTACCCCGCGAGGAGCCCCGCGAGGTAACGCCGCGCCCGGGGAGGATGCGACCGCCACCGCGAGAGGGCGACCAGCGGCACGATTACGTAGGTGCCGAGGATCCCCCGCTCGGTCCAGGTCGTGCCCGGCGCCAGGAGCTCCGCCGCGTTGGTCGCGATGCGGCGTCCGACCAGCCTCGCCGCCGCCACCGCGCGGCCGTGCCCCGCCGCCTGCACGGCCTCGTATCCGAAGGCGCTTCCGGACGAGGGGGCCCAGAAATTGGCGCCCCCCGGGGCGCGATCACGCGACAAGGGGGCGTAGACGAGCACGACGAAGGCGGCGAAGGCGGCCAGGGCCATCCGGCGCGGCCGTCCCCGGACCAGGGCCAGGAGCGCGGGCAGCGCGAAGACGGCGGACTCCCGGACGAGCACGGCCAGGCCCAGCACGGCTCCGGCGGCGGCCCCCGGCCCCGCACGGTCCTCGGCGCGCGCGGCGAGCACGAGCGCGGCCAGCACGAGGGCGGTGAGGACCGTCTCCGCCATCGTCCAGTACACGTACGGGAGCACGCCCGGAAGCGTGAGCGCGAGCAGCCCGGCCAGCCGCGCACGGGCCGGCTCCATGTCGAGCGCGCGGGCCAGCGCGTACACGAGGAGCCCGCTCGCCACGTAGGCGACCGCGTTGAGGGCGACGGCGGCCGCCACGCCGGGTCCGGCCAGCAGGCTGAGCGCTCCCAGGACGACGACGTATCCGGGCGCGTGGACGTCGTGATGGGGGTGGCCGCTCCGGAGAATGGCCGACGCGTCGTAGTAGCGGGCGGCCAGCCCTCCCGTCCGGGCGAGGTGCCGCGCGCCCGCGAGGTACACGAACTCGTCGGGCAGGGCCGGCCCCTGGCGCACGCTCGCGCCGTAGGCGGCGAGGAGAAGGGCGGCGGCGGCGGCGATGACGAGGCCGTCGCGCCGGGAGCGGGGGTCGAGGTTCGGGCGAGCGGGCGTGGTCACGGGAACGGGCGCGAAGGGTAGCAGATCTACCTCGGCCGCCCCTGGGACGCCGCGCGTCGCTCCGCCAGCAGCAGGTCCACCAACCGCCCGTAGCTCCGGACGCCTTCCCGCTGCCCCTGGGTCTTGAGGTAGGCGTCGTTGATGCGGTCCTGTACGGTGCCGAGACGGCTCTGGTAGCGGGCCCGCCAGGCGGCCAGGACGGCGAGATCGCGGCCGAGCGGCGCGGGCATCTCCCCGCGCAGCCGCCCGTACGCGGCGCGGTCGGCCCCGGCGAGCGCGCTCAGGGAATACAGGGCGGCCTGGAAGGTGCCGGAGTACTGGAAATCGCGATCGGGATGCTCGCGGCAGGCGCGGTAGCCGACGTAGTTCGCCTCGTCCTCGCGTGCGTACCCGTGCTGGTGGGCGAGCTCGTGGGCGGCCGTGAACGGGATCTCCCAGTCGGGCAGGGTGGCGTTGACGTTGGCCTCGCCGGTGAACGGGATGAAGATCCCGGAGATGCCGGCGTAGGAGAGGAGGGGCGAGAGGAGCACCAGCTTCGGCCGGCCGCCCACGGCGGGACAGGGCAGGGTGTCGAGCCCGCGGCCGGGTGCGAACCCGAGCCCGGCGCGTCCGAGCGCGCCCCGCCGCCCGTCGGGGAGCCGGAGGGCGCCCTGGGCGTCTTCGGCCAGGCCCATCCGGAGCGCGGCGGACTCGGACACGAGCGCGCTCGCGAGCGCGGCGAGCTCGTCCGCGGACGCCGGCCTCGTGTCGTACGCGAGCAGCCGCGCGACCGGCTGGCGGTCGTAGTTGAAGCCCCACAGCAGGTCGAAGGCGAGGACGACGAGGGCGGCGGCGGTGACCACGCGGGCCAGGCGCACGAGGACAGCGCGGCGCGGCGGGCCCGAGCGGCGCCGCCGGAGAGCGCGGATCACGCCCGCGAACAGCAGCAAGGGGCCGGCCAGGACCAGGACTTCCGCCACCGAGAAGGGGACCCATCCCGTGGCCGTCGAGAGGATCCGCTCGACGGGCGGAAACAGGCCCCGCGCGTACGCGCGCTCGACGGTGGCGGGGTCGCGGGCCGCGAGGAAGCGCCCGGCCACGACCACTGCCCACGCCAGGAGCGCGGTCGTGAGCGCGCGCGCACGGTCGGTCCAGGGCCTCAGCGGCCGGCTCGGAGGGCGAGGGCCTGGACGGCGGTGACGACCGCGACGTCCACGAGGTCCTGGACGGAGCAGCCGCGGGAGACGTCGAGCCCTTCCGGGTAGACGATGCGGAGCCCGCGCCCGCGCACCGTGCGTCGCGCTCGTTCCATGAAGGTCATGGATGCGTGGATGCTATACTCCGCGCACCCGATGTTCCTCCTGGGACAGGCCGTTGGTAAGTACCAGGTCCTCTCCAATCTGGGCTCCGGCGGCTTCGGGACGGTCTTCCTCGCCAAGGACGCCTGGATCGACAAGAAGGTCGCGATCAAGGTCCCGCACCGCCAGAGCGGCGACTTCGACGAGCTGCTCCAGGAGCCTCGCCTGCTGGCCGCCCTCGACCATCCCAACATCGTCGGCATCGTCACCGCCGAGCGCGTGGAGGGCGTCTTCTTCATCGTCATGGAGTACGTGAAGGGCGAGAGCCTGGAGGCCGTCCTCGACCGCGACAAGAGCCTGGGCGTGCCGCGCGCCCTCAACTACGCGGTCCAGATCCTCAAGGGCGTCGAGCACGCGCACCACAACCAGATCCTCCATCGCGACCTGCGGCCGGCGAACGTCCTCGTCTCCGAGAGCGGCGTGGTGAAGGTGGCCGACTTCGGCACCTCCCGCCTGCTCGAGAAGTCGCACGCCACCACCGTGATCGGCAGCCCGCCCTACATGGCCCCCGAGCAGTTCCAGGGCCGGGCCGTGCTCGCCTCCGACATCTACTCGGTGGGCGTGATGATGTACCAGATGCTGACCGGCCAGCTCCCCTACTTCTCGCCCAACCCCGCCCAGATCGAGAAGATGGTGGCCCAGGGCCGCTGCACGCCCCCCCGCATCCGCAACAGCCAGATCCCGCGCGAGCTCTCCGACATCATCATGAAGGCGATCGCGCCCGAGCTCTCCGAGCGCTACCAGCGCGCGGGCGAGCTGCTCGACGACCTCTCCACCGCCGCCGAGATCGACCACAACGCCACCGAGATGGAGGACATCCGCAAGCGGCTCAAGGCCCGCGAGGTGCCCAAGAAGGGGTTCTGCTGGCACTGTCGCAAGCCCCTCCACGCCCGTAGTGACAGCTGCCCGTTCTGCGGCGAGAAGCAGTAGCCTAACTTCCTGCGGATCTTTGACTTCGCCGCCCAGTGACCGTTGACACTCCGGGCCGTCGAGGCTAGAATCTCCGCCGAGCGCCGAGCGTGTATCCCGGACGAGAGGAGAGGCCGCCTCGATGACCTTCCCGAAGTCGGACGTCATCTGGATGAACGGGAAGCTCGTCCCCTGGGACGACGCGAGGATCCACGTGGGCTCGCACGTCGTCCACTACGCCTCGGCGGTGTTCGAGGGCGTGCGCTGCTACTCCACGCCCGAGGGCCCGGCCGTCTTCCGCCTGGACGCGCACACCGAGCGTCTCTTCAACTCCGCGAAGATCTACCGGATGGACGTGCCCTACAGCTACGAAGAGATGGCGCGCGCGCAGCTCGACACGATCGCCGCCAACAAGATGGACGCCTGCTACATCCGGCCCCTGATCTACCGCGGCTACGGGCAGCTCGGGGTGAACCCGTTCCCCTGCCCGGTCGACGTCGCCATCATGGTCTGGGACTGGGGACGCTACCTCGGCCAGGAAGCGATCGAGACGGGCGTGGACGTGTGCGTCTCCTCGTGGGCGCGGATCGCTCCGAACACGCTGCCCGCCATGGCCAAGAGCGCCGCCAACTACATGAACTCGCAGCTCATCAAGATGGAGGCGATCACGCTCGGCTACATCGAGGGCATCGCCCTCGACCCCGAGGGGTACCTGTCGGAAGGCAGCGGCGAGAACCTGTTCCTGGTCAAGAACGGCACCCTCCTCACGCCGCCGCTGGTGTCGTCCGTCCTGCCGGGCATCACGCGGGACACCGTCCTGCAGCTGGCCCGGCGCCTGCGCATCCCGGTCCAGGAGGCGCGTCTCCCCCGCGAGATGCTCTACATCGCGGACGAGGTCTTCCTGACCGGCACCGCCGCCGAGATCACGCCCGTGCGCTCGGTGGACAAGATCACGATCGGCAAGGGCGTGCGCGGGCCGGTGACGGAAGCGCTGCAGAAGGCGTTCTTCGACGTGCTGGAGTGCCGGGTCCCCGACGAGTTCGGCTGGCTCACCCCCGTCCGCGACGTGACCGCGACGGGCCGGGCGGCTTCCCGCACCTCGACGGCGGGCTGAGGGAGAGGCATGCACATAAACGACCTCCTGAAAATCGCGTCCGAGCGGAAGGCGTCGGACCTCCACCTCAAGGTGGGCTCGCACCCCGTGCTGCGCATCAACGGCGAGCTCATCCCGCTCGTGGAGACCAAGCGCCTCATGCAGGAGGACACCATCGCCATGGCGTTCTCCATCATGAGCAACCGCCAGAAGCAGAAGTTCAAGGACAACCTGGAGATCGACATCGCCTATTCCGTCCCCGGCCTGGGCCGCTTCCGCTGCAACGTCTTCCAGCAGCGCGGCACCGTCGGCCTCGTGCTGCGCGTCATCCCGGTCAAGATCATGACCGTGCGCGAGCTGGGCCTCCCGACGGTGCTGGAAAAGATCTGCAACGAGCAGCGCGGGCTGATCCTCTGCACGGGCACCACCGGCTCCGGCAAGTCCACCACCCTGGCCGCGATGGTCGACTTCATCAACGCCCAGCGCACGGAGCACATCATCACGATCGAGGACCCGATCGAGTTCCTCCACCGCGACAAGAAGTCGATCGTGAACCAGCGCGAGGTGGAGGTGGACACGCGGAGTTTCGCGGCCGCGCTCCGTTCCGCCCTCCGCCAGGACCCCGACGTGATCCTGGTCGGTGAGATGCGCGACTACGAGACGATCGAGACCGCCATCACCGCCGCCGAGACCGGCCACCTGGTGCTCTCCACCCTGCACACCCTGGACGCCACGGAGACGATCAACCGCATCATCTCCGTCTTCCCGCCCCACCAGCAGAAGCAGATCCGCCTCCAGCTCTCGGGCGTGCTCAAGGCCGTCATCTCCATGCGCCTCGTCCCGCGCGCGGACGGCCACGGCCGCGTGCCCGCGGTGGAGGTCATGATCGCGACCCCCTTCATCCGCGACTGCATCATCAACAAGGACAAGACCAAGCTCATCCACGAGGCCATCGCCGCCGGCGTCTCGCAATACGGCATGCAGACCTTCGACCAGTCCATCTTCCAGCTCTACAAGAAGGAGCTGATCACCTACGACGAGGCCCTGCGCCGCGCGAGCAACCCGGACGAGTTCAAGCTGAAGATCCAGGGCATCCAGTCGACGTCGGACATGGCCGCGGAAGAGATGGAAAAGACCATGCAGTCGTTCGACATGGAGTAGGCCTCGCGCGCCGTGGGCTCGTGACGAGCCCCGCGCGTGTGTCCGCGGGCCCGGTTCGCTGGCATTCGGCGTCCCCGGGAAAGTGCCGGATTCGCTCCGGCTCTTCGCGGGAGAGCCGTGCGAGTTTCGTTTGCCGACTGCGTCGTCGACTCCGCGACGCGCCAGCTCTTGCGCACCGGGGAGGAGGTGCCGCCCCCCTCCAAGACGTTCGAGCTCCTGGCCCTCCACGCGCTCTCACGAGCGCACGAGTCGCGGGCCGCAGGATGCCCGCCCCCGGTCGGCTCGCGCCGGGGGCGGGCCGTGTCTCAGGGCGCGCCCTCCCCTGCTCCCGAGCAGTTGCCGGGCTCGGCGTGCGGGATGGACCGCAGGTACGCATAGATGGCCTGGATGTCGTGGTCCGTCATGTCCTGGAACACCGGCCAGGGCATGACCTGCAGCAGCGGGCCGAACTGGGGATGCGCATGGTCGAAGTCGGTGCCGTGGCGCATGACTTCCCGGAACTGCGTGAAGGTCAACTCGGCCGGCCTTCCGGTGTCCTCGTCGGGTGTGATGTTGCGCGACGTGAACGGCCCGAACGGCACGCCGCCGGCCAGATAGTTCGTGGGGTTGAACTGCTTCGGCTGGCCGCGGTAGGGGTTGTGCCCGGACGCATACGTCGGACACGAGTGGCAGTCGGCGCAGCCGGCGTGGGCGTTGACGATGTAGCTGCCCAGGCCGACCAGCGCGCGGTTCTTCCCGTGAAGGTCGAGCGGCACGGGAGCGATGGCGAAACCCTGACGTATCCGGCTCTCGTCCCCGCTCTCGTCGTCGGAAGACACGCTGCGCACGACGAGGCTGGCGCCGAGAGCCACTCCCGCGACGAGAGCAATCACGATCTGCGGTCTCATGATCTTGCCTCCTCTGAATTGGCTCTTGCTGGGAAGGGATGAGGAAGCCTAGATCGCGGGACGAAGGTGCGTCAAGACAAATATGCCGCGGCGGAGAGGTCGAAGCCGCCGAACCCCACGTACCGCCTGAACCGGCGCTGGGCGCCGTAGGAGAACCGCCCAATGGACAGGCAGAAGATCACTCCATTCCTGTGGTTCGACCGGCAGGCGGAGGAGGCGGCGCGGTTCTACTCGTCGATCTTCCCGAACTCCCGCATCAACGCGGTCACGCGCTACGACGAGGCCGCGTCCAAGGGCTGAAGGACCGCTTCGGCCTCTCCTGGCAGGTCGTCCCCACCGCCCTGAGCTCGCCGCCGGGGTGAGCCAGTACGGCATGCAGACCTTCGACCAGTCCATCTTCCAGCTCTACAAGAAGGAGCTGATCGATCGTGGCCCCGGCCAGCCCACGCCGCGAGACACTGCGGACTTAGTGCTGATGTCCGCCCGCATGCGGCGCTTCGTGCTCCGCGTGGGTCACGCCGGTCGTGGCGTCGTTGTGGAGCCGCTCGGCGTAGTGCATGAACTCGACGTATGCAGCCACGTACTCGCGTCCGCGCTCGATGCTCTCGCTGGCGTGCTTCTTGGCCTCGGCGGCGCGGGCGAAGCGCTCGCGGATCCCGTGCTCGGCTTCGGTTGTTACCATCGCCGCCAGGGCGTCCACCGATCCCGCCTCCAAGGCTTTGTCTGATGCGGCGATGGCGGGCTCGATCTCGACCCCAGCCGGCTTGAGGCCAGTGTAGGGCGCGCCCTCCCCTTCCCTGTGGATTCTGACGAGCGTCTCGAAGAAGAAGCGGTCCGCCAGCTCCTGCGCCTCGGGTCCCAGGCCCCGAACGGTGAGGGTGTGCTGGAAGGCCAGGCGGATCTCCGGTTCCTTGTCGGCTCTCACCCACCTGAGGACCGGAGTGACATCCCCCTTTGCCAGGGCGGCTTGGGCGTCCTTGACCACGGGACCATTCATGGTGTCGCAGTGGGCAAGAGCCCTCGATGGTAGGAGGGCAAGCAATAGCGCGGCGACCGTGGCGGCCTCGACCAGCGTTCGATTGCTCATGGAGCGACTCCTTCTCGGTGCGAGGGATGCGCAGGTTCTGAGGACCTGACTGCCTGCGCCCCAAGATGAAAGACGGGGTGCAGGGACGGTGCGTGGGCACATCCCTCCAATCGCGCAAGGACGCAAGGGTCATGCCGAGGCGAGGGACAAGCGAGGCCGGAGGGATCGGCGTGGAAGCAATTGAAGCCGCCTGGGATCCGGGCTGAGCGCCGCCGGACCGCACGGTGCACCCGCAACGGGACGCGCGACAGATGGCGCAAGGCCTGCGGCTCCGCGCGAGGGATCTGCGGGAGGTTCCCGACTCTGAGTCCCCCGCGCTCCCCAGCCACATAACGCAGTCGGGCACAGAACGCCCATTTATGTGGCGCGCCACATGATGGGCAACGAGTGAGGCGGCGGGACGGTCGAGCGTCCGCGCGGAGCCCGCATGCTATCTTCCCGCGGTACCAAGGATGACGTCGGGGGGAAGCATGAACCGCAAGGAGTTCCTGACGCTCGTCGGCCGCAGCGCCCTCTTCGCGGCCGCAGCCCCGGCGCTGGAGGCGGTGGGCGACGCCGCGCCGCGCCCGGCGAAGCCGGCACTGGCCCCGGCCCAGAGGACGACACTGGAGGCGCTGGCCGCCGAGATCATTCCCGCCGCGGAGGGCATGCCGTCGGCGGCCGAGATGGGCGCCGCCGCCTATCTCGAGCGCGCGGCCGCGCGGGACGAGACGGTGGCCTCGGCGCTGCGCGACGCCTTCGCCTCGATCGAGAAGAGGACGCGGGCCCGCCAGGGACCGGACTTTGCGCGCCTGCCCGCGCCCGCTCGCGTGGCCCTCCTCCAGGCGATGGAGAAGGACGAGGCCGACCGGTTCCGGGCCGCCCGCGACCTCGTCTACGAGGCGTACTACACGAACCCCCTCGTCTGGCAGCGCCTCGGCTACGACTTCATCGGCCCCGACAGCTCCGGCCCGCCGCTGGAGCCGTTCGAGGAGGCGCTCCTCGAGCGTGTCCGCGCCCTGCCGCGGCTCTACCGGGCCGTGCCGTGAGCCCGGCTCTGGAGCGCGTCGATGTCGTCGTGGTCGGGTCCGGAGCGGCGGGCGCCGCCGTCGCGTGGTCGTTGGCCGATCGCGGCGCGAAGGTCGTCTGTCTCGAGCAGGGCGACTGGGTCCGGCCGGAGAGCATGCCCTCGTCGAGGACCGATTTCGAGGTCAGCCAAAGGCGCGGGCCGGACACCCTCTTCCCGAGCCTTCGGAAGCGTCCGGAGGACTACCCGATCGTCACCGAGGGCGGGCTGCGGCCGGACCAGGTCCTCATG
Source organism: Vicinamibacteria bacterium (assembly GCA_041481445.1). Lineage (GTDB taxonomy): Bacteria > Acidobacteriota > Vicinamibacteria > Fen-336 > Fen-336 > AA29. Next base: position 21,479 of record JBGPBV010000118.1, read on the forward strand.
TTCAACGGCGTGGGCGGGACCACCGTCCACTGGGAAGGCCATTTCCCGCGGATGCATCCTTCGGACTTCCGCGTGCGGTCGCGCGATGGAGTCGCCGACGACTGGCCGATCCGCTACGAGGACCTCGAGCGATACTACGACCTCAACGACCGTCACATCGGCGTCTCGGGGCTGGCCGGCGATCCCGCCAACCCGCCCCGCGCTCCGCGCCCCACGCCGCCCCTCCCCCTCGGCGCCCGCGGCCGCGCCGTCGCTCGCGGCTTCGAGAAGCTGGGCTGGCACTGGTGGCCCTCGGACAACGCGATCCTCTCGCGCGACTACGACGGGCGAAAGGGCTGCGACTTCCGCGGCCGCTGCAACTTCGGATGCGCCCGGCGCGCCAAGGCCTCGACCGACGTCACCTACTGGCCCAAGGCGATCCGCGGCGGGGTCCTTCTGCGGACCTGGGCCCGCGCGCGCGAGATCACCGTGGACGAGCGCGGCCGTGCGCGAGGCGTGCTGTACCACGATCGCTCGGGAAGGACCATCGAACAGCTCGCGCGGGTCGTGGTCGTCTGCGCCAACGGCATCGGCACCCCCCGGCTGCTCCTCCACTCCCGCTCGCGTCTCTTCCCGGACGGCCTCGCCAACTCGAGCGGTCAGGTGGGCCGGAACTACATGGCCCATCCCAGCCGCTACGTCGAGGGCGTCTTCCCGGAGCGCATCGACGGCCACGTCGGGGTGACGAGCAATCCGCTCTTCAGCCATCAGTTCTACGAGACCGACACCTCGCGCGGGTTCGTGCGCGGCTACTCGCTGGTCGTCTACGGTCCGATGGGACCGCTGAGCCAGGCCTGGGGCGACGTGGAGCCGGTGCCCTGGGGAGAGGCGCACCATCGCGAGATGCGCCGGCGCTGGGGCCACACCGTCGGGATCGCGGTCATGGCCGAGGACCTGCCCGA
>JBGPBV010000119.1:0-22386 GCA_041481445.1 Vicinamibacteria bacterium
ACGCCGGGGCCAGGGCCTTGAGGCTCAAGCGCTTGGATCGCCTAACCGTTCGGGACACCGAGCGTCTAACGGAGCGGATGGTGGGAGGCGAGGACGACGCCCAGGCCGTGGCCCGCGCCCGGGGCGGCGACGTCGAGGCGTTCCGCCTCCTGGTGGAGCGGCACAGCCGCGGGGTCTTCCGGCTGGCCTTCCGCATGACCGGAAACGAGCACGATGCGGAGGACGTGGTGCAGGAGACGTTCTTGAAGGCGTACCGGAAGCTGGCCGCGTTCGAAGAGCGCGCGCAGTTCGGGAGCTGGCTGCATCGCATCGCCGCCAACTGCGCCTACGACGTCCTGCGCGCCCGCCTCCGCCACGACGAGCGCGTGGACCGAACGGAGACCGCGGAGGGAGAGCGGACGCTGTCCGTTCCCGCCGACGATCCCTCGCCCGACCGGCTCGTGGCCGGCACCGAGGTCCGGCGCCGGATGCGGGCGGCGCTGGCCCGCATGAGCGCGCTCGAGCGGTCGGCCTTCACGCTCCGCCACGTCGAGGGGATGTCGATCGCGGAGATCTCGCACGCGCTGGGGCTCGACGCGAGCGCGGCCAAGCAGAGCGTGTTCCGCGCCGTGCGCAAGCTGCGACAGGCCCTGGGCGACCAGGCGCAATGGGGGGCGACGCCGTGAGGCACTTGACCGAGGAGGAGATGGTCCTCCATCAGCTCGGCGAGGCGGAGGGCGCGCCGGCGATCGAGGCGCATCTCGAGGAGTGCGCGCAGTGTCGAGCGGCCGTGGACGCGCTGCGGCGCGACCTCGAGGCCGTGCCCGTCCCGGAGCCGCCGGAGCGCGGCGCGGACTACGGCGCCGAGGTGTGGGCGCGCCTCCAGCCGCGCCTGGCCGGGGAGCCGAAGGTGGTGGCGATCGACGCACGGCGGTCGTGGGCGCCCCGGGTCTGGGCCCCGCTCGCCCTCGCCGCCTCGCTCGTGCTCGCCTTCCTCCTCGGCCGCCATTGGCCGCACGCGGCCCCTCCGCCGGCGGCGGCGTCGGTGTCGCCGGCGGCGCGCGAGCGGATCCTGCTGGTGGCGGTGGGAGACCACCTCGAGCGCTCGGAGATGCTGCTGGTCGAGCTGGTCAACGCGGGCGTGGACGGCCAGTCCGCCGACATCTCCGCCGAGCAGCACTGGGCGGAGGAGCTGGTCGGGGCCAATCGCCTGTACCGGCAGACGGTGGCGCGGACGGGGGAGACGGGGGTGGCAAGCGTGCTCGACGAGCTGGAGCGGCTGCTGGTGGAGGTCGCGCACCGGCCGTCCTCGCTGAGCCCGGCCGAGCGGGACGAGATCCGGCATCGCATCGAATCGCGCGGGCTGCTCTTCCGGGTCCGGGTGATCGAGACACAGGTCCGCGAGAAGGAGAAGGAGAGCTTGGGGACGCCGGCGGCAGCCAGGGCCGTTTCCTGAGGTGAGGGATCGATGACAACGGGATTGTTGACGGTGACGCTCCTGGCCCTCGCGACGGCGGGGCCTCTGGCGCGGGCGCAGGCGGTGGACGAGCCGCCGGCCCGCCTGGCCCAGGCCGACCAGGATCAGGCCGAGCGCGACCGGGAGAGGGCGGAGCGCGATCACGACAAGGCGGAGCGCGACCGCGAGCACGCGCGGGCGGACCGGGAGCGCGACCGGGCGGAGGCGGCCGCCGACCGCGAGGAGGCGCTCTACGACCATGGCACGGGCGCCCTCGACGAGGAGCGTTGGGACCGCGCGATCGAGGCCTTCGACTCCGTGGCCAAGATGGGCGGCCGCCGGGCCGACGCCGGCCTCTATTGGAAGGCCTACGCGCTGAGCAAGGCCGGCCGCTCGGCGGATGCGCTGGCCACCCTCGGCCAGCTCCGCCAGTCGGCCCCGGGCAGCCGGTACCTCAAGGAGGCGGACGGCCTGGAGCAGGAGATCCGCCAGGCCTCCGGCCAGCGTCCCGCCCCCGAGCGCCAACCCGACGAGGACCTCAAGCTCATCGCCCTCAACGCGCTGATGACGAGCGACGCGGACGAGGCGGTGCCCCTGCTCGAGAAGTTCCTCTCCGGCGGCTCCTCCCGCCGGCTGCGCGACCGTGCCCTCTTCGTGCTCACGCAGAGCGGCTCGCCGCGCGGCCGCGCGGTGGTGGCCGACGTCGCCCGCGGCAAGTCCCATCCCGACCTGCAGCGCAGCGCCGTGAAGTACCTGGGCCTGTTCGGCGGCGACGACAGCCGCCGGCTCCTGTCCGAGGTCTACGCCTCCAGCGAGGACGTCGAGGTGAAGAAGGCCGTCCTCCAGGCCTACATGACGTCGGGCAACAAGGCGGGAGTGCTGGCGGCGGCGCGGGGCGAGAAGTCTCCCGAGCTGCGGCGGGCGGCCATCCGCCAGCTCGGACCCATGGGCGCGACCTCCGAGCTCTGGGAGCTCTATGGCAGCGATCCTTCGACGGAGGTGCGGAAGGACATCATCCAGGCCCTCTTCGTCGGCGGGGGAGGTGACCACATCGCCCTTCTGGCCAAGACGGAGACGAGCCCCGAGCTGCGCCGCACCGCCGTGCGCACGCTGGGCCTGATGGGCGCCGACCGCACGGGCGCCACCCTGGTCTCGTTCTACCAGTCCGACCGCGATCCCGACATCCGGCGCGAGGCCTTGCGTGGCCTGTTCATCCAGGGCAACGCGCACGCCCTGGTCCAGCTCGGCCGCGCGGAGAAGGACCCGGAGATGCGCCGCGAGATCGTGAACCAGCTCTCGCTCATGGGCGGGAACAAGGAGGCGATGGCGTTCCTGATGGAGATCCTGAACAAGTGAGGGGCACGGCTGCGACCTCGGTACTGCTGTCCGCTCTCGCCGTTTCGATCCCGGCCGCCGCCGGCCCCCCGCCTCGCCGCCTGAATACCCGCCTCGAATCGAAGACGGCCGGAGGCTCCCTCCAGACGATCGCGCAGGGCTGGGCGACCGCCCAGGTCACCCCGGCCTGGCTCGGCTACGAGGTGCCCGCGACCGGCCATCGCGCGATGTGCTGCTTCGATGGCGTCGAGCGCGAGTCGCTCGACGAGACCGGCGGGGGATGCCGGATCGAGGAGCACGGCTCCTTCTCGATGCGCGACCCCGGCGAGCGGCTCGCCTCGATGGACGACGAGACCGCGGTCGTCCTCCTGCGCGCGGACCAGGGCCGCATCGGCCGCCTCCGCGTCCTCTCCCGCGGCTGCGGGATCGACGCCGCCGGCCGCACGCTGACCTGGGTGGACGGCGTGAAGCCGCCGGAGAGCCTCGCTCTCCTCGCCTCGCTGGTCGGCGCGCGCGACGACGAGAGCGCCCATGACAAGCTGGGCGAGGCCGCGATCATGGCCATCGCCGTTCACCAGGGAAGGGAGGCGGACGACGTCCTCCAGCGCTTCGTCGATCCGGCCCAGCCGGTGCGCGTGCGCAAGCGCGCCGCCTTCTGGATGGGGAGCCTGCGCGGCCGCCGCGGCTACGAGGCGCTGGCCCGGCTCGTGCGCGACGATCCCAGTGGCGAGGTGCGCGAGCACGGCGTGTTCGCTCTCGGCCTGAGCGAGGTCCCGGAGGCGGTGGACGCCATGATCCGCGTCGCGCGCGAGGACTCCAGCACCCACGTGCGCGGCCAGGCCCTGTTCTGGCTCGGGCAGAAGGCGGGGCGGAAGGCCGTCTCCGCCATCTCGCGCGCCCTCGAGGACGATCCGGAGACCGAGGTCAAGAAGAAGGCGGTGTTCGCGCTGAGCCAGCTCCCGAAGGACGAGGGGGTGCCGATGCTCATCCAGGTGGCGAAGACCAACCGGAATCCCGAGGTGCGGAAGCAGGCGATGTTCTGGCTCGGGCAGTCGGGGGACGCGCGCGCGCTCGCGCTCTTCGAGGAGATCCTCGGCCGGTAGGCCGGCGCCGTGCTCAGGACCGCCGCGGCGGCCATGTGGAAGAGCTCTTCGTGGCCGGGGCCTCCATCACGGGCAACACGAGGTTGGTCGCCAGCACTTCAGGGCGTGCGAAGGGGTCGGAGACGGTCTTGGATTCCGCCACTCTCTTCTTGACGGCCATGACGGGGGGCGCGGCCACGTAGAACCGACCGCGCTTGCGGCCATGTGGTTCGAGGAGTCCCGCCTCCACGAGGGCTCGGAGATCACGGCCGGCGACGACGTCCGAGACGTCCGCCGCGTTGCGGTACGTCGGGTTGCGCACCTTGTGGCCGACCGCGGCATCGGCGAGAGCAAGGACGCTGCGCTCGGGCAGGCCCAGACGACGGACGACCGTCTCCAATTCGTCGCACATCTTTTCCATCTCTCGGCTCCGCCTGAGCAGCGTCATGGCTTCCGTGTAGTGAGCACGGAGGCAAAACCGCATCCAGGGTCGCGTGTCGCGTTCGGGGTGCCACGAGCCTTCCCCCACCGCGGCCAACACGTCGTAGTAGGCTTGCGTGTTCCGCTGGACGCCGAGGTATTCCTCGATGCTCGCGAACAAGGGCTCGCGGATGCCGCTCCGACAGAGGACGAGAGTCTGTAGACAACGCGCCATCCGGCCGTTCCCGTCCGAGAAGGGGTGGATCATCACGAGGTTCAGGTGCGCCAGCGCCGCCTTCACCAACGGATGGTTGCCCATCGGCGCATTGAGGTCGGCCACGAGCTCGTCGATGAGAGGCACGACCTCGTCGTACGGTGGTCCTTCGTAGACGACTTCGCCGGTCCGCTCGTTGCGGACGAAGATCGCACCGGGGCGCCACAACCCGGGATTCTTGGCCAGGTCGTAGCGAACCATCATGAAATGAAGTGACTTGAGAACCTCAGGCGAGAAGGTGAAGGTCGCGTCGTCGGTCTTCTGGAGAACGAACGTCATCGCATCGCGGTATCCGACGGTGGCCAGCCAGGCTTCATCCTTTGCGTCGATGGGCTCGCCGCCGACGACCGCCGCAATGGCGTCATCCAACGTCACGTTCAGACCTTCTATGGCGTTCGAGCCGCGCACGGCCCGCGCGAAAGCGTTCCGTCGGAGGAGACTGCGCCAGACCTTCGGCTGACCGACGAGGTAGCCGAGTTGGTTTCGCAGGCGCTCGATCTCTCGAATGACCTTGAGGTCGAGCTCGTCTAAGTCAGCTGATCTGAATAGCATGTGGAAATCTGAAATGGTCCGACTCAGAGTCTGATAATAACAGACTTGAAATCTGATTTAATAAGATTTCTATAAATTACTGGAGGTATTGACACGCCCCAAACCTCGACTCATTATAGCGAAGAAAAAACGAAATGAGCTCAGCACTCAAGGACGCCCTCGAAGACCTCCTCCGCTCCCGCCGCCTGCAGTCGGACGATCCGCCCCTGCGCGGGGAGGACCGGCGAGGCCGGGCGCTGGCGACGGGCATCGCCCCGCTGGACGACCTCCTCTCGGGCGGGTTCCCGCGCGGGCAGGTCTCGGAGGTCCACGGCGCCGCCTCGTCGGGACGGACGGCCCTCGTCCTGACCCTGGTCGCGCGGCTCACGCGCGCGGGGTCCCTGGTGGCCTGGGTCGATCCCGCCGACCGCCTCGATCCGCCGTCCGCCGCCGCCGCCGGCGTCGATCTCCCGCGCCTCTTGTGGCTGCGCGGTGAGGGCCGCGGCCGCGGCGAGCGCACGCTCCTGCCCGCGATCTCCGCCGTCGGCACCCTGCTGGGCTCGGGCCTGTTCGAGGCGGTCGTGCTCGACCTCGCCGGCGTCCCCCCCGCCGCGCGCCAGCGGCTCCCGGGGACCACGTGGATCCGCCTGCAGAGGCTGATCGAGGACCAGCCCACCGCGCTCCTCCTCGTGGCCGACGGCCACGTCGCCCACGGCCCGGGCGGGGCCACGCTCGCCATGAAGGCGGCGGCGCCGCGCTGGTCGGGCGCGCCCCCCGCCCGCCTCCTGCGGGGAGTGGGCGCGGAAGTGCGCGAGGCGCGCCGGAGCCTGCGCGGCGCGGCCGTGGAGCTGCAGGCCTGCTCCTGAGCGCGCGACGGGTGGCAGATGTTCGGCGCTCTCTTCGCCCCCGCCCCTCCCCCCGACGGCGCGCTCCTCGCCCTCGCGCATGAGTTCACCCCCCGCGCGCAGTCGCTCGGCCCGGGGGAGGCGCTGCTCGACCTCCACGGCCTCGGCCGCGTGTGGAGCGGCCCCCGGGAGCTCGCGGGCGCGCTGCTGGCCGCCGCCCACGCCCGCGGCTGGAGCGATCTCTGCGTCGCCCTCGCCTCCACGCGCGTGGCCGCGCTGGTGGCCGCGCGCGGCCGCGGCGGCCTGACCGTCGTCGAGCCCGGCCAGGAGGCGGCCACGCTGGCGCCGCTGCCGCTCGACCTCCTCGACCTCGACGAGGACCGCCGCGACCTCTTCCGCCGTTGGGGCGTCCACACGCTGGGCGAGCTGGCCGCCCTGCCCGCGCGCGGCCTCTCCGAGCGCCTGGGCGCCCTTGGCCCGCGCCTGCGCCGCCTGGCCCGCGGCGAGGACGAGGCGCCGCTGGTGCCCACGCGGGCGGCGGAGACGTTCGAGTGCGCGCTGGAGCTGGAGTGGCCGGTCGACGGGCTGGAGCCGCTGTCGTTCCTGCTCTCGCGCGTCCTCGAGCCGCTGTGCGCCCACCTCAAGGACCGCGGCCGCCGCGCGGCCTCGGTCGAGCTGGACCTCGGCCTGGTGGACGGACGGCGCCACCGGCGCGCGCTGCGCCCGGCCGCGCCCTCCGCCGAGCCGCGCACCTGGCGCACGCTCATCCTGCTCGACCTGGAGTCGCATCCGCCGAGCGACGCCGTCCAGGCCCTGACCGTCCGTGCCGAGCCGACGCCCGCGCGCACCGTCCAGTTCTCGCTGCTCGACCCCGCCCAGCCCTCGCCGGAGCGCCTGGCGGAGACGATGGCGCGCCTGGTCGAGTGGACGGGGGCCGGGCGCGCGGGAGCGGCCGCGCTGGTGGACACGCATCGCTCGGGCGCGTTCGTGATGGAGACGTTCGCGCCGGGGCCGGCCGGCGGCGCGCGCACACGGACGAGCGGTGACGGCGCCTCCGTGACCGGCCCCCCGGGGCCGCGCCTGGCGTTGCGCGCCTTCCGCCCTCCGCTGCCGGCGCAGGTGAGCCTCCGCGACGGCGTGCCCGTGTTCGTGTCCGCCAGCGGCGTGCGCGGCGAGGTCGTGGACCGCGCCGGTCCCTGGCGCGCCTCCGGCGACTGGTGGGACGTGGCCTGGAGCCGGGAGGAATGGGACGTCGCCCTGGCCGCGGGCGGCCTCTATCGGATCTTCCTCGACCGCCTGCGCGAGGGATGGTTCGTCGAAGGTGAGCTGGACTGAGAAGGCGCCCCGCGCGCACCGTCGGGCATACTAAGCGCCATGAGCCTCGATCGGCCGCTCCCCGTCCTCCTCGCGATCGTGTTCCTGGCCGCGGCCCCGCTCTCCGCGGCCTCGCTCCAGTCGCGGGTCGAGGAGGCGGTGGGCACGCTGCGCGGCACCATGGGCGTGGCCGCCAAGAGCCTCGCCACCGGCGAGACCGTGTTCGTCAACGCGGACACGCAGTTCCCGACCGCCAGCGTCATCAAGGTCGCGGTCATGGTCGAGGTCTTCCACCAGATCGCGGAGGGGCGGCTGAAGCACCAGGACACGATCACCCTCGACGAGGCGGCCAAGGTGGGCGGCTCCGGCGTGCTGCAACGGCTGCACGGCGGCCTCGTCCTCACCGTCGACGACACCCTCGACCTCATGATGACGGTCAGCGACAACACCGCGACCAACCTGCTGATCGCGCGCGTGGGCACGGCCAGCGTGGATCGGCGCCTGGTGTCCTACGGGATCACGCGCACGAAGCTCTTCCGGCCCACCTTCCGCGACGGCCACCCCGACGTGTTCCCGGAGGAGGAGAAGGAGTTCGGCCTCGGCGTGGCCACCCCCCGCGAGATGGCGCGCCTGATGGAGCTGATCGCGGAGGGCAAGGTCGTGGACCGCGCGGCCTCGGAGGCGATGATCGCGATCATGCGCGAGCAGGCCTTCCCGTTCATGATCCCGCGCGCGCTCCCGGACGCGGACGACGTGGTGGTCGCGGACAAGCCGGGCTGGGACAGCGAGAAGCATCCCGACCAGGCCGGCGTGAAGCGCCACGTGCGCGGGGACGTCGGCATCGTGACCACGCCGCGCGGGCGTTACGTCATCGCCATCCACGCCCGCCAGGTCGAGGACACGCGCTGGGGGCCGGACAACGACGCGGTCGTGCTCGCGGGCCGCATCTCGCGGATGGTCTACGACGCCTTCGCCGGGCCCTGAGCGCCGGTCAGGTCGCCGTGCCGGCGGGCTCCGGCGGCTCCTCGTCGGTGCCCAGGCCCAGCCACTTTGCGATCCAGTGGTCGAGGCTCACCACGCCGGGGCCGTAGAGGACGAGCCAGGTCAGCATGATCAGGAAGACCCAGGGCGAGATGTCGGTCGGACCGAGCTCGGTTTCGGGCAGCCAGGACGAAAAGAACTGCGCGCGCTCGGTCAAGAGGGCCACCACCATCGTGGAGGCCAGCGCCGCCGCCACTAGCCGCGTGCACAGCCCGATGACCAGGAGCGCGCCGCCGTAGAACTCGAGGCGCGACACGAAGGCGGCGTTCAGGGCGGGGAAGGGGATGTTCTGGTCGGCGAAGAACGCGACGGTGTTGTCGAAGTTCGCCAGCTTGCCGCGCCCGGTCAAGAAGAACGCGTGCCCCATCGTGATCCGCGTGATGAGGGGCGCGAGGAAGGCCAGGGATGCGGCCACCTTCAGGCCGAAGCGCACCGCGCGCGTCAGGGATGCGGGAGCCGCCATCGCCAACCTCCGATCGCCAGCCGAGCCGGGCGCATCGTACCTCCCCCCGCACCCGAATGGATCGCCGGCGGCCGCCTGCGCATTCCCGGCCGTACGCCCGGGCGAGGGTAGGATAGGGGGATGCGGGTCGTGGCGCGAGCACGCGGGGAGACGCTCGTCCTGGCCGTCCTCGTCGCGGCGACGGCCGTCCTCGCCGCGGCCGGCTGCAGCGTGATCCGGCGCGGTCCGAAGTCGCCCGAAGGCGCCGCCCAGGAGCCGGGCCCGCCGCCGCTGCCCGTCGAGAAGGCACCCGAAGAGGTGATCGTGGCCGCCTGGGCGGAGCCGGCCCGGCTCCCGCCCCCAGGGGGAGAGGCGCAGATCCTCGTGCGCCTGCAGAAACGGGGCGGGGCGCCCTATCCCGGGGTCCAGGTGCGGCTGCAGACCTCCGCGGGGACGCTCTTCTCGGGCGGCCGCGTCCTGGTCAGCGACGCCACTGGCCGCACGCGGGACCGTCTCACCACGCACACCGAGGCCGCGATCACGCTCAACGCCGGAGGGACGGTCTACCGCTTCCGCGTTCCCCTCGTCGCGCCCCCGCCGAGCTAGTGTCCTCCCGGCCGGCGGTCATCGAGCGCGATCCCGGCCTGGTCCGCGACCTCGAGCGCCTGCTCGCGCCCGAGCGGGTGCTCGCGCGTCCGATCGACCTCGTGGCGCGGTCCATCGACGCCTCGATCTACCGGATGATCCCGAAGGTCGTGGTGCGGCCGCGCGACCTCGACGAAGTGCGCGCCGTCCTGGCCTACGCGCGCGCGCACCGCCGCCACCTGACCTGGCGCACCGCGGGGACGTCGCTGAGCGGCCAGGCGGTGACGGACGACATCCTGGTCGAGCTGGCCCCGTTCTGGAAGTCGTATCGCGTGCTCGACGAGGGCGGGCGCCTCTGGAGCCAGCCCGGCGTGGTCGGCGGCTACCTCAACCGCGTGCTGGCGCCGATGCGGCGGCGGCTCGGCCCCGATCCGGCGTCGATCGACGCCTGCATGATCGGGGGCATCGTCTCCAACAACGCGTCCGGCATGTGCTGCGGCGTGGCCCAGAACAGCTACCACACGATGGAGTCGCTGCACTTCCTGCTCGCGGACGGCACCGAGATCGACACCGCGCGGCCGGACGCGGACGAGCGGCTCCGCCGCGACCGCCCCGACCTCCACGCCGCCATGACCGCCCTGCGCGACGAGGTCCGCGCGGACACCGTCCTGGCCGCGCGCATCGAGGCCAAGTTCGCGCGCAAGCAGACCACCGGCTACAGCCTTCAGGCCCTGCTCGACCACGACGCGCCCGCCCAGATCCTGGCCCACCTGATGGTGGGCGGGCAGGGGACGCTCGGGTTCCTCGCCGACGTGACCCTGCGGACGGTCGCGGAGCCACCCTGCCGCGCGACCGCGCTCCTCTTCTTCGCCCTCCTGGCGGAGGCGGGAGCGGCGGTGGCGCCGCTGGTGGCGGCGGGGGCGGCCGCCCTCGAGATCATGGACGCCGCCTCCCTGCGCTCGCAGGCCGGCGACCGCGACTATCCGTTCGCGATCGGCGACGGCACGGCGGCGCTGCTCGCCGAGTTCCGCGCCGACACCGTCTCCGAGCTGGAGGCCCAGGTGCGGGTGGCGGAAGAGCGCCTGGCCGGCTTCCGCCTCCTCGCGCCCGCCGCCTTCAGCACCGACCCCGCGGAGCGCGACCGCCACTGGCACCTGCGCAAGGGGCTCTTCCCGTCCGTGGGCGGGATGCGGCCGTCGGGCACGGCCGTGGTCATCGAGGACGTGGTGGTGCCGGTGGAGCGCCTGGCCGAGGGGATCACCGACCTGCAGGTCCTCTATGCGAAGCACGGCTTCGACGACGCCATCACCTTCGGCCACGCCCGCGACGGCAACCTCCATTTCGTCTTCGCCAAGGATTTCGCGGATCCCGCCACCGTGCGCCGCTACGACGCGTTCATGCGCGAGCTGGTCCAGGTCATCGTGGGGAAGTACGACGGGGCCCTCAAGGCCGAGCACGGATCCGGGCGCAACATGGCGCCGTTCGTGCGCGACGAATGGGGCGACCGCGCCTACGAGGTGATGAGGCGGATCAAGGCCCTCCTCGATCCGGACGGCGTCCTCAGCCCCGGCGTGGTGCTCAGCGACGATCCCGAGCTCCACCTCAAGGACCTCAAGGGCCTGCCCACGATCTCGCCCACCGCGGACAAGTGCATCGAGTGCGGCTTCTGCGAGCCGCGCTGCCCCTCGCGCGACCTCACGCTCACGCCGCGCCAGCGCATCGTGGTCACGCGGGAGCTGGAACGGCTGTCGGCGGCGGGCGACGACGACCGGGCGCGGGAGTGGCGGGCGGCGCTGCAGGCCGACTTCGAATACGAGGGCATCGCCACCTGCAGCCGCGACTCGATGTGCTCGACCTCGTGCCCGGTGCACATCGACACCGGCGCCCTGATCAAGGAGACGCTGGTCGCGCGCCACCGGAAGGCCGAGCGGCGTTGGGCGGAGCGCCTGGCCGGTCGCTACGGATGGCTGATGCGCGGAGCGCGGCTGGGCCTCGGCACCGCGCACGTGCTGCGGGGCCTGCCCGGCGGAGCCTGGATGGTGGACGGCGCGAGCGCGCTGCTCCATGCGCTGGCGCCGGGCCTCCTGCCGCGCGTGCCCGCCGACCTGCCGCTGCCGGCGCCGGCGCCGCCGCTGCCGCCGCTGTCCGATCCCACGACGCGCACCAGGACGCTCGTGCCCGGCGGCACCGTCGGCCGCGTCGTCTACTTCCCGAGCTGCCTCGTCCGCATGATGGGCCCGCTGCCCGGCGAGGAGCGGCCCTCGACCGCGCGCGCGATGGTCGACGTCCTGCAGGCGGCCGGCTTCGAGGTGGCGTATCCACCGGCCATCGACGGCCTCTGCTGCGGGATGCCGTTCTCGAGCAAGGCCTATCCGGAGGCGGCGGCGCGCTGCGCGTCGGCCTCGGCGGAGGCGCTCTGGACCGCGTCCGCGGAGGGACGCGACACCGTGGTGACCGACGCTTCGCCCTGCGCGGGCACCCTCAACGAGCTGGCCCTGGCCCACCTGCGGCAGGGCGGCCGCGCCGTGCGCATCCGCGACTTCTCGACCTTCTGGGCCCGCGACGTCCTGCCCCGGCTGGACGGCTCCTTCCGCCGGAAGGGACGCGCGGTGCTGCATCCGACCTGCACGCTCGTGAAGATGGGCGGCCTGCCCGACCTGCTCGCGGTGGCGCGGGCGCATTCGGAGGAGGCGATCGTCCCGCCGGGCGCGGAGTGCTGCGGCTTCGCGGGGGACCGCGGCTTCCTGGTGCCGGAGCTGACGCGCGCGGCCACCGCGCGGGAGGCGAGCGAGGTGAGCGCGCTCGACGGCGGTCCGGCCACCGGCCTGTTCTCGACCTGCCGCACCTGCGAGATCGGGATGTCGCGCGCGGTGGGCCGGCCCTACGGCTCGATCGTCCACCTCGTGCACGAGGCCCTGCTCGGTGGGTGAGGGGTTCCTCGGCTGGGTGGGCGGCCTTCCCCGGGTCGCCGTCTACGCGGTCCTGATCGTGCTTTCCGCGGTCGAGAACGTCTTCCCGCCCGTGCCCGCCGACGTGGCCGTGGTGTTCGGCGCGTTCCTGGGGCGACAGGGGACGGTCTCCGCGCCGCTGCTCGGCGTGCTGTGCTGGCTCGCCAACACCGCCTCCGCGGCCTGGATGTACTTCTACGCGCGCCGCCACGGCCGGCGCTTCTTCGAGACGGGCTGGCCGCGCAAGCTCATGCCTCCCCGCTCGATCGCGGCCCTGGAGACGGCCTACGCGCGGCACGGCGTCTACGGGATCTTCCTCTGCCGGTTCCTGCCCGGCGTGCGGGCGGCGGTGACGCCGTTCGCGGGGATCGCGGGCATGCCGCCGGCGCGGGCCCTGGTGCCCGCGGCCACCGCCTCCGCGATCTGGTACGCGTTCCTGGTTTCCGCCGGGTACGTGGTCGGCCAGAATTGGACGCGCGCGCAGGCGCTTCTCATCGAGGCCAACCACGTGCTCGCCCTCATCACGGTGGCGGCCGTCGTCGTGATCGCGGCCTGGATCTGGCGGGCGCGCGGCAAGCGCGCGCGCGACTGAGAGGCCGATCGTGCCGCTCGTCTACGTCTTCCATCTCGGGTTCTTCGCGGTCTTCCTCCTGCGCCTGGCCGGGCCGCGCGCGGGGCCGGAGTCTCTCGCCGCGGCCCCGACACCCGGCGCCAGCCTGGCCGCCGATCCCCACGCCGGCCGCCTGCTCGGTCTTCACGCGGCGGCGTTCTTCGTCCTCTACTTCGGCCTGGGCCGGACGCTGTTCACGCGCGGCCGTGCGGCGCCGCTGCTCTTCGCCCCGCCGCCGCTCGCGGGGGCGGTGCTGATCGTCGTGGGCGCGGCGCTGCTCGCCTGGACGCTGCTGGTGTTCCGATCGTGGCGCCTGCTGGCGCGGATCGAGCAGGGCCATCAGCTCTGCACGAGCGGGGCCTTCCGTCTCGTCCGCCATCCGATCTACCTGAGCCTGGACCTGCTCGCGCTCGGGACCTTCCTGTGGGTGCCGGGTCCGATCGTGCTGGTCGGCGCCATTCTCGTCGCGGTGGGGGGCGACCTGCGCGCGCGGACCGAGGAGCGGCTGCTGGTCGCCGTCTTCGGGGACGAGTACCGCGACTACCAGCGGCGCGTGCCGCGGACGATCCCCGGACTCTACTGAGGCGCGGTCAGCGCCCCTTGCCCATGCCGGCCACGATCTGGCGGATGCGCTCGCGCGCGCTGTCCGAGAACCACCGGTCCAGCCAGGTGTCCATCTCCCGGAGCTCACGCGCCCGCATCTCGCCCAGGGCGGCGTCGCGCAGGTAGGCCTTGGTCACCGCCACCGCCGCCAGGTCCTTCTCCGCGAACTCCTCCAGGCGGGCCCGGCAGGAGTCCTCGAAGCCGTCCTCGGCCGCGAGCTCGTCGGCGAGGCCGACGGCGACCGCTTCCTCGTCGGCGAAGTTGCGGCCGAGGAGGGCGACGCGGGTGAGCGAGGTCGGCGGCACCGAGGTGCGCAGGAGCACCATGACCGACCAGGGCAGGGGCACGCCCACCTTGACCTCGTTGAGCCCGATCTGGACGCCGCCGCGCTTGAGCACGCGGTAGTCGGCGGTCAGGGCCAGGATGCAGCCGCCCGCCACCGCGTGGCCGCCGAGCGCCGCCACCACCGGCTTGGGCAGGGAGTAGAGGGCCCAGACCATCTCGGAGAAGAGGCGCATGAAGTCCACCATCGCCGGCCGGTCGTACTCGACGAGCGTGACGAGGTCGAGGCCCGGGCAGAAGAGCTTCGGATGCGCGGAGGCCAGCATCACGCCCTGCACGTCAGGGTCGGAGCCGACCCAGTTCGCGAACTCGGACAGCTCGCGCACGAACGGCTCGTCGATGGCGTTGCCGCGCGGCTTGTCGAAGCGCGCGGTGACCAGCCCTCCCGTCCTCTCCAGCCGGATGGCGCTCACGGAACCTCCCTCGTTCGTTGCGACGTCAGCCAGCCTAGCACCGACCGCTTCAGCTTCGCGCGCGATCGAGCACGGCGCGAAGTCGGGTCGTGGTCTCCGGCGAGTCCTTCAGCTCGAGGAGCGGGGTCAGCTCCCGCCAGACCAGCGGCTCGTCGAGCTTCCCCGCCTGTCGGAGGGCCACCCCCTCCACGTCGAGCCAGTCCTTGTCGCGTGCCGCGAAGGCCTTGAAGACGATCAGGTCCTCCGCCGAGCAGATCTGGAGCGACCGGTCCTCGCCGACGTGGAACGGGGAGGAGCGTTCGACCGCCCGCTCCTCGAAAGGCATGGCTCCCAGCGACACGTCGAGAGGCACGCCGTTGGCCGCGCGGAGCAGGAGCACCCGGTAGCGCAGCGCGAAGTCGCGAGCGTCCTCGCGCCGGGCCGCGAAGGCGGCCAGCAGCGCGTCCACGAACGGCTCTTCACCGCCGAGCCCGGTCAGGAGAGTGAGGTCCGCGTCCTGCGTGAGCCGCGCCTCGCCCCACCGCTGGACAGCGATGGCGCCGATGAAACAGAACCGCCAGCGGCGAGCGCGGCAGAAGTCCTCCAGCTCCAGTGCGGCGGCGAAGATCGGATTCACCGGGATCGGCGGCGGTGGAGGATCGCCTGCTGCTCGACGAGGCCGGAACCGTTCCGCCGTTCCGGCGTGAGCGTGGCCGGGGAAGCCAGGGCGAGGACGGCGTCGGCGGCGGCGAGCCCAAGCTCATCCGTGAGCTCTCGAAGCTCCCGTCGGCGCTGCTCGGCAAGGGCGGCGGTGGCCGCGCGCCACTGTGCCATCCACTGCCGTTGCGCGGCGGTGTCCACGGCCTCTATTCGTCCTCGGCGCGGGCGCGCGCCACTGCCTCGTCGAGCTCGGCGACGAACGACGGCGCGTTCGCGGAGAGGTAGGCGCGGCAGGCCGTGACGTCCAGGCCGCCCTTGATCATCTCGATCACGTCGGTTCGATCCTTGTGGCGGGGGGACTTGAGCTTCATGTAGACGAGCGGAGGACCCTCGATGATCGAGCCGGGCTCGGCTTCGAGCGCGGCCGCGAGGAAGCCTTCGCTCGGCTCGGCGCCGATGAAGTCCACGGCGACACCGTTGACCTGGAAGGGAACGCCTGCGCGCAGCGTGACGAGACCGCCCGGGCGGTGCTCGAAGGCTTCGTCACCCACGAGGAAGTCGACGTCCCTGGTGGCTCGCGGAAACCCGTTGGCGCCGACCGCCAATCCCCCCACGACGACGTGGCGGATGCCGGCGGAGCGCAGGGCAGTCGAAGCGAGCGCCATCGCCTCGAGGACTTCGGCGGCCACGACGCCTTTCAGCAGCGACGGGTCGGGCTTCGTCACCCGTTGCCTCCGCGTTCCCGAGATCGAAACATGCGGCCGGGCGAGCACGGGTCAGTATGGCACACCCTGTCATCCGAACAACGGGATCTGCTCCGGCTCCGCGAAGTCGTCGCCGCGATCGGACTCCACGAAGCCGTGCTTCTCCTTGAGGTCCCGCACCCGCGCCTCGATCCGGTCACGGTAGCGGCCACGCAGGTAGACCCGCTCGGCGTAGGCGCGCGTGTAGGCCTCGACGTAGGCCGGGAACTCCACGTCCAGCCAGCGCAGGAACTTCTCCTTGGTCGGCGAGCGCAGGAACAGGACGTTCGTGAACATGTGGCGCACGCCGGCGCCGGCCACGCGGCCGAGCAGCTCGTCCAGGCTCGGCTCGTCGTCCGTGATCCCCGGGAGGACGGGGGCGAGGCCGAGCCAGGCGTCGAGCCCCGCCTCGATCAGCCGCCGCATCACCTCGATCCGCACCTCCGGCGGGGGCGCCCAGGGATCGAGCTTGCGGGCCAGCTCGGCGTGCCGCGTGATGAGGGAGACGGTGACGCTCAGCTGCGAGCGGGAGTGGATCTTCTGCAGCAGCTCGACGTCGCGCAGGACGAGCGCGCCCTTGGTCACGATGCCCAGACGCACGTTCCGGTGCCGGGCCACCATCTCCAGGAACCGCTGGGTCACGCGGGCCTGGGCCTCGCCGGGCTGGTAGGGATCGGTGGCGCTGCCGAGCGCGATGCGCTCGCCCTTGCGGACGACGGCGGCCAGCCGCCGCGACGTCTCCTCCTCGCCGCCCGTCTTGACGTACACGAGCGAGTGGAACGTCTCCGGCGTGGTGATGCCCATGAACTCGTGCGTGTAGGCGGCGTAGCAGTAGCGGCAACCCATGGCGCAGCCGCGGTAGGGGTTGACCGTCCAGGCGAACGGCATGCGCGGCGAGTCGCACTTGTTGAGGAGCGAGCGCGCCTTCAGCTCGCGGTACGTGACCCCGCCCTGCTCGCGCATGTCTTCAGTCCCCATGCGGGAGGCGAGGTTCGGGGCGGGTATGCCTGTCTTGATCGGCATGGACGGTTGTTTCGCTTTATTTTCGCCTGTCCCGTTCCCGCGATCAAGGGCCGCGCATGACGCTGCGCCGCAACACTGCAACTATTTGGCCTGAAGTGACTTGCGGGATTGACGTGAGGGTCCGACAGGTCTATCCTTCTGTCCCATGACGCACACGCGCCGCTCGATGCTCAAGGCCGCCGCCGCCGCGGGTACGATCCTGTTCTTTCCGTCGCATCTCCTTGAGGCTGCCGACAAGGAGGCGCGTCCGCTCGGCGCTGACGGCCGGCCCATCAGGAAGTCCCCGATCGTGCCGAGGTCGCTTCTCGCCGGCCACGTCGGGTCGGACTTCGTCACCCAGACTCCCGGGGGGACCCAGGTCCGGCTGCGGCTGGTGGAGGTCGAAGACCTGCCGAACGCGGAGGCGGCCAACCTTCAGGGCTCCGAGGAGGCGTTCGCGGCCCGGTTCGAGGACTCGTCGGGAGTCCTGCTCTCGCAGGGGACTTATCGGCTCGACCACGACTACCTCGGCCGGTTCTGGTTCTTCCTCGTGCCGGTCGGACGGCCGTCCGTCCGAGCCCAGACCTACGAAGCCATCTTCAACAATGCTCCCGTGCCCAGCGCCCGCGTCAGTCCCGCCCGCAAGAAGAGGCAGGCGGAAGCGGGAACCCGGCCGGTCAGTTGAAGATCGCCTCGTAGCGGATCCCCGCCGCGTCGCTCCCGATCGGAACCAGGAACACGTCCATCGCTCCCAGAGCGGCGTGCTCGAGGCGATAGATCGCCTGGGGTAGCGCGGCCGGCGTTCGCGCGAGAAACGTGAGCCCGTAGTTGCTCAGCTCGCCGCCGGGTGTCACCCGTCGGCCGAGGTCGCGCACCTCGACGAGCTCCAGGTCCAGGGTGGCTCCACCGGCCAGGCGCATCGCGAAGATCTCGCCGATACGGGAGGCAAAGACGCTCACCTCGTGGCGGTCCATCACGGGCCTCCGTCCGGAGCGGGCGCGTTTGGCCTTCGCTCCATGAAGACGTAGACGCCGCGATCCGCCGCCGTCCGGAAGCCGAGGCGCTCATACAGGCCGAGAGCGGGGTTGTGGCGCTCGACATGGATCGACACGACCTTGCCCGCGGCGTCCCCTTCGGCGAGGAGGTCGCCCAGGATGGCCGTCCCGAGGCCGCGGCGCCGGTGCGCGGGAAGGAGCGCGATGTCCATGATGCGGATCTCGCGGGGCCAGCGCGCCACGTAGAGGCGCCCGGCCGCCTTCCCCGAGGCCTCTATCACGAGGAACGCCGCGCCCTCGTAGTGCTGGCGGTAATGCGCGTCCTGGGCCTCGAACTGGTGTCGAAGGAAGGCCTCCTTCTGCTCGGAAGTCCAGGGCACGACCGCGAGCTCCTCGGCGCGGGTACTCGCGTAGACGGAGAAGAGCAGCTCGCCGTCCTCGGGGCCGGCCGCGCGGAGAGAGTACGGAGCCGGCATCACATCGGTCGCGGCGGCACGGGAAGCCGAACCGCCGTCCACGGGGCCGGCTGTTCCTCCCGTTCGCAGGATCGGCGGCGTCAGCTCCGCGGCGGGAACACGCCCTGAAGCGCGATGTTGAAGTAGAACGTCAAATAGGGCTGCATGTTGTTGTGAGGCTGGTCGCCGCCGGCGGGAGCGAGCGCGGTGTCGCTCATCGTCACGAGAGGGTCGCCCGGCGGCGGCGCATACGGAGTTGCGCCGCTCACTCTGGAGAGCGAATTGCCGGCCGGGATGCTCTTCGTCGCCGTCGCCGTCGCCGCCAGCATGGAATGGGAATGAGCCGGGATCTCCGACTCCAACAGGGTCACCGTCTCGCTCCCGCCGGTCTCGCCAAGGTCGTGGAGGGACAGTCCCGGACCCTGTCCCGGGTGCATCGGCGCGCTCCCCTGCAGATCGGGGAGCGCGAAAGTCGACTTGCCGTCGCCACCGTAGGTCGTACCCAGGAGTGAGAAGAGGGCCGTATTCTGTGAGAGGGGCAAGAGCTGGCCGTCGCACCGTGCCCATCCCTTCGGCGCGAAGTTGAACGGGAAGATCCGGATCTCGGCGACGAATGGATCGGCCATGGCTCCCTTCTAGGTCGCGGACGGGAAGATTCCGAAGAGCGAGATGATGAAACTGATGCAGAGGTAGGGCTGGAAGTTGTTGTGGGGCTGACTTCCACCCGTGGAGCCGATCGACTGTGGCGCCATCGCGGTCACCGGCGGCGCGTTGAGATACGGAAAGAAGGAAGATGCCTGAGCGAGGACGTTGCCCTGGGCGTTTGCGTCGTTCGCGCTGCTGGTGCTGGCGAGCAGCGGATGGGAATGGGCGGCAATCTGCGACACGGCGAGGGTGATGGTCTCCGCTCCGCCCGTCTCCGCGAGAATGAAGCCGTTGCCGAAGTGCAGCGGGACGCGCCCTCGGAGATCAGGCAGCGCGAAGGTGCTCTGGCCATCGCCGCCATACGTGGTACCGATCAGTTGGAAAAGCGTTTCGTTCTCCGAGATGGGAAGGAGTTGTCCTTCGCAGAACATCCACCCGGCGGGAGCGAAGTTCCCGCCGAACATCCGGATCTCGCCGACGTAGGGCTGCGCCAGTTGCGGTGCTCCTTCCTAGTTCGGGCTGGGGAAGATGCCCTGGAGAGCGATGCTGAAGTTGAGGACGAGAAAAGGCTGCATGTTCAGGTGGGCCTGGCTGCCTCCGACGTTGGCCAGCATTCCCGGATTCATGGCCGCGAGATTGTTGTCCGCCGCGTGGTAGAGCTGATTGCCCGTCGCTCCGAGCAGGTTGTTGACCGCGATGACCGTCGTTCCGTTCGTCTGGCTGGCGTTGAGCGTGTGCGTGTGCGTGGGCAGCTCGGAGATGGAGAGCGTATGAGCTTGTTCGCCGCCCTGCTCGCCGAGGACGTGCCCGCTTCCGACGTGGATCGGAACCCGGCTCTGCAGGTTGGGCAATGCGAAATTGACGCGCCCGTCCCCGCCGAACGTCGTTCCGAGCAGCGAGAACAACGCCTGGTTTTGGTTGATGGGCAGCAACTGGCCGTTGCAGAGAGCCCATCCCTTCGGAGCAAATCCGAAGCTGAAGAGTCGGATCTCGCTCAGAAAGGGTTCCGCCATCGCCTACCTCCATGCTCTCGAAACGACGTGCTAGGGCGGGAAGGTCCCGCAGGCGTTCGGCGGGACTTGCGACGTGTTGCCGCCCTCATCCAAGAACTTGGCGCCGCCCGCCAGCGTGTTGTTGGCCTGGATGAAGGTTGAATTCGAGCCGCCCGTGCCCTCGACCGTCAGCTGCGCGCCGGCGGGCGGCCCGGCACGTTCCGCCAGATAGACGTCGAAGCTGCCGTTCATCGTCGAGACATCGTAGATGTTGTTGCCCGTGATGACGTTGCACACGGGAGACCCCTCGTCGGCCAGGACGAATATTCCCGCCCCTGC
Source organism: Vicinamibacteria bacterium (assembly GCA_041481445.1). Classification (GTDB taxonomy): domain Bacteria; phylum Acidobacteriota; class Vicinamibacteria; order Fen-336; family Fen-336; genus AA29. The sequence continues at coordinate 20,031 of JBGPBV010000119.1, forward strand.
ACACGGAGTATTGGCGGGGCCGCACAGGGCCTGGTTCGAGCCGGACGGGGCCGGCAACAGATTGTTGGTGATCTTGAATCTGGCGGTCGCGGATGGGCTGGAAGCGGCGCCGTTTTGACCGATGAAGGTCATGGCATCGGCGTTCACCGTCTCCCGGAGGGTGTTGTTGCTCACGGTGACGACGCCCTGGGTGGCCACTCCCTGGACGACCACACGGATGCCGCTGCCGAAGACGGAGCCCGAATCCTTCGTGCCCTGGGTGCCGATCACGTTGCCGTCGATCTTTCCGACGAAGGTGTGGGCGGTCGGACCCGTGCCCGTCCCCGCCGCCGTGAAGGCATTGATGACCGCGGCCTTGGTCCCGGTGATGTTCGTGTTGTTCAAGACCTGGAACGTCAGGTTCGAGATCTGGGACTCGTCGATGTCTATCGCCTGGCCGTTACCGGTGAAGGTACTCGTCTGAACGGTGAAGCTGGTGAGGATGGAGCCGCCGGAGTTCGACCCGATCGTGGCCGAGTCGTTGGTCTGGATCTGGACGCCGACCGCCCGGAATCCGGAGAAGGTGCTGTTCTGCACGTTGCCGGAGGTCAACACCGACGTTCCGCGCATCTGCAGCAGAAGGCCGTCGTTCCCGATCGATCCCGATGGCTGGCACGGTTGGCCGCTCACGCACTGGATCGTGCTGTTCGTGAAGTTGAAAGCCGCCATGTTGGTGTTGTTGTTGTCGACGGTGATTCCGTTGTGCGGGCTGTTGGTGATCGTGCAGTTGGCGATCGTGACCGTACCGGTGATGTTGGTCATCACGATGCCATCGTCGGTCGCCCCGCCGGCAGAGTCGGTGACGCTCATCCAGTTCAAGCTCGGGCTGTTCGTACCCGTGAGCACGATGCCGTCACCGGTTGAATTCTGGATGCTGCCGCCGCTGGCCGCGCTACCGGTGCCCGCCACCGTCAGGCCACCGGTGATGCCCGTGCTGGTGACGATGATCCCGCTGGGTGCCCCGTTCGACGAGATGCTACGGAAGCTCAGCCCGCTCGCCCCGATCGTGACGCTCGTCGCGGTGAGGGCGGTGGCCGTCGTGCTGGCGAGGGTGTTGACCACCGCGGCTCCCGCGGCGCAGTCGTTGGTGTTGCACACGTTCACGGTACCACCAGAGGTCGCGGTGAAGGGCCGGTTCGCGCCCGTGGTAAGAGCGAGGCCGCCCCGGAACGTGAACGTCGTCCCGGAGTTGTTGGTCAGGAAGATGCCGTCCCCGCTGCCACTGATCGCACCCGACAAGGTTACGGTGCCACCCGTCCGGTTCTGGATGTCCACCGCCCGCCCGCCGCTGCCGCTGATCGACGCCCCGAAGGTGACCGTACCGTTTCCGCTGGTGCTGAGCAGGAAGCCGGCGCCGGTCGCACCACTGACGGTCACGCTCGAGGTGACGGACAAGGCGTTGACGGCGCTGCCGCTGATGCCGTTGCCGGTCGTCGGGCTGGTGACGGTGAGGCCGGTGATGGTGTTGCCGTCGGCGAGCGTGATCCCGTTGCCGGCCCCGTTCCTGATGGAGGGGTTCGACGTGGCGGTCACGAGCGTGAAGCCGTTGACCACCAGGTTCACGCCCTGGCCGACGAGAGCCTGGCCGGCCTTGAGCACGATGCCGGCGGCCATGTTCGTCGTGCTGCCGTCGCCGCGGTAAACGAAGATGGTGTCGCCTGGGATTGGCCCCGCGGTCCCCGTGGACGCGGTCTGGGCGGAGGCAAGCGTGTTGAACGGGCTCTGCGATTGGCCGTTGCCACCGGGTCCGGCGGTGTTCAACACGTACCAGACTCGGTTGAACAGCGTCAGGCTGACCGTGGCCGCTGCCGATGTGACCGGGGTCGGGGTCCCGCCGGTGTTGCTGCTCACCGTGTACGTGAAAGAGTCACTGGTCGTCGGCCCCGCGTGCACCGCCGGTGTGTAGAGGAACGTTCCGTCCGTCGCGATGGTCACGCTTCCCCCGGCGGAGGTGGCAAACGTGCCGGCCACCGCCGTCACGTTGCCAGGGCCGGACGGCAGGTCGTTGGCGATGATCGTTCCGGTGAGCGCCACGCTCGGGGTCGCCGGAGTCGCGGTCGTCCCGCCGGTCACGTAGGCCTGCGTGTTGTCCACCAGGGCATTGACCGTGCCGTAGGCGTCGGCGACGGCCACCGGGGCCACCGTCACGGTGACGCTCTTCGTGCCCGTGCAGTCGCCCGCGTCCTTGGCGGTGACGACGGCGCTGAAGGTGCCGGTCAGCGTGGGCGTTCCCGTTACCTGGCCGTTCGCCGGGCCGATGCTCACGCCGGCGGGCAGGCCGGTGGCGGACCAGGTGATGGTGCCGTTGCCGCCCGAT
>JBGPBV010000120.1:0-22351 GCA_041481445.1 Vicinamibacteria bacterium
GCCGGCTTCACTCCGGCCGCCGTCAGGTATTCGCCCATCACCTTCGCATAGTGCGGAAAGGCGACTTCGGGCTCCTCGATCTCCGGATGCCACTTCTTCTCCCACTCGTAGCAGTAGTAGCCCTTGTAGGCGCCCCCGGCCAGGACCTTCACCTGGTCCTTGACCGGCACGTCGCCGGTGCCGGTGAGGACGTACCGGCGGTCCTCGACCTTGCCGCTGGGCGCCGGCCGCGAGTCCTTGAGGTGGGTGTGGCGCACCCACTTCCCGAGCGCGGCGAACGTGTCCGCCGGCGCCTCCTGGGCGGCCGCGAACGTGTGGTGGGCGTCCCAGAGCAGCGCGAAGGCGTCCGAGTTCACGCTGGTCAGGAGCTCCTGGAGGTCGCTCGCATGCACGAAGTCGCCGTGGGACTCGATGAGCACGGTGACGCCGGCCGGCTGCGCATAGAGAGCCATCTCGCGGAAGCCGTCGGCCACGCGCTTCATCACGTCCGCCCTCGGCTCGCCCGCCGGGATGTTGTTGCCGAACATGCGGACGTACTTCACCCCCATCTCGTGGGCGAGGTCGATGAAGCGGCGGCCCTCGTCGAGCTGCTTGAGCCGCGCGGCCGCGTCCTTCTCGTGCATGTGCGCGGAGGCGCCGAGGTCCGAGACGACGAGGCCGAGGGCGGCCAGGTCCTGCTTGCTCCCGGCCAGGCGCGACCCCGAGAGCTCCGGGACCTTGGACAGGTCCATCTCTCCCGTGACCCCGCGGAGCTCGATCGCGGCGTAGCCGAGCCGGTCGGCCTGGTCGAGGACGGCCTTCCAGCTCCAGCCCGGACAGCCCAGGGTGGAGAACGCGATCGGGTAGCGCTTCGGGCGGGCGGCCGCGCGCAGGATCGCCGGCGCGGCCACGCTCGCGCCCAGCGAGGCGAGGAACGTCCGGCGGTCGAGGCGCATTGTGGGGGGATCCTCCGGTGAAGGATTATAGGCTCTCATGACCACGCTTCGATCGGGGGGCCGGAGAGCCTTCCTCCGGGCCTCCGGCGGCTTCCTGGCCGCCGCCCCGTGGCTGCGCCGTCTTCCCGCGCCCTCTCCGGCCGCACGGGCCTTCGACCCCGATTTCGGCACGGCGGCGGAGGCGGCGGAGGCCCTGCGCACGGGCGCGATCTCGTCGCGCGAGCTCACCGCGCACGTGCTGGCCCGCATCGCCCGGCACAACCGTGCCCTCAACGCGTTCATCACCGTCGCGGAAGAGCAGGCGGCGGCCGCGGCCAGGGAAGCGGACGAGGCGCGGGCAGCCGGGCGCTCCCTCGGTCCCCTGCACGGGGTGCCGATCGTCATGAAGGACCAGTTCTCCACCGCCGGCCTGCGCACGACCTACGGATCGAGGAAGCTCGAGAGCCGGGTGCCGGCCACGGATGCGGTCGTGGTGTCGCGGCTCCGCCGCGCGGGGGCGGTGATCGTCGGCAAGACGAGCCTGCCGGAGGCGGCCGGGGACCACCAGACCTACAACGACGTCATCGGGACCACCAACAACCCGTGGGACCTCAAGCGCACGCCGGGAGGATCGACGGGCGGCGGGGCGGCCGCGCTCGCGGCCGGGCTCGGGTTCCTGGAGCTCGGGAGCGACCTCGGCGGCTCCATCCGGAACCCCGCCCATTTCTGCGGCGTCTACGGTCACAAGAGCACGCTGGACCTCGTCCCCTCCGAGGCCCCCGCGGTGACGCCGCCGGGGGTGGTGCTCCCGCCGTCCGACCTGGCCGTCGCCGGCCCTCTCGCGCGCAGCGCGGACGACCTCCGGCTGGAGCTGGAGACGGTCGGCGGTCCGGGCGCGCTGCAGGGCGTCGCCTACCGCTGGACGCTGCCCGCCGCGCGCGCGGCCCGCCTGCGGGACTGCCGGCTGGGGTTCGTGCTCGGAGACCCCTTCTGCTCGCTCACCGCGGAGGTGGCGGCCGTCCACGCGCAGGCGATCGACGCGCTGCGGCGGAGCGGGGCCACCCTCCACGAGGGATGGCCGGAAGGGTTCGAGCCGCAGGCCGCCTTCGACAGCTACTTCTATCTCTCCTCGCTGCGACTGGCCCCGACCCTCAGCGACGACCAGCTCGAGAGCTTCCGCCGCCAGGCGGAGCATCCCGCCGGCTACTACGCCAAGCGCCGCTTCGAGGCCCTGACCTCGTCCGCCCGGGAGTGGAGCCGCCACAACGCCGCCCGCTTCCAGGCGCGGGCGCGCTGGACGGAGTACTTCAAGACCCACGACGCGTTCCTGATGCCCGTCAACTTCATCACCGCCTTCGCGCACGACCAGAGCCAGCCCATGTACGTCCGCCTGCTCGACACGCCGGAAGGCAAGCGGATGTACCTCGACCTGATGAAGTGGGTCTCGCCGGCGACCCTGAGCGGCTGCCCGGCGACGTCGGCTCCGATCGGCACCACTGCCGGCGGGCTCCCCGTCGGCCTCCAGATCATGGGACCGTACCTCGAGGACGCGACGCCGATCGCTGTCGCGCGCCTCATGGCCGAGGTCGTCGGGGGATTCAAGCCACCGCCGGCGTTCACGGCGTGAAGACTTCGACGAGACGAGGCGGGCCTCGCCGGCTCGCCGTCGTGCCGTGCCTCGCCCTGGCCGCGGCCTGCGGCGGCGGGGCGCCGGGCGGGGGCGGCGGAGCCTCGACGCCGGCCTCCTCTCCGAGCCCGGCCACCGGCGGACGGCCGGTCGTCTCCGGGTGCGCGGTCTTCCCGGCCGACAACCCGTGGAACCGCGACGTCTCCGCCGATCCCGTGGATGCGCGCTCGGCGGCGTACATCGCGAGCATCGGCGCGGACCGGTTCCTGCATCCCGACTTCGGGAGCGATCCCAGCTATGGCATCCCGTGGACGAGCGTGCCCGGGACGCAGCCACGGGTGCCGATGAGCTTCGACTACGACGACGAGAGCGATCCCGGCCCCTATCCCTTCCCGCCCGACGCTCCCGTCGAAGCCGGCGGCGACCGGCACGTCCTCGTGGTCGACCGGGGCGCCTGCCGGCTCTACGAGACCTTCGACTCGCAGTACACGGGCCCCGGATGGCACGCGGGCTCGGGCGCGCTCTTCGACCTCGGCTCGAACGCGCTGCGACCCGACGGCTGGACGAGCGCCGACGCCGCCGGGCTGCCCATCCTCCCCGGCCTCGTCCGGCGCGAGGAGGTCCTGGCGGGGGAGATCCGCCACGCCCTGCGCTTCACCGTCCGCCGCACGCAGCGCGGGTACATCCACCCCGCCACCCACTTCGCAAGCAGCGACACCGACCCCGGCCTGCCGCCCATGGGCCTGCGTGTGCGCCTGAAGGCGGCCTACGACCTGTCGCGCTTCACCGGGGACTCCCGCGTCGTCCTGGTCGCGCTCCGGCGCTACGGCATGTTCGTGGCCGACAACGGATCGGACTGGTTCATCAGCGGCGAAACCAACCGCGCGTGGAACGACGCGGAGCTGGAGCCCTTGAAGACGGTCCCCGGCTCCGCGTTCGAGGTGGTCGCCAGCGGCGACATCCGCCGCTAGCGCTGCCCGCGATCAGTGGCCTCCGTGGCCGTGATCGTCATGATCGGACAGCGGGCAGACGTCGTGGCCCACGTTGCCGGACGCGTCCTCCGACCGGAGGACGTTCTCGCCCGGACCCACACGGAAGTGCCGGATGTGGTCGTGACCGGTGGTGCCCAGGAGCTTCACTCCCGGCTTGTGGGAGGGGGTGAGCTGGATGACCTCGCCGTTGGCCAGGGCGAAGCCCCCGAGCTTGATCGACGGCGGCGGCGGCGCGCAGGCGTCCTCGGCGGAGACGCGGAAGAATGGGTCGTCGTCGTCGTCGCCATGATCGGCGTGGCTGTCGTGGCCGTGCCCGTGGTGGATCGGATCGCAGGAGACGTGCGGCCGGGTCGTGTCGATCACGGTGACGGTCTGGGTGGCCGTGGACTGGTTGCCGGAGGCGTCGGTGGCCGTCCAGGTGACCACGGTCGGTCCGACCGGGAACTTGTGGGGCTTGTCGTTGGTGAAGGTCGGCGATCCGCCGCAGTCGTCGGTGGCGGTGGGCCGTTGGAGGTGGGCGGGCTTGCAATCGTGCAGGGTGAGCGGCCCCGGCACCGAAGTGAACACCGGCGGGGTGGTGTCCACGACCGTCACGCGCTGGACGTCCGTACCCAGGCGGCCCTTCTGGTCCTGACCCGTCCAGGTCACGAGGTTCAGGCCCAGGGCGAAGGTCGCGGGAGCGTTGTTCGTCACCGTCACCGGGCCGCCGTCGCAGATGTCCTGCGCGGTGGCCGTCCCGATCGCGTGATCCGCGCACGAGGCCAGGGTGAGGTCGCCGGGAGCGGTCACCACCGGCGTGGCCACCGGGCTCTGGGTGGGGTTGGGAGTGAGCGGACAGTTGTCGGTCGCGTCGCCCACACCATCGCCGTCGGTGTCGACGAAGTTGATGGTCCCGGAGATCGTGGCCGTCAGCGTCCCGTCCCCGTCCTCGTCGATCGGCCCTATCTCGAAGTGCAGGTGGGTGGCCAGGACCACGCGCAGGTCCATCGTGCCGTGCGCGAGGTCGAGGGTGCCGGTCACGTCCTCGGCGGGCTGCTTGTAGCCGGTCTCGAGGTCGCCGTTGACCACGGTCGCCTCGTAGAGGAGGACCTGGTCGCGGGGGATGGTGAACGGAAAGACGCCCGGGCTGGAGGGGGAGGCGGTGAACGGCACCGCGTGCTCGAGCTGGACCCCGACCTCGGTGTAGGCCCGCGTGCGGTCGATGGTCAGGCAGGACTTGCTGATCGTGAAGGGGGCGAAGGTGACGCTGCCGCGGGTCATTACGAAGCCCCGGGCGCCGCCGCCGGCGTCGAAGCCGCCCGCGGGCGTGATGTCGAGCCGGCCCCCGGTCACCGCCGTCGTCTGGTCCACGTCGTCGCAGGGGACTTCCTGCTGTATGCGCAGGGTCCCGGTCAGGTTCGTGACCGCCATGGGCCGGAGGTCCGCGCCGGAAGCGGGTACGGCCACGGAGCCGATTCCGCCAAGGAGGACGATCGAGAGGAGCGTCGAGCTCGTCTTCATGACTTATCTCCTCTCCCTACTTGATGCGCATGACGCGCACGTCGTTGAGCGTCGCGCCCTGCGTGCGGATCGAGGCGTCCACCCGGAACGGGTAGGGCACCGCGCCCGTCGACCGGAGGAGCGTCCCCGTGCAGCCCGGTCCCGCGCAGGAGGCCGGGATCAGGGAGTAGCCGACGACGGCGGTGCCGTCGTCGTTGTCGGTCACGCCGACGCGGACGCGGTCGCCCGCGGCGTAGGTGGCGAAGGCGCCGCTGGCCAGGGGGCCGGCGAGCTGGACTCCGCTCTCGTGGATGAAGAGCTCGGCCTGGGGAGTGAGGCGCACGGCGAAGCCGATCCCGTCGAGGGTGGCGTCGGTATCGGTCCCGGTGTTGCCCACGGAGAGGCCGGCCGCGCGGGCGCTGGTCGCGTCGCCGGCGGTGAACTCGACGAAGCCGTCGCCGGCGGTGATCGCCTGCACGGAGGCGGCCCCGGCGTCGAAGTTCCCGGTTCCGACCGTGGTCCGCGTGAGGTTGTTGCCGAACAGGCCTCCCGTGGTCGCGTCCACCAGGTCCCGCCAGATCACCGGCTCCGGGTTGCGCCGCGGGTCGTCGTAGTCCGGGCGCAGCATGCCCGCGGGCGTGCAGGCGCCACCCTGGCAGTCGTCGACGGGGGCGTTCGTGCTCACGTGGGAGGCGCTCTCACAGAACTGGCGCACGGCGGGGTCGGGAGGGTTTTCCGGCGTGACCGCGCCGGTGGAGTCGACGGGCCCGAAGAAGTCCTCGCAGCGGGCGGCGCAGGCGGCGCTCGCGTCGCCGTAGGGGGCGGGGCTGGGCCCGATGGCCTGGATGCACTTGAGGCAGATCGGACAACCCTGGGGGAACTGGCAGCGGAACACGATGGCCTGTGGCGCGCCGCTGCACGTTGCCCGTGCGGCCGGCGAGAAATCCAGGGCGACGTTGCTGGTTTCGCCCAGGGCGAGGGCGACGGCGCGGTGGGACAGGCGGATGCCGGTGGCGAGGTCCTGTGACGTCGCGCAACGCCGCCCGAGGGGCTGCTCGATGTCACAGAAGACCGCGCTTCCAAGAGGCGGGTCGCCTGGCTGCAGATTGGGAGGAGTCGACGTTGGGGGGTGGAAGACGCAATTCGGAAGGGCCAGGAACACCAAGGGTGCGAGCCAGGCGAGGCTCGCCAACCGTCGCAACATCGAGGCATGGCGCAAGCGGATGACCTCCTCCCGCGTATTCGAGGGCGCGAAACGGCGCCCGTGGCGGTCGCCACGGCGCCTGTGCTCAAGAGTGTAAGCAGTGATCATACGCCCCGTGGCCCCGTGGAGGCCGTGACTCCGCGCACTGGCGTCGCGGGCGGGCGCGGCGAGGACGAGCCTAGGCCGTGGTGGAGGCCTCGAAGCGCTTGCGGGCGTCCGTGAAGGCCTGATACATGCGGGCCCGCTCGGCCAGCGTCGGCCGCAGGACGGAGTCCGCGGTCGGGATGTCGCGAGACGAGATCACGAGGTCGCCCATCACCGCCCAGGCCTGGGTGCCGTCCCCCGTCTTGAACTCGTCGCCCACGAGGACGAGGAAGATGCGGCGGCGTCCTTCCGGGCTGAGGCGGTTGAGCCGCTGGTAGAGGCTCTCGCGCCCCTGGGCGGCGGGGGCGCGGGTGGCGACGACGAGGTCGTAGACGCCCTGCTCGAGCAGCCGGGCTCCCTCGTCGGGGTTGTCGATGGTGTCGACCTGGTACCCGATGCGCGTGAGGGGCAGGGCCATCGCGCCCGCCTGGGCCCGGTCGCCGAGCGCGACCATGGCGCGGCCGGTCAGCTTGCCGCCCTCTCCCATCGACATCTCGCGGCGGAGCTGCGCCATCATCTGCGCGCGCATCTCCTCGGACGGGGACTCCGGCGCCGCCGGCGGAGGAGGCGCGGCCGATGGGGCGGGCGCGGCGGCAGGCGCGGCGGCCGCGGCCGGGTACGAGGGGTAGGCGCTGGTGGGGGGCGCCGCCGCCGGATAGGCCCCGGTGGGCAGGTGGGTGTTGAACGAGGAGGTGCCCGGCGCGCTCACCGCGGGGGCCGCGCCCTTGCCGGGGAAGCGCACCACCGTCTGGCACTTCGGGCACTTCACGCTGAAGGCGCGGTCGGGCACCTTGGCGTCGTCGATGACGATCCTCTGCGCGCAGTTGGGACAGTTGGCCTGCAAGCGCTACCTCTCGATCAGGTCGTCGAGCTCGGACGGCGCGGACTTGGCCGCCGCTCGCGGGGCGGGCGCGGCCGCGCCCGGCCGCTGGGCGGGGAACCGGCCGGACGGGGTCTTCTCCGTGCTGGGTGTCTCGTCTCCGCCCTGCGTCTCGAGACGGAGCTGCAGGTTCGTGCGGTTGCTCGCGTAGGAGAGCCCGACTTCCCGGTCGACGACGCCCGCGATGATCAGCTTCTCCAGCTCGCCGTCGAAGGTCTGCATGCCTTCCAGGGCGCCGTCGGCCATGGCGTCGACGAGGCTCTTCCCCTCGCGCTCGCCCTCCTGCACGTACTCCTTGGTGCGGGACGTGGAGCGCAGGATCTCGCAGACGGCCATGCGGCCGCCGGTGACCCTGGGCACCAGGCGCTGGCTGACCACCCACTTGAAGGCCTGCGAGAAGCGGGTGCGGATCTGCCGCTCCTCGTTCTTGGGGAACACGCCCACGATGCGGTCGATGGTCTTGCTGGCGTCGATGGTGTGCAACGTCGACAGCACCAGGTGGCCGGTCTCCGAGGCCTCGAGGGCGATCGAGATCGTCTCCACGTCGCGCATCTCGCCCACCAGGATGACCTTCGGGGCCTGGCGCAGGGCGGCGCGCAGGGCGAGGGCGAAGGTCTGGGTGTCCGCGCCCACCTCGCGCTGGTTGATGGTGGACTTCACGTGCGGGTGGAGGTACTCGATCGGGTCCTCGATGGTGATGATGTGGATGGCCTTGTCGCGGTTGATCTTGTTGATGATCGCAGCCAGGGTGGTGGACTTGCCGGAGCCGGTGGGCCCGGTCACGAGCACGATGCCGTTGCGCTCGTCCCCGACCTCGTTGAGCTGGGGAGGGATGCCGAGCTCCTCCACGGTGGGGATCTTGTTCGGGATCACGCGCAGCACGACGGAGTAGCTGCCGCGCTGCGCGAACACGTTCACGCGGAAGCGCGTCCGCTTGGCCAGGCTGTAGGAGAGGTCCACCGATCCCGTGCGCACCAGCTTGTCGGCCAGGTCGCGCTTCCCGGCCAGCAGCCGCATCACGATCAGCTCGGTCTGGTAGGGGAGCAGGCGCTCGATGCCGGCGTAGGCCACCGGCCTGAGCTGGCCGTCCAGCTCCACCTGCGGAGGCCGCCCCACCGACAGGTTCAGGTCGGAGATTCCAGGGGACAGGTCCAACATCGTCTCGAGCAGAGGATCGAGATCGAAATACGCCATCAGGGCGCCTCCGGAAACGGGGATCATACCACTTCTGGTTTATCCTTCCCGGCTCCGGAGGACCTGGTGCTGGACACGGTCGACCTCGACCTCGCCCTCTCGCGCGAGGAGTACGAGAAGGCGTTCCCCGAGCTGCAGGAGCGGCTCCGCCGGCTGCAGTACGCGCTCCTGGAGGCGGAGGTGCCGACGGTGGTCGTGTTCGAGGGCTGGGACGCGGCCGGGAAAGGCACCATCATCCAGCGCCTCACGCGCCGGCTGGACCCCCGTGCCTTCCGCGCCTGGCCGGGATCCCCGCCCTCCGAGCTGGAGCAGCGCTACCACTTCCTCTGGCGCTACCAGACGCGCCTGCCCGACGACGGGCACATGGTCCTCTTCGACCATGCCTGGTACGGCCGGGTCCTCGTGGACCGCGTCGAGGGATGGGTGAAGCGGCGCGAGTGGGAGAAGGCCTACGCGCAGATCAACGAGCTCGAGCGCTGGCTCACCGACGACGGCCAGGTGCTGGTCAAGTTCTGGTTCCACATCTCGCGCAAGGAGCAGCGCCGCCGGCTGCGCAAGATGGAGGAGGACCCCGCGGAACGGTGGAAGGTCGAGAAGGAGGACTGGCGACGGAACCGCCGCTACGACCAGTGGCTGGTCTCGGTCGAGGAGATGCTGGGCCGAACGGACACCCCGGCCGCGCCCTGGACGGTGGTGGAGGCCACCGACGCCCGCTGGACCCGGGTGAAGGTGTTCCGCACCCTCGTCGAGCGCATGCAGGCCGCCCTCGATCGCCGGCAGGAGTCCCCCACCGCGGTGAGCCGCACCCACCTGGCCGAGGAGGCGACGCGCGGAGCGCGCGCTCGCCGCGCGGAGGAGGACCTGGCCCGGGCGCGCACGGTGGCCCACGACGCCGGCCTGCCCCTCGAGGATCCCGCGTTCTTCGTGCCCGGCGGCGACTCGCGGTGAGCGTCCTCGGCTCCTTCGACCTCCGGCGCGCCCTCCCTCCGCGCGAGTACGAGAAGGCCATGGCGGCCGAGCAGCTCCGCCTGCGCGCGGTGCACTTCCGCATGTACGAGCGGCGGGTGCCGGTGATGGCGGTGTTCGAGGGGTGGGACGCCGCGGGCAAGGGCGGCGCGATCAAGCGCGTGACGGAGACGCTCGAGCCCCGCGGCTACAGCGTCTCCTCGTTCGCGGCCCCTCGCGGCGAGGAGAAGACGCATCATTACCTCTGGCGCTTCTGGCGCAGCCTGCCCCGGGCCGGACACCTGGGGATCTTCGACCGCTCCTACTACGGGCGCGTCCTCGTCGAGCGCGTGGAGGGCTTCTGCGCGGAGGACGAGTGGCGGCGGGCCTATCGCGAGATCAACGAGTTCGAGGCCCAGCAGGCCTCCTTCGGGATGGTGATCCTGAAGTTCTGGCTGCACATCTCGAAGGAGGAGCAGCTCCGCCGGTTCCAGACCCGCGAGCGGGATCCCTTCCGGTCCCACAAGCTCACCGCCGAGGACTGGCGCAACCGCGCGCGCTGGGCGGAGTACGAGCAGGCGGCCGAGGACATGATCACGCAGACCTCGACCGGCGTGGCCCCCTGGACGGTGGTGGAAGCGGACGACAAGCTCCACGCGCGGGTCAAGGTCGTGCGGACGCTGGCCGACGCGATCGCCGAGGCGGTGGACTAGTGTCTCGTCACTAGCCGCGGCGGGACGCGCGCCGCACGATCGGCGCGCGCACGCGGGTGCTCCTGGCCGTCGAAAGCGGGGTGGCGATCGCCGGCCCCGCGCGGCGCCGGCTCAGCGCGGCCCGGCGCGTCTTCGACACCACGGGCAGCGAGAACTCGGCGTCCGTGTTGTCGACGAGCTTCTGGATCTTGCGGACGTAGCCCTGCGTCTCCCGGAACGGAGGCAGGCCGCGGTGCCGGGCCACCACCGTCGGCCCCGCGTTGTAGGCGGCCAGGGCCCGGGCCGTGTTGCCCTTGAAGCGCTCGAGCAGCGAGCTCAGGTACTTCGTCCCGCCCAGGATGTTCTCGCGGGGGTCGAACGGGTTCTCGATGCCGACGTGGCGGGCGGTCTGCGGCATGAGCTGCATCAGGCCCTGCGCGCCCACCCGCGACACCGCGAGCGGGTCGAACCGCGACTCCGTCTGGATGACGGCGCGGATCAGCGCGGGGGACATGCCGTGTGTGACCGCCGCCTCCTGGATGAACGGCTCGAGGGCCTCGCGGTCCCAGGCCTGCAGATGGAAATCGGTGGCGACGTCGACCGACGCCGAAGGCTCGCTACCCAGACCTGGGATGGTGAGCGATCCGTCGCGCATGCGGGACGCGACCTCGTGACCGCCGACGGCGAACGCGAGCGCGGCCAGCAGGCCTGCGCCGGCCAGCCGCATGCGGCGGTCATGCCGTCGCCGCTCCTCGTGGAAGCGGCGGCCCCCCAAGTCCAGCGTGGCCCGTCGCTCGCCGTGGCGGCGGTCGGCCTGACGGCGCTCCTCGTCGAGGGTCTCTTCGAGCGGCTCCTTCGCGTGCTGCATTCCGTCGTCCTCCCTGGAGAGCACCGCGGCGGGTGGCTCTGGGTTGGACGGAGCACCCGCAGCGCGCATTACACGGAAGCGCGACGAGCAACTCGTGGTGAATGAGTGCGTTGTACGATTTACAGCGAGTCACTCCGCGCGCTGTCAGGGGAGATGCACGATCCGTGCGCGCGGGCTCAGGGGCGCTCTGGCCGCTCGTCGAACAGGTAGACGGGCTGGGGCCGGCCCGCCACTGCCTCCGCTCGGATCATGACCTCGAATGCCGCCGCGGCCGCCGCGCCGCCGAGGACCTCCGCCGGCCCTCCGTCCGCGACGATCCTCCCTTCGGAAAGGAGTAGCAGCCGCTCCGCCCAGGCGGCGGCGCGCGGGAGGTCGTGGATCACGGCCAGCACGGCCACGCCTTCGCGGCGCACGACGTCGAGCACCCGGAACAGCCGGAGCTGGTGGCCGATGTCGAGGTGGGCGGCGGGCTCGTCGAGGAGCAGCACCAGGGGCTCCTGGGCCAGGCCGCGCGCGAGCGCGGCCAGCTGGCGCTCGCCGGCGGAGAGCGTGGCCAGCGGGCGGGCGGCGAGGGCCTCGACCCCCGTGCGCGCGAGCGCGCGCGCCACCGCGGCATCGTCACGGGCGGTGAACGGCCGCAGAGGACCCCGATGGGGGAACCGCCCCAGGCGCGCCCGCTCCTCGACGGAGAGGGTGGCGGCGGGAGCATCGTCGGTCGTGACCAGGGCGATCGCGCGCGCGACCGCGTCGCGCCCGCAGTCACGCAGCCGGCGTCCGCCCAGGCGCACCTCGCCGGCCGCGGGGGGAAGGAGGCCGGCCAGCGCGCGCACGAGCGTGGATTTGCCGGCCGCGTTCGGGCCCACCAGCGCGACCGCCTCCCCGGCGTGGAGGGCGAGCGAGACGTCCTGCACCACGAGCCGTCCTCCGCGGCGGACGGAGAGCCCCTTCGCCTCGACCACGACCGGCGGGGCCGTGCTCGCCGCGCTCATCGCCGTCCCTCGCCGCTGCGCAGGGCGAGGAGGAAGTAGGGCGCGCCGACGAAGGCGGTGACCGAGCCGAGCGGGAGGTCGACGCGGTCGCTGAGCACGCGCGTGCCGAGGTCTGCCAGCACCACGAGGAGGGCACCGGCCAGGAAGGCCGCCGGCAGGAGGTGGCGGCCGAGGGAGCCGACCACGGGGCGCAGCGCGTGGGGCGCCACCAGGCCCACGAACGGCACGGAGCCGGCGGCGGCGGTGGCCGCCCCCGCGATCAGGGCCGCGACCATCAGCAGCAGGAGGCGCGCGGCATGCACGGGCAGGCCGAGCGCGGCCGCCTCCTCGTCGCCGAGCGAGAGCACGTCGAGCACGCGGCTGGCCGCGAGCAGCAGCGCGCACCCCGCCGCCACCACGATCCCGGCGATCCGGAGGTGCACCCATCCGCGTCCGTCGAGGCCACCGGCCAGCCAGAAGAGCACCGTCTTCACCCGGAACTCCTCCGTGGCCACGAGCAGCATCGACGTCCCGGCCGCGGCCAGCGCCGACACCGAGATCCCGGTGAGGAGGAGGCCGTGCAGCGTGCCCCCGCCGAGCGCCTGGCTCAGCGCGTAGAGCGCGAGCACGGCCGCCATCGCCCCCACGAACGCGGCGAGGGGAAGGGCGAGGAACGTCGAGCCCGCCCAGCCCAGGCGTACGGCCGCCACCGCGCCCAGCGCCGCCCCCGACCCCACGCCGAGCAGGCCGGAATCGGCGAGCGGATTGCGGAACACCGACTGCAGGGTGGCCCCGACCACGGCCAGGCCGCCCCCCACCATCGCCGCCAGCAGCACGCGCGGCAGGCGGGCGACCCACAGGATGGTCTCGCCCGCAGGCGTGAGCGGCTCCGCGACCGGCAGTCTCGTGAGCGACGCGATGACGGCGATCGGGGACAGGGGCACGCTGCCCGCGCTGGCGGCGGCGAGCAGGGCGACGGGCAGGGCCAGGCCGAGCCCCACGACCACCCATCGCCCCCGGGATGCGGGCACGGGGGGCGTCACGGCTTCTCGGTGGGCACGCGATCGGGATGGAGGGCCCGAGCGAGGTACCAGCTCGCGTCGGCGGCGTACTGGCTCAGCGTCACCAAGAGCTCGGTCGGCATCTGCACGATGTGCCCCTCGCGCACGGCGCGCAGCCGAGAGAGGAGCGGATGCTGGACGAGCCCCTCGCGCACGCCCGGCCACTCGCCGAGGAGGATGACGTCGGGGTCGGCCACGAAGACCTTCTCCGCGGCCACGGCCGAGATGCCGGAGACCCCCAGCTCGGCGCCGGCGTTGCCCGCCCCCGCGGATTCGATGAGCGCGCCGATCGCGGTGTCCGCTCCCGCCGTCATCCCGCTCGCCCAGTACAGGACGCGGGGCCGGCTCACGCCGCGCAGCCGCCGCGCGAGGTCCGCGAGCACGGCGTCGTAGCGTGCGACCACCGCCTCCGCGCGGGCCCGCTCGCCCACGGCGTCGCCGAGGTCGAGGATGGCCCGGCGATACCCGGCCAGGCTGCGCAGGCCCTCCATCTTGTGGTACCGGAGGCCGGACCGCTCGAGGAGGTTCAGGAAGTCGGGGTCCGTGTACTCGGACACGATGACGAGGTCGGGGCGGATGGCGACCAGCCTCTCGAGGTCCGCCTTCGGGAAGCGCGTCACCGCCGGGGGCACGCGGCCGACGACGTTCGACGTGCCCGCCTGGTCGGCGATGGCGGTCACCGCGGCCAGGCGCTCGGGAGGCAGGATCTCGACCAGCACTTCGTCCGCGGTGAGGTTCAGCGAGGCCACGCGCGCGGGAGCCGCGATCGTGGGCGGCGCCCCCGCCGCGCCGACGAGCGCGGCCAGGACGAGGCGCGCGACGTGCCCGATCCTCACGCCGCCTCCGCGGGCAGGAGGTCGGCAAACACGAACCCGTCACGGGTCACGATCTCCCCCGGCCGTACGGGGATCGCGCGGACGAACATGGGTCCGTCCCAGGCGAAGCTGTGGAACTCGCCGTTCTCGCCGCAGGGGTCCACCCCGGCGGGAAGCCGCGCGAGGAGATCGCGATCGAAGGCCGCCCCCGCGAAGTCGGCCGGCAGCACCCGCGGGTCCACGCAGGTGAGCCGCGCCCGCAAGCCGCCCTCGATCATCTCCCCGGCCAGGGCCCGCGTCGGCCGGCCCCAGAGCGGGAAGTGCAGGCTCATCCCCGTCCCGCTCATCTGCCGTTCACGGTACCGCCGCACGTCCTCGAGATGGAGGTCGCCGAACGCGACGCCGGTGATGCCTCGCGACCGCGCGTCGTCGATCGCCTGCGCCATCGCCGCCTCGTAGGCCTCGTTCGGGCACGGGGAGGGGATCTTCACGACGACGAGAGGCAGAAGGGCGGCGGCGGCCTGGGCCTCGAGCAGCGTGCGGCGCACCGCGTGCATGGCGACCCGGTCGTAGGCCTCGCTCACGGTGGTGAGGAGCCCCGCGACTTCCACCGAGGGATCCTGGCGCAGGACGTGGAGGGACCAGGCGCTGTCCTTGCCGCTGCTCCAGGCCAGGAGGATGCGCGCCGGGCGGACGGTCATCCACGCGCTCCGCGGCCGACGGCCTCGGTGCCCACGCGCACGACGTCGCGCGGCGGGACGCGGCCGGCGAAGAGGTCGGGGTGGATGATGCCGGCGAGGATCTCCAGGCTGTCCACCACGCGCGGCCCCGGCCGCGAGAAGTACTGCGAGCCGTCCGCCGCGTACACGCGCCCGTCGCGCACGGCCGGGATCTCGCGCCAGCCCTCCCGCTCGGCCAGGAGGGGCAGGTCGCGTCGCGTGCGCTCGAGGTCGAACCCGCAGCAGGCGATGACGAGCACCTCCGCTCCGGCCTCCAGCACGTCCGTCCAGGTGACCCTCCGCGAGGGCCGGCCCTTGTCGCCGAGCGGCTCCGTGCCGCCCGCGATCTCCACCAGCTCCGGGTTCCAGTGCCCGCAGGCGAACGGGGGATCGAGCCATTCGAGGAGCAGCGTCCGGGGCCGGCGCGGCGCGTGCGCCGCCCGCGCGCGCACCGCCTCCACGCGCGCGGCCAGCGCGGCCACGACCTCCTCCGCCCGCGCGGCCACGCCCGCCGCCGCCGCCACGCGCCGGATGTCGTCGAAGATGTCCGTGAGCGTGGCCGGCTCCAGGTTCACGACCACCGGCGGCCCGGGCAGGGTCTTCGCGAAGGCGGTCACGGAGTCGTAGCCGACGGCGCAGACGTCGCAGAGACGCTGGGTCAGGATGACGTCGGGGCGGAGCCGCCGGATGAGCGGCTCGTCCATCGTGTAGAGCGTGCCCGTCCGCGCCAGCGTGTCGGTGACCCAGGCGTCGATGTGGCCGCTGGGCCGCGCCCCGCCGTGGATCTCGCAGTGGGTGACCTGCGGGACGGCGCGCACGGCCTCCGGATGGTCGCACTCGTGGGACACCCCCACGAGCGCGTCCACCAGGCCGAGGGCGCCCACGATCTCGGTGGCCGCCGGCAGCATCGAGAGGATGCGGGGCGTGCCGCCCGCTCCGGTCACGGCCGCGGCCCCGGGCCGGTGCGGAAGCGGAGGCCGGCGCGGACGGAGCGGCCGAGCGCCGGGTAGCCGAGCACCTCCTGATACTGCCGGTCGAGGACGTTCTCGGCCACCACGATGCCTTCCAGCCGCGACGTCACGCGCACGCGCGCCCGCAGGTCGAGGCGGGCGTAGCCCTCGTTCTCCATGAGACCCAGCCCGAGGAAGTCGCTGTCGGCGCGGCGCCCGACCAGCACCAGCGTGCCTCCGCCACCGAGGCGGTCCCCGCCGAGGTCCAGGGTGAGGGACCCCTGGTGGCGCGGGCGCCGGAGGAGGGACTGGCCGGCCGCGTACACCGGGTTGAAGGCGTCGCCGCTCACGATCACCTCGCCGTCCAGGAACGTGTACTGCCCGAAGAGCCGGACGCTCGCGCGAGGAGCCGCCTCCGCGGTGAGCTCGAGCCCCTGCGCGCGCGTCTGGCCGACGTTGACGAAGGTGCCCTGGAAGGTGACGGGATCCACGACCTGGTAGTTGATCTGGTCGCGATAGTCGTGGTGGAACGCGATGGCCTCCAGCCGCAGGCGGTTGCCGGCCAGGCGCTGCTCGATCCCGCCGTCGAAGGTCGTGCTCTTCTCCGGCCGCAGGTCCGGGTTGCCCCGGGCGAAGAAGGAGACGCCGTAGGACTCGAAGAACGTGGGCTCCTTGATGCCGGTGCCCGCGCTGGCCTTCAGGGTGGTGCTTCCCCCTTCGGACACCGTCCAGGCGGCGGCCACGCGCGGTACGGCGCGCGTGCCGAAGCTGGCATTGTGCTCGACGCGGCCGCCGAGGGTCAGGAAGAGGCGCCCGCCCACGACCAGGCGGTCCTGCACGTAGGCCCCGACGCTCGTGCGCGACGGGCGGAGGAGGGGCTCGGCGCGGGAGCCCACGGCTCCCGTCTCCCGGTCGACCTCGGCGCCGACGGTGACGAGATGGCGCCCCGCCACCTGCGTCTCCGCCTGGTAGCCGGCGGAGAGCCGGCGGGTGTCCTGCTGGAAGCCGAGCGGGTCCGGGAAGTCGGAGAAGGGGAACGCGCCCATCACGTCGCCCGCCTGCGGCACGTACGATCCCGAGTCGAGCGGATCGAGCGAAAGCCAGTCCTGGAGCGCGTAGCCGACGCGCAGCTCGTGGCTGGTGCGGCCGCTCTGGTGGCGCAGCTGGAGCCCGGCCACGCCGATCTGGCGCTCGAAGCGCGCGTCGAGGTCGGGCCGCCCGAAGGCGGTCTGGCCGGGCGTGCCCACCCGCGTGTCCTCGCCGCGCAGGGTCATCCGGAGCGACGTGTGCGCGCCCGCCTCGTAGCCGAGGGAGGCCGCTCCCGCGCCCTGCCGCAGCTCGCTGTTGGGCTCCTGGTTGTCGGTGTGGAGGTAGGTCCCGCCGAGGTTCCAGTCGAAGCGGCCGGCCTGGCCCGCGCTGCCTCCCTCCGCCCGCTGCCAGTCCGAGCTGCCGCCCTCGGCGTCCAGGCGCCATCGTGGCGCCGCCGGGTAGCGGCTCGTCACGAGCTGGATCACGCCGGCCAGCGCATCGGTGCCGTAGAGGCTGCTCGTCGCGCCGCGCACGACCTCCACCCGGTCGAGGGCCAGGGGGAGCAGGGGCCCGAAGTTGTACTCGCCGCCGGGCTCGTTGACGGGCACCCCGTCCACGAGGATGCGCGCGAAGTTGGACTCGCCGCCGCGCACGAACGCGGATCCCTGCAGACCGAGGCCGCCGTTGCGCGCGACCGCGACCCCCGGCACCTCCTCCAGCAACGTGAGGATGGAGGGCGCCTCGCGCCGCTCGATCCGTGCGGAGTCGAGCACGGTCGCGGTCACGCCCACGGTCGACTGGGCGGCCTCGTCCCGCGTGGCCGTCACCACGACGTGCTCGCGCACCGGCGCCGGGCCCAGGGTGAGGTCGAGGGCCATCTCCGTCCCCGTCACTTCCGCGCCGGCGGGGCCCGAGAGGACGAAGCCGGGCGTGCGCAGGCCGATCTCGTAGCGGCCGGGGGCGAGGGCGGCCGCGCGATAGCGGCCCTCCGGTCCGGTGACGACCGTGCGGGCGCCGCCGGGTCCGCGCAGGACGAGGACGACGCTCGGGACGGGGACGCCGTCGGTGGTGCGCACGACGCCCACCAGCGCCCCCGACGGCTGCGCGTGGGCGGCGGGCGCGGCCGCGGTCAGCAGCGCGAGGACGAACAGGATACGGCGCATCTCGAGTCTCCTTCCGGAGGCTCGACGTGACGGGAGCAGGGATCTTCGGGGCCGGCGGACTGCAGCTCCTTCACGCGAGAAGCCTCAGGCTCACGGGTCGGGGCAGGTTTCCTGGCTCCCGGATCGTCGCCCGTCCTCCGACCTTCCCCGGCCGTCCGGCCGAGTGGCGGGCGCTCGTTTCGCGCCCATGCGAGGACAGGCTCTCCGGCTACAGTGGCGGGACCGCGCAGGCGTTCGACCTGCTTCCCTTTTCCCCCTCGTCACGAGGGGCACCCCGACGTACGCCGGTGACTGTGACCCAGCCCCGCCGCGATTGTCAAACCCGGCCGGCCCCAGGCGGTGCCGTCCCGCGAGGGTCGAGGCTATGATCGGACTGGTGTGAACGATCGCTTCCTCCGCGCGTGCCGTCTCCAGGAGGTGGACCGCACTCCCGTGTGGTTCATGCGCCAGGCCGGCCGCTACATGCCCGAGTACCGCGCCCTCCGCGCCCGGCACACGCTGCTGACGCTGTGCCGGACGCCGGAGCTGGCGGTGGAGGTCACGCTCCAGCCCGTGCGCGCGCTCGGCGTGGACGCCGCGATCCTGTTCTCCGACCTCCTGCTGCCGCTGGGCCCGCTCGGCATCCAGTTCGACTTCCAGGCCGGCGAGGGGCCCGTGATCGAGCGGCCGCTGCGGACGCGCGCGGACATCGAGGCCCTCCGCCGGTTCGAGCCGCGGGAGGCGCTGGGCATGGTCCTGGAAGCGATCCGGACGCTGCGCCGGGAGCTCGAGGGCCGGGTGCCCCTCATCGGCTTCGCGGGGGCGCCGTTCACCCTCGCCTCCTACGCCATCGAGGGCGGCCATTCCACGAGCTTCGCGCTCACGAAGTCGCTCATGTACACCGACCCCGGGACCTGGCACCGCCTGGCCGCCCTGCTGGCCGACGTGGCCGGCGACTACCTCCGCGCGCAGGTGGAGGCGGGGGCCCAGGCCCTCCAGGTCTTCGACTCCTGGGTGGGGGCCCTCGACGCCGCCGACTACCGCGAGTTCGTGCTTCCCCACGTGCAGGCGCTCTTCGCGCGCCTCGAAGGCACGGACGTGCCCGTGATCCACTTCGGCACCGGGACCGGCCATCTCCTCGACCTGCAACGCGAGGCGGGCGGGCAGGTGATCGGCGTGGACTGGCGGACGCCGCTCGACGAGGGCTGGTCGCGCGCCGGTCCCGGCGTGGGCGTGCAGGGGAACCTGGATCCGACCGCGCTGCTGGGCCCGCGGGAGAGGCTGCTCGCGCGCGTGGACGACGTCCTGCGGCGGGCGGGCGGGCGGCGCGGCCACGTCTTCAACCTCGGGCACGGCATCCTGCCCGAAACGCCCGTCGAGAACGTCAAGGCGGTCGTGGACCACGTCCACGAGACGACGGCGCGGCCATGAGCGGAGGACGGCCGTGACCGCGCCGCGCGATGGTCCCGCGATCCTCCTCCTCGCCCACGGCACCCCGGAGTCGCTCGACCAGATGCCGGAGTACCTGACGCGCGTGCGCGGGGGCCGGCCGCCCTCCCCGGAGCTGATCGAGGAGATGCGCGGGAACTACGCGGCCATCGGCGGGCGCTCGCCGCTCACCGAGATCACGCGCGCCCAGGCCGCCGCCCTCTCGGCCGCGCTGGACGGGCGGCCGGTCTACGTGGGCATGCGCAACTGGCGGCCCTACGTCGCGGAGGCGCTGGCGGAGGCGGCGCGAGCGGGGGCCCGCGAGGTGGTGGCCGTGCCCATGGCCCCCCAGTACTCCACGCTCAGCGTCGCGAAGTACGCGGAGGCGGTCGAGAGCGCGCGTCCGCCCGGGGTCGACATCTGCTTCGTCCGCTCCTGGCACGAGCATCCGGGGCTGCTCGAGGCCTTCGCGGAGAAGCTGGGCGAGTCGCTCGCCTCGGGCGCGTGGGATCGCGTCGTGTTCACCGCGCACAGCCTCCCCGTGCGCGTGGTGGAGGAGGGCGACCCCTATCCGGACGAGGTGGCCGCCACCGTGCGCGGCGTGGCCGCGCGCGCGGGCCTGACCGGCTACCTGCAGGCCTACCAGAGCGCGGGCCGCACCCCCGAGCCCTGGCTCGGCCCGCCCCTCGAGGAGGCCCTCGCCACCGCCGCCGCCGAAGGGGCCCGGCGCGTCCTCGTCGCCCCCATCGGGTTCGTGTGCGACCACACCGAGATCCTGTTCGACGTGGACGTGCAGGCCGCGGCGGCCGCGCGCCGGCTCGGCCTCGTGCTCGGCCGCACCGCCTCCCTCAACGTCTCACCCACCTTCATTCGTGCCCTGGCCGACCTGGTGCAGGCCCGCTCGTGAGCTCGACGGCCACGGCCGAAGTGGTCGTGGTGGGCGGCGGGATCACCGGCCTCTCCGCCGCCCTCGCCCTGCAGGACGCGGGGCGCGACGTCGTGCTCGTGGAGGCCTCGCCGCGCCTGGGCGGCGTGATCCGCACCGACGCCGTCGACGGGTTCGTGATCGAAGGCGGGCCGGATTCCATCCTGGCCCAGAAGCCGGAGGGGCTCGCGCTCTGTCGCGCGCTCGGCCTGGCCGACCGGTTGATCCCGACGCGTCCGGAGACGCGGACGATCTTCTTCTTGCATCGCGGCCGCCTGCATCCGCTGCCCGAGGGCATGATGCTGGCCGTCCCCACGCGCATCCGGCCGTTCCTCGCCAGCCGCCTCTTCTCGTGGCCGGGCAAGCTGCGAATGGGCCTGGACCTCGTCCTGCCGCGCGGGGGCGCCGTGGAGGACGAGTCGATTGCGTCGCTCCTGCGCCGCCGGTTCGGGGAGGAGGCGGTGGAGAGGCTGGGGGAGCCCCTCATGGCCGGCATCCACGCCGGCGATCCCGAGCGGCTCTCCATCCGGGCGACGTTCCCGCGCTTCGTGGACCTCGAGCGGCGCTATCGCAGCCTCATCCGCGGCATGTGGGCGGGCCGACCTGCCGGCAGCGCCTCGTCCTCCTCCGGCGCGGCGTTCTATTCGCTCGTGGGCGGCCTGGGCGAGCTCGTGGCCGCGCTCACGCAGCGGCTGCCCGCCTCACGCCGCCGCACGGGCGTGGGGGCGACGGCGATCGCGCGCGCTGGCGGCGGTCTGGTGGTGACCCTCGCGGACGGGACGGCGGTGTCCGCGCCCGCCGCCGTCGTGACCACGCCCGCGCCCGCGGCGGCGCCCCTCGTCTCCGGCCTCGTCCCCGAGGCGGCCGCCCTGCTCCAGGCGATCCCGTTCGCCTCGTCGGCGACGGTCGCCCTCGGCTACCGCCGCGAAGACGTCGCGCATCCGCTCGACGGCTACGGCCTGCTCGTCCCCCGCGGAGAAGGCCCCCGCGTCTCCGCCTGCACGTTCGTCTCGAGCAAGTTCGGGCACCGCGCCCCCGAAGGACACGTCCTGCTGCGGGCGTTCCTGGGGGGGACGCGCGATCCCGACGTGCTCGGCCTGGACGACACCGCCCTGGTCGCCCTCGCCCGGCGCGACCTGGCGGACGTGCTGGGGCTCTCGGGGAGCCCGGTCGTCGAGCGCGTGTATCGCTGGCCGCGCGGCACGCCGCAGATGGAGGTCGGTCACCTGGCGCGCCAGGCCCGCCTGGATGCGGCCGTGGCCGGAGTGCCCGGCCTGTTCCTGGCCGGGGCCGGCCTGCGCGGCACCGGGCTGCCCGACTGCATCGCCGACGGCCAGCGGGCGGCGGCGGCCGCGGCCGCCTATGTCGCCGCTTCCTCGTCCGCGGCGAGCGCCCGCCCTCCGGAACGCCGCGCCTCGGGATGAGCCTGGCCGGCGCCGGCCTCGCGTTGGCCGTCGCGTCCGCGGCCCTCGTGGCCGAAGGGGACGCCCACTACACGCGGCGTGCCGAAGGTGCGCGCGGCGCCGTCGCCGACCCGCGCGAGGCCGACCTCGCGATCGCGTCCTATCGCGGTGCACTGGCCGCGGACGCCACCGACCTCGTCGCCCTCACCCGGCTCCTGCGCGCGCTGAACTTCCGCGCCTCCTTCTGCGGCGCCGACCTCGAGGGGCGGAAGGCGATGTTCGACGAGGGACGGCGCCTGGGGCAGGCGGCGGTGGATGGGCTGGAGAAAGGCGTCCGCGGGCGCTCCGACGCGGACCGCGTCGCCTCCCTGCGCGCCATTCCGTTTTCCGCCGACGTCTATTACTGGACGGCCGCCCACTGGGGCCAGTGGGCGCTGGCCCGCGGCACCTTCGCGGCGGCGCGCTCGGGAGTCCCCGGCCGCATCCGCGACCTCGCGCAGACGGTGGTGGCCCTCGATCCCGCGCTGGAGGAGGGCGGGGGATACCGCGTGCTGGGCCGCCTCCACGATCAGTCGCCGCGCATCTTCTTGTTCACGGGCTGGGTGTCGCGGACGAAGGGCGTGGATTACCTGCGGAAGTCGTACGAGCTGGGACCGCGCAATCCGGTGACGTGGTTCTTCCTGGGGGAAGCGCTGCTCGACCACGAGCCCCGCGACGTGGAGGAGGCGCGGCGCCTCCTCCAGAAGTGCGTGGACACGCCGCCGCGCGAGGACTACTTCGTCGAGAGCCTGCACTACGCCGAGCTGGCCCGCGCGCGTCTGGAGAGGATTCGCTAGCTACTTTCCGGTGCAAAAGTAGGAGCGCCGCGCCAGGCTGGGGGCGCAGAGGCCCTCCCGGCTGATGCTGCTCTGCATGTTTTCCGCGTCGCCCGGCCGCCGCGCGCCCATCAGGCCGCGGCTCGGCCGAGCACCA
>JBGPBV010000121.1:0-22014 GCA_041481445.1 Vicinamibacteria bacterium
CACGCGCTGGAAGCTGTTGGCCACGACCTTGCCCTTGTCGTCCACGAGCGCGAACCCGATGGAGAGCCCGGCGGGCGAGGTCGCGCCGCGGCCGACCTCCGCGCTGACCACGAGGTGGACCTTGCCGGAGGCGGCGTCGCGCGAGGCGTAGGTCGTGACGCGCAGGGGCAGCTCGATGGCGGGCAGCGGGCTGCGCAGGGTGGAGGCGAGGATCGCGCGGGGCTCCTGCTTTGGCCCCGCCAGGGGCAGGGCGCGGCGCGCGCGCACGGTGAGGCCGGGCCGCTGTACCTTGACGTCGACGACGTGGTCCTTGCCGTCGCGGTCCGTGCCCTGGGGCTCGAAGCCGAGAAGGTAGTACGCGGAGATCTCGCGCGCGATCCGCTCGAAGGGGCCCGCCGAGCCCATGGTCGTGAACACCGCGCCCCGGGTCAGCGTGGAGAGCCGGAACAGGTCGCGCGTCACCAGGCTGTAGTCCTCCAGCCCGGTGGGCGGAGGCTGGTCGGCCGAGGGGTCGACCACGGCGCTCTCGTCGATGTGGATGGCGAAGAAGGCGACCCGCGCCGCTGCCGCCGTGTTGGCCAGGCGCCGGAGCTCGTCCGGGCGGTCGGAGCTGAGGCCCTCCGTGATCAGCACCATCGTCTTGGGGCCCTCGATCTGCTGCAGGCTCTCCATGAGGAGGGCGAGCCCCCGCATCGAGACCTCGGACTGATGGCGGAAGTTGGCCATGATCGAGAAGGCCTCGCCCTGCACGTCGTTCACGCAGATCTCGTGCTCCGTCGCGCTGAGGTTCTCCGGGCAGAGCCGGCTCATCACCTGCTGGACGTCCATGAGGCGGCCCTCGTCGAAGGACTGCGCCTCCGCCAGGCCCATGCGGCGGCTGCCGTACTGCGCGCGGCCGATGATGCGCTTGAGGGCGTCGCGCACGCGCACGTGCTCGGTGGTGAGGTCCACCTGGGGGCCGCCTCCCGGCATGGTGACCAGCGCCACCTGGTCCTGCGGGTTGAGCGAGTCGAGCAGGCGGTCGGCGGCGTGGAGGGCATGCCGGCCGGAGCCGGGGCGGATGTTGCCCTGGTCCACCACGATCACGATGAGGCGGCCGCGACGGACGCCTTCGTTCGTGCTCACCAGGCGGTCGGGCGTGGGCGACGGCACGGGCACCGGGTCACCTTCCGTGGCCTGGGAGACGAAGTCGGCGGAGAGGACGCGGCGCGGGCTGCCGTCCACGGTGACGATGAAGTCCTCCACGCCGAGCCCGCGCACCGGCCGCCCCTGCTTGTCCACGACGTTGACGTCCACCGCGATGACGTCCACGTCCGCGCTGAAGACGGGCCTCGGGCGCTCCTCGCTGGAGGCGGGCGGGGGCGACGCGGGCGGAGCCGGCGGCGCCTGGGCGAGGCCCGCCTCGGGCAGGAAGAACCCGGCCAGCAGGGCGGCGGCGGGCCAGGGCCGGACTCGCGGGGCCGTCACGGGCGGTCCTCCGCCAGGGGCGCGCGTGGGAGCGCGCGGTAGCCCTGGCGCGCGCGCACCTTGCGCCCCTCTCCGGCGACCTCCACCCGGATGCGCCGCCAGGACCCGTCGCGGGCGGCACGGCTGGGCTCGTAGCCGAGCAGGTACTGGTTGTCGAGCTCTTCCACGATCTCCGCGAAGGCGGCCTCGAGGGCCTCGATCCGGTCGGTGTGGAACGCACGTCCCCCGCTCATGCGGGCCAGGCGCTCCAGGACGTCGCGCAGCTTCGGCTCGGTGGTGGCGCGGCCCTGCCCGATCATGTAGATGGGCGCGTCGCTCGTCTCCGCTCGGCGCTCGACGTCCGCGAAGCTGGCCCGGCTGGACTGGTCCTCGCCGTCCGTGAACACCACGAGCACCTTCCTTCCCTGGCGATGCCCGAGCAGGTCCATGGCGCGCAGGAGCACGTCGTAGAGGGCGGTGCCTCCCCAGGGGGCGAGGCGCTCGACCGCCCGCGACCGCGCGGCGGCGTCCGTCTCCCGGCGGGCCAGCGTGAACACGTTGTCGTTGAAGGCGAGCAGGGTGAGCTGGTCGTCCGGGCGCAGGGCGGAGAGGAAGGCGCGCACCGCCTTGCGCACCTGCGGCATCGCCTCCGCCATGCTGCTGCTCATGTCCACCGCGACCACTACCTCGCGCGGCGTGCCTTCGCCGATGAGGTGGCTCACCGCCTGCGGCTGGTCGTCCTCGAACACGTGGAAGTCCGGCTCGCGCAGCCCGCCCACGAAGCGCCCCCTGGCGTCGGTCACGATCGAGATGACCTGGACCACGTTCACGTCGGCGGCCACCGTGAAGGCGGAGGGGGCGCCGTCGGCGCGGGCCGGCCCCGCCGTGCGCAGGCTGGCGATGCGCCTTTCCCCGTCGCTGAGCTCGGCCAGCGCGCGCAGGACGTGGACGGCGGGAGCTCCCGCGTCCCACTCGCACTCGAAGGGGGGGCGCTCCCGCACGCAGAGGGCCTCGCCGTCGGCGCGGAAGCTGACCCGTTCCACGCGGCCGGCGAGGCCGGGCGCGAGCTCGGCGCGCACGGTGAAGAGCCCCTGGACGCGCTCGCCGGCGGCGGGGGCGACGATGCGCAGGTCACCTTTCGCCTCGCCGGCCCGATCCGGGCCGGCGGCGACGTTCGACCGGACGGAAGCGCACACCACGGCCAGGGTCGCCGCGAGCACGGCCCGCGGCCGGCGCCTCACGGCTCCGCCCGCGGCCGGAGCGGGCCGCGCCCCACCAGCGCCGCCACGTAGTCGTCCATCCGTCGGCCGTCCAGCGCGCGCGCGAAGCGGGAGATGCCCAGCATGTCGTCGAGGAAGGCGGGCCGCGCCTGGTCCATCAGGTCCTGGACGGCCAGGCTCAGGATCGCGGGAGCCAGGGAGGCGGGCAACCGCCGCGCGGCCAGGAGCTCGGCCACGCGCAGGTGCAGGTCGGGAGCGAGCGCGGCCATCCGCCCGTCCGCCGCGTGTCCGGCCAGCGCATCGAGGGACGCGGGACGCCGGAGGTCGGGGCACAGGCAGCCGTCGTCCCCGCGCGCCGAGGCGCCCCAGGCCGCCAGCGCGTGCGCCGCGCCCTCCGGGGCCCCCAGGCGGAAGACCTCGCCGAGGGTGAGGGCCGACTCGAGGTGCTCGGGATCGTGGGCGGCGATCCAGGGCAGGAGACCGCGGCGCCAGTCACGGAGGCCGAGGTCCACGGCGACCGCGGCCAGGCGGTGGGGGTCCGCGGCCGCCCCGGCCAGGCGGGCGCGGCCCTCGGCCAGCGCCTCCGCGATCGCGTCGCGTCCGGCGTCGTCGAGCGCCGCCTCGCGCACCAGCACCGCGCCCTCCGCGAACGCGCGGCGGTCGGCCGCGCTCAGCGCGGGCATGGGCGGCACGTCGGTGTCGAGGCGGCGCAGGGCCAGCCGCGCGAGGCCGACGTCGAGGCCGAGGAGGGCGCCCTGCGCGTGCCATCGCTGGCCGGGCCCCGCCACCTCGTGGGGGACGCCCCAGCCCGCGCGCGGGCTTCCGGGCGCCTGCGGCTCGCCCAGGCCGAACTCGTGGCGGCGGGCCACGTCCTCGGAAGCGGCGGGGGCGCCCTCCGCGGGGCCGAGAGCGGCCGCGTACGCGAGGTCGATCAGGACCGTGGCCAGCCGCGCCTCGCGTCCGGCCGCCGGGCCGGCCAGGACGTCGTCGAGCGCATCCCCGCCCTGCCGGCGCCGCACGGCGCGCAGCCGCGCGTACTCGGCCGCCGCCGGATCGACGTCGTAGGCGAGCCCCTCCCACTCGAGGCGCACGCGGGGCGACGTGTCCCGGAGGCCGGCCATCGCCCGCAGCACGGTCGCCTCCGCGCCGGTGGAGGCGGGAAGGGCCAGGCGCGCCCGCAACGCGGGCAGGAGCTCGGCGGCGATCCACGAGGCCAGGCGGTCGGCATAGCGGCCCTCGTCGAGATCGACCGCGGCCGCCGACCGGACCAGGGCGGCGGCGCCGGCAGGGTCGAGGGTCGTCGCCTGCGCGGCGTGCTCCACGAGGGCCAGCACCCCCTGGAACTCGGCGAGCCTGTCCCGCGCCCGCTCGCCGTGCCCGGCCTGCTCGAGCTGCTCGGCCCGGCGCGCCGCCGCCGCGTGCACACCGGGGTCGGCGATGCCCATGCGCTCGAGGGAGAGGGCCAGCGCGCGATAGCGTCCGAAACCGCGGAGCGCGGCCAGGATGAGGGCGGGATCGGCGTCGGGAGCGTCGCCGAACAGGCGCTGGCCGAAGGAGAGCAGGCCCAGCCGGCTGCGGCTCACGCTGGGCGCCGCCCCCGCGATCTTCTCGGCGAGCCAGGCCGCGTCGGAGAGTGGGGATTGCGCGAGCCGGGCGCGCCAGTCCGCCGGCGCGTCCACCTGGTCGTCGAAGGCGGCCGCCCACAGGAGCTGGCGGTTGGGCGCGGCCAGTGTCCCGTCGGCTCCCACGCGGGCGGCCTCCAGCACGCGAGGGGCGTCGGCCACCGGCCGCGAGAACGGCGCCGTCGAGGCGTCCCACCACGGAGCGCCGAGCGCGAAGAGGACCTTGAGCGCGCGCACGCGCTCGAGGCGGCGCTCGGCGTCCCTCTCCGGCGCGTCCAGCGCGAAGCGGCGGTGCGCGTCGTCCAGCCGGGCGGCCGCGTCGTAGAGGAAGAACAGCCGGCCCTGGTCGGCGGAGGCCAGACGCAGGAGGAACTCGCCCGGGCGGAGGACGGAGGCCCCGACCACCTCCTGCCAGAGCGCGGCCTCGGGGTGACCGCCGGGCACGGCCACGCGTCCGCCTTCCACGCGGAAGCTCCCCGCGAAGGCGGAGAAGGCGTCCGAGTGGCGGCGATAGATCTCGCGCAGCACGTCGGGCTCCGCGGCCAGCGCGGCCAGGGTCGGGGCGTCGAGGGTGACCAGGCCGCGGTAGAGACGGCCCGCGTTGCCGTCGGTGGTGATCGCGATCAGGACGTCGCGCGCTCGGCCCTCCTTGTCGCGGCCGAGGACGTGGTCCCACAGGGACGGTGCGAGCGGGATGGGGACGCGGTCGGCGATGGCGGCGGGCCCGAGCGGCGGCGCGGCCGCGCTGGGGCCCGCGGGCACGAAGAGGACGGTCCCGTCGCCGTCGCCGTCACCGTCGTCGCCGGCGGGCGGCGGCGGCGCGGGTGGGGGAGCGACGTCTCGCGCGGGGGAGCCGGCGGGCGCGGCCCGGCTCCCGCTCGTGAGGGCAGCCAGGACCTGCGGCGCCGCGCGCGGGGCGACGCGCTCTCCGTACGACGCGTGGAGCCGGCGCGTGAGGTCGGGAAGGAGTCGCCAGGCCTCGGTCGCGGGATCCAGGCCCGCGGCGCGGGCGAGCTCCGCCGTCCCGCTGGGGACGTCCAGCTCGAACCAGCCGGCCGCTCCCGGGGGCGTGCCGGGTGGCTCCAAGGAGGCGGCGCGGGCGGCCGCGGGCGCGGCGAGGGCGAGGGCGGTCAGCATCGCCCGCATCCGCCGGCTCGCCATCGTGCGTGCGCCGAGTGAAGACATCAGAGGATGGATCCGCCTGCAAGAGTGAGGGTGAGGCGATGATAGCCCAGCCCCGGCGGGCCCGCGGCGCTACCGGCCGCCGCCCGCGGGCTTCCTCGACAGCGACCGGTAGTACTCCTCGACGAGCGCCTGCCATCCCGGCGGCAGGTCCTGGGTCCCCGAGAGGAAGAGCTTCTCGCGGTCCGGTCCCTCCATCTCCCGCCGCATCGCGAATTCCGCCGACTTGAGGCCCTGCACCACGGAGCCCACGAGCTGGGCCAGCCCGCGCGGCTCGCCATAGAGCCGGGGGTCGTCGAGCCGGCGCAGCTCGCGCAGGGCGCCCGAGAAGTCCGCGGCGGAGGGTCCGCGCGGGGAGCGCGCGTCGGCGAGCTCGCGGCCGAGCGCCTCCGCCTCGCGGATCCTCTCGCGCACCTCGCGCTGGAGCTGGCGAGACTCGTCGGGTCGTGTCGCGCCGCGCGTATCCTGGCCGTTGCCGGGACCGAGCGCGGCGCTGGGTTGTGATCCTGACGGGTTCGCGGCTCCGTGCCCCTGGCCTGATTGTTGGCCTGCCTGCTGCCCTGCCTGCTGTCCTGCCTGCTGCCCTGCCTGCTGT
Source organism: Vicinamibacteria bacterium (assembly GCA_041481445.1). GTDB lineage: Bacteria > Acidobacteriota > Vicinamibacteria > Fen-336 > Fen-336 > AA29. Next base: position 6,066 of record JBGPBV010000121.1, read on the forward strand.
CCCGCCTGTTGCCCCTCCCGCAGCCTCTCCTCGAGCGACTCCAAGCTGCGCACCAGCCCGCGCATCCGCTCCAGCGCGGCCATGCGCTTGTCCTCGCCGGAGCCGGCGGCGGCGGCCGCGGCCTCGTTCAGCTTGCGCTGGAGGCTCGAGAGGTCGGATCCGATCTCGCCCTCGAGCTCGCGCGCCTGATCGGCCGCGCCCGCCTTCACGACCCCTTTCGAGTACCGGATCTTGTCCTTGAGCTTGCGGTCGCGCATGCCGTCCGCGGCCTCCTGGAGCTTGCGGGAGGCGTCCTTGTTCGTGGCGCGCGCGTCACCGGCCATGCGGTCGAGCTGCGACTCGAGGTCGCCCACCTGGCCCGCCAGCGCGTCCTTGCGCCCGAGGAGGTGCTGGAGGCGCTCCTCACCCGCGCCGGCGCCGGTGGCGGCCGAGCCCGTCTGCTGCTCCGACTCCGCGGCGATCCTCTCCTGGGCCTGCTGCATCTCCTCCGCGGCGCGCAGCGCGCGTTGGACGTCGCGGTCGAGGCGGCCGGTGCGCTCGGACTCCAGGCGCCGGCGGGCGTCCTGGAGCCGGTCGAGCGCCGCCTTGGCCTCCGCGAGAGAGCTCCCCTGGCCGCCCGCGCTGGAGCGGCGCATCGCATTGGCCGCCTCCTGGAGGCGGCGGGTGGCGTCCTGGAGCGACTCCGACGATTTCTCGCGGGCGAGCCGCTCCAGCCGGCGGGCCAGGTCCTGCGTCTGTTCCGCCAGCTCACGCTGAGAGCCGCCGGAGCCGCCGCCCATGTTCGGCGGGCCGCCGGCCAGCCGCCGCTGGCGCTCGTTCTCCTGCTCCTGGCGCTGGGCCAGCTCACGCAGGCGCTCGAGGGCGGCGTCCACCTCCTCGTCGGTCTTCTGCTGCTGGCCGCGCTGGACCGTCTCGTACTGGTTCTTGAGCTTGTCGAGCTCCAGCTCGAACAGGTCGGCCAGGTCCTCCGCGCCCATGCCGGCGTTGCCTCCGCCTCCGCCTTGCTCGCCGAAGCTGACCTGGACCTCGCGGAACGCGGCCTCCGCGCGCTGGAGATGCTTGAGCGCGCCCTGCTCCGGCGGCAGGGCCTCCTTGGCCTTCCGGGCCTGAAGCTGGCCGCGCGCGGAGGCCATCTCCACCTGCGCCGCCCTCAGCGAGTCCGCCGTCTTGGCAAAGCCGGAGCCGGGGTCGGCCACGCCCCGGTTCGCCATGCGCTGGACGAGGGAGGCCACCTGGTCGTGCAGCCGTCCCTGGACCAGGGCCAGCGTGGCGAGGTCCTCGCCGTACTGCTTCTCCGTCGCCCGCGACCGGTCCCGCGCGAGCTTGAAGGTGGCGGCGATGATCTGGCGCTGCTGGTAGGAGAGCGCGCCCGCGGAGTCGCCGCCGCCGCCACCGCCGGGCATCCCGCGCTCCTCGGCCTGGCGGTACTCCTTGGCGAAAGGCCGCACCTCCATGAAGTAGATGTCGGTGGTGGTGGTCTGGCCGGCCGCGCTCTGGTCGGTCGCGCGCGCGAAGTAGGAGATGAAGTCGCCCGGCTCCAGCTTCATCTCTTCGAGGAAGAAGGTGTGGCCGGCCGCCACCGACTTCCGCGCCCGGCCCTGGTGCAGGACGAGCGTCTGGTCGGGGCCGCCGTTGACGGAATAGACGAGCTCCGCGCGCGCCACCCCGTAGTCGTCTTCCGCGCGCAGCTCGGTGAAGACCTCCTCGATGCTCGTGACCTTGGCGTCGCGGCCGGGCTTGGGCAGCGTGACCGAGGGGGGCTGGTCGGCCAGCACGTCGATCGTGTAGTCGGGCGACCCCGTCTGCAGGCGTCCGTCGCGCGCGGGCAGGGCGATCCGGTAGAAGCCCTCCTTCTTCACGCCGAACGTCGCGGAGAGCGAGCCGTCCGCGTCCACCGTCATCGGGCGGGGCGCCTCGCCGTCCACGTCCAGGCGGCCCGCGGCCACCTTCATGGTCGGCGTCGCCCGCACCACGACCTCCGTGCCGGCCAGGGCGGCGACGTCGCCGGTGTCGGCCAGGGTCTGGGGCGGCATCCCGGTGTAGGCCGGGAAACGGAGCTCGAGGTCGATGCGCTTGACGTACGGGACGTCGGCCACGTCGAGGCGGAAGGCGGGGGAGCGCACGCCGCTGGCCTCCACGTAGTAGTCGCTGGGCGCCTCCACCCCGAAGAGGACGAACCGGAACACGCCGCCGCCCGTATCCGGCGCCATGGGCCAGCGCCTCCAGTCTCCGGTGGGGCCGGACCGCACGGACAGCTCGGCCGTCTCCGCCTCGAACCCACGCAGGCGAGCGGACACGGCCTGGCTGCCGCCCCGGGCCACGGTGGCGTTGCCGGGATCGACGTCGATCGCGTAGGGGTTGCGGGCCGCGCCGCGCCAGGGCGCGAACAGCAGGGGAGCGGCCTGCCGGAGGAACGCCGGGCTCAGGATGGTGAGGGCCATCCCGAGCGCGGCGGCAAGGGCGAGGAGCCCGGAGGCGCGCCGGAGCCCCTGCGCCTCGACCTGCCGCCCGTAGTCGATCGTCTGGCACCTCTCGACGGCCTGCTCGACCAGCCGCGCGGCCAGCGCCCGCGAGACCTCCGAGCGCCGGGGCTCGTCCGGCCGCCCGACCTCGACCGCGCTGAGGACGGCCGCCTGCAGCGACGGCTCGTGCTCCTCGACGTAGAGGGCGACGCGCTCCTCGCTCACGCGTCCCCAGAGGGGCAGGACGAGGAAGCGCGCGGCCAGGGCGGCCAGGGTCACGTAGGCGAAGACGCGGAAGGCGGTCACGGCCCAGGCTTCGTAGCGGAAGTGGTCCATCGCGTAGGCGGACACCGCGACCGTGGCCAGCGAGGCGGCGAGGACGACGGCGGCCCCGCGCAGCCCCACCTTCAGGCGCCAGCGCCGCCGCACGTCGCGGATGACCTGCCTCAGCGCGTCGTAGCTCGCGTGGGTCATGTCTGCCTCACCTGGTCCCGGGCCCGCGGCGGGAGGCGGTTCGAGAGGACCGTCTCCGTCGCGAGCAGCAGCAGGGCCGCCATCATCGCGTATCGCCAGAGCGCCTGGCCGCTCTCGTGCTCACCGGCCGTGTGCGCCGGCTCCGCCGGCGCGGCTTCGACCCCGGGCCCCGGCCGCGTCACCGCGCTCGCCAGCTCCTCCGGGTCCATGGCGGCGAGGTCCGACTCCGCGCGGTCCACGTTCACCGCCGCCACCGCGATCGCGGGACCGTCCGCCGTGGACCGGACCTCGTAGAAGCCGGGCGTGGCCAGCTCCAGGCCCGCCGCACCTCGCGGGAGCGTCGAGCGCTGGCCGGAGGGCCCGACGGCCACGGCGTCCCCTTTGGCCAGGGCGGGCGCGCGCGAGAGGTCGAGGGCGTCGCCGACGGTGTACGACGCCGGGGACACGACGTGGCCGGCGGCGTACCGGACGAGCTCGTGGACGAAGGGAAGGAAGACGGGCTGAAGGGCGAGGTCGTTCCAGGAGGTGTCGAGGGAGCTCGTCCACACGAGCACCCGTCCCTTCCCGAAGGACCGGCTGGCCAGGGCCACCCCGCCGTCGTCGAAGCGCGCGAGCACGCCGTCCCTGGCCGCCAGCGTGCGGTAGCGGAAGAAACGTGCGGACGAGAAGTCGCCGCTGTGCGGGCCGCGGAAGAGCTCGAACACGGGATGGCCGTAGTCGAGGTAGGCCAGGGTGCCGCCCCAGTCCGCGCTGCGGTCGACGGCGGGGCCCGGAAGCCCGGGCAACAGCGGCGCCGCCTCGCCCGACCAGGCGGAGGCCGCCGTCTTCTCGCCGAGGACGACGAGGATCCCCCCGCCGCCCTCCACGAACTCGCGCAGCCGCCGCCCGGCCGGGCCCGCGGGCGGAGGCGCGTCGTCGAGGACGACCAGCATCCCGGGCGAGAGGTCGTCCGCGCGGAGCTGGGCCGCGTCCTTCACCTCGACGCGGAAGCGCGGCCGATGACCGATGGCGAGCGCGCGCTCGAGGTACAGGCTTCGGCCGCGCACGGGCCCGTTCTCGAGGACCAGGACGGGCAGGTCCCCGCCCGGGGCCAGGACGAGATGGAAGCGGTCGTCCTCGGGCAGGCCGTCGGGGTCGACACGCACGGTGGCGCGCGCCGCGGTGGGCGGCAGGGGGAAGGGCTCGAAGGTCACCGTGGACGACGTGTTGGGCCCGAGAGTGACGCGCTGCTGCCGGACCGTCCGGCCGTCCACGTCGAAGGAGACCCCGACGTCCGCGGCCGCCCGCGGGCCCTTGTTGACCAGGCGCGCGCTCGGGATCACGCGCTCGCGGCCGGACTGGTAGTCGCGCTCGAGCTCCACGCCCGTGATGGCGAGGTTGGAGGCGTCGCCGTCCGAGAGGTCGACCCGCGTGAGCGTGGTCCCGGCGGGGAGGCGCACGTCGTCCGCGCCGTCCCAGCCCGTCTTCTGGAAATCCGTGATGAGCACCACCTCCTGGCGCGGGAGGCGCGAGGCCCCGATCATCTCCGCGGCCAGGCGCAGGGCGGGACCGTAGCGCGTGACCTCCACTCCCGGCCGCGCGGCGTCGAGGTCCGCGCGCAGCCGCGCGCGATCGGCGGTGGGTTCGCCGCTCGTGTGGGGCGCGCGGTCGAACAGCACCAGGGCGACGCGGTCCTCCGTCTCCGCGCTTTCGATGGCCTTGCGAGCGGCCTCCGTGGCCCGCCGCCAGCGGTCGCGGTAGCCCATGCTGTAGGAGCGGTCGAGGAGGATGACGCGGAGGGTGGCCCCGCCGAGCAGGCCCGCGGGCCGGCTCGAGGATCCGAAGAAGGGGCGCGCGAAGGCGAGGGCCAGGAGCACGAAGGCGGCCGCGCGCAGCGCGAAGAGGAGCCAGTGGCGGAGGCTCTGGCGACGGACCGAGCGGTAGGGGATCCGCTGCAGGAACATGAGCGACGGGAACGGCACCGTCTCGCGGCGCGGCCGGTTCGTCAGGTGGACGAGGATGGGGACGGCGAGGGCGGCCAGGCCGGCCAGGAAGGCGGGGGTGAGGAACCCCATCAGCGCACCCTCACCATGCGCTGCCGGCGCGTGAGGTAGCGGGCCAGCGCGTGGTCGAGCGGCAGGGAGGTGTCGAACAGCGCGTAGTCGATCCGGTTCTCGCCCAGCACGCGCGAGAGGCTCTCGATGTGGCCGGCCACCAGGGCGCGGTAGCGCTCGCGCACGGCGTCCGGCACCACCGGGATGCGCTCGCCGGACTCGAGGTCCTCGTAGCTGGCGGGCTGGTCGAACGGGAACTGGATCTCCGCGGGATCGAGCACGTGGAAGACCATGATGTCCCCGCCGCGGTGGCCCAGGAGCGCCACCGCGTCCAGCACCGCTCGCGGCTCCTCGTAGAGGTCGGACACGACCACGAGCAGGCTGCGGCGGTAGAGGGCCTCCGCCGCCTTGGCCAGCGGGCGGGCCAGGAGGCCGCGGGCCCGGCCGGGCTCGCTCTCGCCGTGCAGGCGGTCGAGCGTGTGCAGGAGGATGGGCAGGTGCTTGGCCGACGGCGGCACGAAGTCGCGGATGTCCTCGTCGAAGGTGACGAGGCCGACGCGGTCGCGCTGCTTGCGCGCGAGGTAGGCCAGGCAGGCCACGAGCGCGCACGCGTAGTCGAGCTTGCCGAGCGCGTGGCTCGAGTAGCGCATCGACCGCGACACGTCGAGGAGCTGGACGAGGTCGGTGTTCGAGTCGGCCTCGAACTCCTTCAGGTAGAAGCGATCGGTGCGGCCGAAGAGCCGCCAGTCGATGCGGCGGATGTCGTCGCCGGGCATGTAGGCGCGGTGCTCCGCGAAATCCACGGACCGCCCGAGATAGGGGGAGCGATGCAGGCCGCTGACGAACCCCTCCACCACCGTGCGCGCGAGCAGCTCCAGGTTGCCGATCCGGGCCAGGACCTCGGGGGCGAGGAACCGGCTCTCGGGGGTGTCGCTTCGGGCCTGGTCGGCGCGCATCCTCGGCCTCTACATCCGCGAGCGCGGCACGGGGACGGCGGAGAGCAGCTCCTCCACCACGCGCGTCTTGCCGATGCGCTCGGACTCGGCGTGGAAGTTCGTCAGGATGCGGTGGCGGAAGACGGGCGGGGCCAGGGCGCGGATGTCGTCGAAGCTGACGTGGTAGCGGCCATTCATGAGGGCGCGCGCCTTGCCTCCGAGCACGAGGTACTGCGCCGCGCGCACGCTGGCGCCGTACTCCACCCACTTGCGGACGAACTCGGGCGGGTTGGGGGCGGAGGGGCGGCTGGTGCGGGCGAGGTCCACCGCGTAGCGGATCACCTCGTCCGCCACCGGCACCCGGCGCACGAGGGACTGGAAGGCGACGATGTCCGCCCCCGTGACCGTGCGCTCGAAGCGCAGGTCCTGGACGGCGGTGGTGGCGGCCACGACCTCCATCTCCTGCTCGAGGGGCAGGTAGTCGATCACGATGTCGAACATGAACCGGTCGAGCTGGGCCTCCGGCAGCGGGTAGGTGCCTTCCAGCTCGATCGGGTTCTGGGTGGCGAACACGAAGAAGGGCTCGTCCAGCACGTAGGTCTTGCCTTGGACGGTCACGCGGTGCTCCTGCATCGCCTCCAGGAGGGCGGATTGGGTCTTGGGCGGCGTGCGGTTGATCTCGTCCGCGAGCACGATGTGGCTGAAGACGGGGCCGGGCACGAACACCAGGTGCCGCCGCCCGGTCTCGGGGTCCTCCTGGATGATGTCCGTCCCCGTGATGTCGGAGGGCATCAGGTCCGGGGTGAACTGGATGCGCGAGAACTTCAGGTCGAGCACCTGGGCCAGGGTGTGGACGATGAGGGTCTTGGCCAGCCCGGGCACGCCCGTGATGATGCTGTTGCCGCCCACGAAGAGCGAGATCAGCACCTGCTCGATCACGTCGTCCTGGCCCACGATCAGCTTGCGGAGCTCGCGCACGATCCGGTCGCGGCCCTGTTGCATGCGCTCGGCCAGCGCCACGTCGTCCGAGCCGGCCTGGTCGATCGAGAGGTTCTCGGCGGTCATGTGGCTCCTGTCATTTATCTCAGGGGGGGAACGCTGCGCCTCATTTCGAATGGGCTCCGGCTCCCCCCCTGAAACCCCCCGTCGCACGCCGGCGCCCCCAACGGGGGGCGGCGGCGTGCTCACTGGTCGCACTTCAGCATCACTGTTGCGCCTGCAGGATGGCGCCGCGTTTCTCGCCCATCGCGTCGCCCTTACCTTCCTCAATGCGTCATCCCGTAGATGACGTAATCGACTCCCAGCTTGTAGGCTTCGTTGCTGAGGTCGATGGGGGCGTAGTTGGTGTCCGACCACTCCCAGTACTCGCTCACGTCCTGGTTGTAGTTGACGATGACCATGAGGCGCTTGGAGGGGTCGTTGTCCTCGAACACGCCGAGGTAGTTCGGCTGTGCCCATCGGAAGTAGGGATGGGGGAAGGCGCGCGGGTCGCCCACCCGGAAGAAGGAGTCGAACACCGGATGGGACGCGTCCAGCTCCACCAGGCGCCCGCTCGGCAGCACCTTCCGCATCTGCTCGGCGAAGTTGTCCCAGTGCGGCCCCACGAAGTCGTCGAAGATCACGAACCCGCCCTTGCGGAGGTAGGTGCGCATCCCCGCCGCCTCGGCGTCGGTGAGCGTCCAGAACCCCGGCTCGCACATGTAGGCCACCGGATACTTGAAGAGCTCGGGATCGTCCAGGGCGAGGATGTTGCCACCGTCCTCGTTCGGATCGAGCGTGGTCAGCTCCTTGAGCATCTTCATGAAGTGACCGTCGGCGCGCGGGTAGTCGTGGTTCCACTTGAGGTCGAGGCCCCACTCGTAGCGTCCGGGACCCCACTGGGAGGGGCGGAACCGCAGGCGCACGAACGTGAAGCGGCCGTTGTACGGGATGTTCTTGTAGTCGACGGCGGGAGGCTCGTAGCCGTCGCCCTTGGCGGGCAGGACCACCGCCAGGCCGAGGAGGAGCGCCGGGGCCCAGGCCTTCATGGCGTCCCGCTCCCCGCCCGGGCGTCGTGGAGACGCAGGAGCAGCTCCTGGGCGCGCTGGAACCGGGGCGCGATCTCCAGCGCGCGCAGCACCTCGCGCCGCGCTCCGGCCGCGTCGCCCGCCTCCAGGAGCGCCCGCGCGAGCTGGTAGAGCGCCTCCGGCCGGTCGACGGGATCGAGCGCGACCAGCGACCGCCGCGCCCGCACGACCCCCGCCTGGTCGCCCAGGCGCGCGTCGAGGTTGGCCAGCCGCTCGTGCACGGCGGGCTCGAAGGGCGAGATGTAGAGCGCGGCGTCGAGGGCCGCCGCCGCCCCCGCCAGGTCTCCCTTCTCCTCCCGCATCCGCGCCAGCTCGAGCTGCGCCTGGTAGTGGCTGTCGGTGATCGTGGTGAGCCGCTCGAGCTCGGCCCGCGCCTCGTCCGTCCGGCCCTGCTCCTTGTAGAGGGACGCGAGGTACCAGTGAGGGCTGTCGGGCCCTCCCAGCTCCGGGAACAGCGTCCGCGCCTGCTCGAAGTAGGGGAGGGCCTCCGCGCGCTTGCCCTGCTTGAAGAGCACGGTCGCCGCCCGGAGCTGCGCCTCGAAGTCGCCCGCGTCCGCCTTGGCGCGCGCTTCGAGGTCCGCGGCCGTCGGATGAGCGGCGCGGCCGAGGGCGGCCAGGCCCGGCGGCGGCGAGGGCAGCCGCATGGCGGCCAGCGGCCCCGCGAAGCGCTCCCGCACCGAGGCCAGGAACTGCGTGTCGACGTCCTCGGGCGTCGTGCCCAGCACCTTCTGGAAGGCCTGCGCGGTCGTGAGCCCGTCCCCGTAGGCCTTCAGCAGCCCGACGAGGGCGGGGAAGCCGCGCCGGGTCTCGATCCATTCGACGACCAGCGAGGCCTGGTAGTACGAGATCGCGACCTGCTCCTGGCTCTTCGGCCGCACGAAGCCGCGGTTGAGGGTGCCCAGCGGCAGCAGCTCGCCCGCCTCGAGGGCGCGCAGGAACTCGACGGTCACACCGTCGCCCCAGCCCGGCCGCGCCCGGTGCTCCTCGTGCACGGAGAGCCCCTCCGTGAACCAGCGGGGCACGCGGTTGCCGCTCAGGCCGAGGGTGAACGTGTGGGCCAGCTCGTGCCACAGGGTCGAGCCCCAGTTGAATTGGCCGACCTCGCGCGCGGACGGCGAGTCGATCGCGAACACCGGCCCGAAGCAGGCCCCGAGCCCGGCCAGTCCGGCGAGGCCGACGGTGCGGACGGAGAAGTCCGCATGATCGGGGTAGACCTCGACCCGCACCGGCCCCTCGGGCCGGTAGGGATAACGCTCGGCCAGGCGCGCGTAGGCCTCCTCGGCCAGGGCCGCGGCGTACGGCGCGAGCAGGTCCGTTTCCTTGGCGTGGAGGAGGATCCGGAAGTGCGGAGTGGACGTCTCCCTGTACTTCGGGAACGTGTCGAGCAGGTCGAGCGTGTTCTTGATCCAGACGTTGTAGGGGTCGCCCTTGAAGGAGGCCTCGAGGTTCCGGCGGCCGTCTTCGATCGCGCCCAGCCGGAGCTGGTTGAGGCCGAGGATCCCGAGGCCGCGCCACGTCCTTGCGTCCAGCGTGAGAGCCTGCTGGGCGAAGGCGGCCGCCTGGCGGTAGAGCCGGTTCCGCGCGCTGAGCTCGGCCAGCCGGTTGTAGAGCTCGGCCGGCCTCGGGTTGAGCGCGAGCACGCGGCGCTGGCTCTCCTGGAAGCGCGCGGTGTCGCCCTGGAGGTAGCGGGCGGCGGCGAGGGCGGTGAGCGCGGGCAGGGAGGCCGCGTCGTCGGCCAGGGCGCTCTCGGCTTCGCGCGCCGCCCCGTCGTAGTCCTCCTGGTCCACGAGCACCTCGGCCAGGAACACGCGCGCCTCGGCGAAGCCGGGGCTCACGGCCAGGCTCCGCTGGATCTGCTCCATCACGCCCGGCGCGCCGTCGAAGTCCAGCACGCGCGCCTGGGCCAGCAGGGCGCGCGGATGCGCGGGGTTGTGCTCCAGGGCCTCCTTCACCGCGTCCGCGGCGTCCGGACGGTTGTACTTCTCGAGCAGCAGCTCGGCCAGACGTACGCGCGCGCCCACGTTGTCCGGGTCGGCCGCGATCGCCTCGTCGAAGGCCTTGAGCGCGTCCTTGAAGAGCTGGGGATCGTCGTCGCCGAGGGACCGGCAGGCGATGGCCACCGCCTCCAGCTGCTCGGAGGTCGTGGCCTCGCCGCGGTTGTAGGCCTGGACGAGACGCCGGAAACCGGCGGCCGCCGCCGCGCGCTCGCCTCGATCGGACCGGAGGACGGCGAGGTTGACCTCGGCCAGGAGCGCGTCCGAGGCGCCGCCGGCGATCGCCTTCTTGAAGGCGGCCTCCGCTTCCGTCGTGCGACCGCGCGCGGCCAGGACCTCCCCGAGCGTCTCCTGGAGCTCCACCGATCGAGGGTTCGCGGACTGGAAGACCTTGACCGCCTCCTCCGCCTCCGGGTAGCGAGAGACCTCGGCCAGGGTCCGCGCCAGCGTCCGATGGACGCCGGCCTGTCGGGGGTCGCGGCGCGCCTGGCGGGTCAGGGCGCCGATGGCGGCGTCGTAGTCGCCGGACCGGAGGGCATCCGCGGGAAGGGCCACGTCGGGCGTCTGCAGGCCGCCGCCGGTGGCGGCGAGCAGCACGCCGAGCACGCTCGCGGCCATCCTCACCGGGCGCCTCCGTGCTTGCGGATGGCCTCGTCCTCGCGCGCGAGCTCCAGGAGCAGCGTCTCCAGCTCGTCTTGGTACTCCGCCTCCGCCATCTGCTCCTTGCGCGCCTTGAGGGCGCCGATCCGTCGCTCGAGCTCTCCCCGCCTCTGGCGCAGCTCGGCCAGCCGCGGGTCGGCCGCGGTCGACGCGTCGGCGGCGTTCTCGCCCGCCCCGCCCAGGAACAGCGTGCGGGCGAGCCGCCCGTCGCCGTCCGGCGTGGGCGCGCCAAGGCCGTCGTCGTCGAGAACGGCGTGCTCGGTCAGGAGGCGATGGCTCTTCTCGTAGAAGCGCTCGACTTCGCGCTTGGCGTAGGTGAAGGCCTCCAGGACGGAGACGCGGCCGTCCTTGTCCGCATCCGCCCCGTCCCCGGTGAAGGCCTCGATGAAGTACCTCGGGAACTCCGTCTCGTTGCGCTCCATCCCGCTCTTGGTGGCGGTCACGATCGTGCGCCCCTTGGCGCCGAGCGCCTTGCCCCAGTCGCCGCTCGCGCTGGCCGTGTTCACGAGCACGACCTGCTGGGCGGAGAGGCGCGCGAGCAGGGGGGCGAAGTCGGCCGCGGTCATGTCCGGCCCGGGCAGGCTCAGGCGCGACTCGCCGGCCTGGAAGCTGCCGTGGCCGATGAGGAGGATGAAGACGAGGTCGCCCGGACGCGCGGTCCCGGCCAGTGACTCCAGCGCGCGCGTGACGTTCTCGCGCGTCGAGCGGCCCCGGTAGGCGGGCCGCTTGGGGTCGGCCGCCTTCTCGCCGTAGTAGTCGATGTCGGCGGCGGCCAGGCCCAGCCTCTTCTCGGCGGCCTGGATCATCGAGGTCGCGAGAAGGTCGAAGGCCTCGGAGTATTTCGGCTCGCCCCCCAGGCCGACCACGACGACGAGATGGCTCTGGTCGGCACGGGCCTCCCGAGCGAGAAGGGCGCCGAGCGCGCAGGCGAGGACGGTCGAGCCGCGGAGGCTCATGCCAGTCCCCGATGCTTGCGATAGCCCCACTCCGCGGAGACCAGGGCCACGATCGCGAGATAGAGGACGGGCATGTCCCACAGGGGCCTCGTCTCCTGCACGGTGGCGCCCCCGCCGCCGTAGCGGATGTCCTCCGGCAGGGAGCGGACGGTCTCTTCCGTGTAGAACCGGCCGCCCGTCTCCTGGGCGATCCGCTCGAGGAGAGGACGTCGCATCTCGGCCCCGAAGTACTCCGTGTCGAGGTCGGCCGACTGCACCTGGGTGGTGTCACTGCCGAGGACCTTCCCCGCGCGGCCGGCCTGAATGCGCACCTCGTACGATCCCGTCTCGCGCGGCGTGAAGCGGGCGGAGTACTCGCCGTCCTTGCCCACCGACCACTCGAGGGGCAGTTCGCGCGACGCGCCCGAGGGCTCCTTCACGTGGGCCACGACCTCGGCGTCGTTGACCTTCAGGTAGGAGCCGTCGGTCACCGTGGCCAGGAGGCTCACCGCCGAGCCGGGGGTGGTCCGGGGGGCGGACACGGACGCGGTGACCGGGCCCGGCACCCCGCTGACCAGCCAGCGCAGGAGCTGGCGCCAGAGGTTCTCGTGCGTCATGTCTTCGAGCGGGATGTCCGCGTGCATCTGCCAGAGCCAGGAATCGTCCACGGTGAAGGCCAGCGACTTGCCCGCGCCGTAGCGCTGGTAGGCGAGCACGACCTGGGGCCCGGCCAGGCCGTCGCCGCGTCCCAGCAGCAGGCTCACCGCCCCCGGCCGCGTCCGGCGGATGGGGTTGAGGGTGGACAGGGGCGGCAGCTTCTTCCAGCGCTGCGCGCTCTCGTCCTCCGTCGGCGCCAGCTGCGTCACGCCGTGGGTCATGCCCAGCGGGGTCGGCTCGACCTTGATCTCGGCGAAGAACGGCTCCTTGGCCTCGCGCCCCTCCTCGAGGACGACCGGCAGCACCTCGGCCAGGGGAGTGGGGGCGTAGCCGCCCTGGGCAAAGGAGTGCCGTCCGCCCAGCGTGAGCAGGCCTCCGCCGCGCTGGCCCACGAACTCCGCGATCATGCGGAGCTGGTCGGCGGTGAAGAAGCCGGCCTCCACGCTGCCCAGGATGAGGCCGCGGTACTTGAACAGCTCCTCGCGCGTCCTGGGGAACCCCGCCGCCAGCTCCTCGGCGTCGTCCACGTCCAGGCGGAGGAACTTGTTCTGCGACGTACGCTGGAGGCAGACCACCTGCAGGTTCTTGTCCTCGGCGACCGCGCGGCGGATGAACTTCAGCTCGAAGCGCGGCTCGCCCTCGAGGTAGAGGATCTTCTCGCGCCGGTCGGCGACCTCCACCGGCACGTCCTGCCGGTTGTTCTCCTCTATCGGCTCTCCGGGCTGGCGCGCGATGCGGAAGCGGAAGGTGCGGGGGCCGGCCTCGGAGGCGGTGAGGTGGACGCGCGTGGCGCCCGCCTCGCCCTCCGCGGGGAGCGTGACCTCCTGGCTCTGCACGATGCGGCCGGCGTCCTCGACGTCGAGACGGACCTTCTGGCCGCCCAGGCCGCGCTGGGAGAGGCGCACCTCGGCCGTGACCGAGGTGCCCTTGAGCACCGCGGCCGGCATCTCCACGCGCGTCAGCTCGACGTCGCGCGCGAAGCGCTCGCGTCCGACCCCGACCGTGAACACGGGCACGGAGCGGGCGCGCAGGCGGGGCAGCAGCAGGCCCAGCTCCGACTCGCCGTTGTCGGCGCCGTCCGTCACCAGGACCAGGCCGGCCAGGGGCACCGCCTGGAGCTCCTGGTCCGCGCCCTCGAGGGCGTGCGCGAGCGAGGTCCGGTTGCCGCCGAAGGTCAGGGAGGAGAGGTCGGCCACGCGCTCGGAGCTCTCCGAGAACCGGAAGAAACGGAGCTTGTAGCGGTCGGCCAGGGCGCGGGTGAGGGCGGCCCCGGGGCCGAAGGTCCGCTGCGCGAAGGCCCCGCGGGCCTCGCCGTCGTCCGCGATCCGCATGCTCTCGGAATCGTCCACCACCACGCCGAGGAAGCTCTGCTGCGGGACGACCGTGGAGAGGACGAGGGCGGGCCGGCTCAGGCAGAACAGGACCACGGCCAGCGCGGCCGTGCGCAGGGCGACCAGCACCGCGCGCTCGCCGCGGCGGGTGGCCCCGCGGGCGCGCGTGTAGCTCCCGGCCACCGCCACCGCGCCCACGGCCAGGGCGATCCCGGCCGGCCACGGCGGCGCCATCACGAAGCGGCCCTTCTCGAAGAGGAAGGGGCGGTACTTGAACAGGAGCTCGAAGACCTCTTCCACGGGCGGGAGCATGGGAGGCCCTCAGTGGCTCATCGAGTAGATGATGGCGTTCACCGCCATCTGGTACGCGAAGGTCGAGTACTTGAGCGGGTACTCCGGCACCTCCGCCCATTCCCAGGCGTCGCCGAGGTCGGTGTTGTGGTTGATGGCCACCATGAGCCGGCCCTTGTCGTCGTTGATGCCGCGGTAGAACGGCGTGTAGCCGTCCTGCTCCCAGGTGCGGCCCCACTGGGCGTTGCCGACGTTGGGGACCTGGGGGAACTCCGTGATGTCGTAGAACGCGCGGTACAGGGGATGGTCCCTGGGCAGGTCCACGATCCTGCAGCCGGGCAGCACGCGGTGGATCTCGCTCTCGAAGTTGTCCCACTCCCAGGTGCCCCAGAAGTCGTCCACCATCAGGAAGCCGCCCGCCTCGAGGTAACGGCGGAGCCCCCGCACTTCGGCCTCCGTCATCGCCATGTGGCCGACCTCGACCGCGTAGACGAACGGGTAGCGGCCGAGGTCGGGGTCGTCGAGGCGTACGGGGTTCACCTCCGCGCAGGCGTCGAGGTGCGTGAGGAGCCGCTGGACGCCCACCATGAGCTGGCGGTCGGCCTTGGGGTAGTCGATGGCCCAGTTACGCCGGCGCAGGCCCGTGTAGACGGCCCGGGTGAAGTGGAACTCGCGGTGATCGGAATGGAGATGGCCGTCGGCGTCGAGCCGGCCGCCGCGGTCAGGGGCGCTGCCGATGCGGGGCGCGTCCTCCGGAGCCTGCACGAGCGTGCCGGCCAGGACGAGGGAGGTGGCCAGGCGCGACCCGCGCAGCCCCAGGCGCGCGCCCGGCGCGACGGCCCTGCGGAGCGCGCTCGTCACACATCCTGGCATGGGCACGGCCGCCCTCGGCCGGCGGGAGTTCCCCCCGGAGCTCTCCCGTGACACGGTAGTCTAGCGTAATTGCAGCGAGCGGCCGTCGCCACTTTAGTTCCGATAAGAAGTCTTATTGAAGTTACCAATTTAGTTGACATAAAGATTGGTCCTTCGCTAAGCTCCTGAGCCATGGCTCCCAGAGGTCGTCCGCCCCTCACCGAGGAGGCCGTGCGCCAGAAGATCGCGGCCTACTGCGCGCGCTATCGCGTGGGGTCGCTGACGAAGGCGGGCCTGCCGCCCTTTCCGGCCGGCAAGCGCGAGACCCGCCAGCATCGCGAATGGATCGTCCTCTACAAGGCCCTCCAGAGGCTGCAGCGCCGCCAGCAGGACAGCGATCCCATTCCGCGCGCGGCGGCCCTGAAGGCCCAGAAGGGCCGTTGCCCGATCTGTCTCGAGCTCCTCGACGCCGATGCGGCCACCGTGATCGAGCGCGGACCGCCCCGGATGGTCGTCCTCCATCCTGTCTGCGGCGAGCTCGTGCGCCTGGTCCGCCGGCTCGGGCCCGGCGTGCTCGACCGGCTGCGTGACCAGGCCGGGCCCCCCGACTGACCACCTCAGGCCTTCCGGAGCGCGGACCGCGCCGCGTGGTATCCGCACATCCCGTGCACGCCGCCGCCCGGCGGCGTGGACGACGAGCACAGGAACAATCCCGGTACCGGCGTCGAATACGGGTCGAGCCGCCAGGCCGGACGGCCCAGGAGCTGATCCAGTCCCTGCGCGCCGCCGTTGATGTCGCCGCCGACGTAGTTCGCGTCGTAGGCCTCCATGGCCGCCGGTCCGCGGGCGGCGACTTTCAAGATCCGCTTGCCGAAGCCGGGCGCGAACCGCTCGACCTGGCCGAGGATCGGCTCGGTCATGTCCACCGTCGAGCCGTTCGGCACGTGGCAGTAGGCCCACAGGGTGTGGTGGCCGGCGGGTGCGCGTGAGGGATCGAACAGGCTCTGCTGGGCGACGAGGACGAACGGCCGCGCCGCTTCGTACCCGTCCCAGGCCGCCTGCTCGCTCAGGACGATCTCCGGGAGCGTGCCCCCAAGGTGGACGGTGGCCGCGCGGGAGCAGGCCGCGGCCGTCCAGGGCACGGGCCCGTCCAGCGCGATGTCGAGCTTGAACACGCCCGGCCCGTACCGGTAGCGCTCCAGGCGCCGCCGGTACCCTCCGCGCAGCCGATCGCCCGCCAGCGCCACGAGCTGTCGCGG